>SLAA01000106.1 GCA_007127105.1 Spirochaetales bacterium | reverse complement strand
TACGCCTCGGTACGGGGCACCCTTGTTTGGGGGTCGGTACCCGGGCCCATGATACGAAGTGTGATTACCACAACCGTAACGATAAAGATAATGGCACCGAGTACTACTCCAGCCCACTTGAGGATCTGTATAACAATGCCGGGAATGAAACCTATGCGCTTCTTTTCCCCCGCCGCAGAATCACTTCCACCGACGTCCTCGTCTTCGCCCAAAAAATCTTCATCAGCCACGTTCCGCTCCTAAGATCATAGATGCCCCTCGCTGAGGATAATGACATCAACACGACGATTATACGCACGCCCTTCCGGCGTGCTGTTGTCGAACAGAGGTTCGGTATCGGCAACTCCCATAACCTGGAACTGCTCTTCCAACTCGCCACCTCCAAAGTCAAGAAGCAACCGAAACACCGATAGTGACCGTGCTACCGAAAGCTCCCAGTTTGTGGGCCACGGCCCCTGTGGGTCGGTCGGCACACTGTCGGTGTGCCCCTCAATTCGGAACTTTCGCTCAGCAAGCTCAGGTGAACGCAGTAACTCCGCAAGCCGCTGGAGCACCGAGCGGGCCTCCTCAAGATTCACCTCCGCACTCGCCACTCCAAAAAAGGCATCTGCTGCCAAGGAAATAACAAGCCCTCGCTCGTCCTGCGTGACTCGTACCCTTTGGCTCCGAATTTCGGGCTCAAAGAGCGACACCGCATTACGGCGGGCATTGTCTAATGCCCGTCCGCGCTCCATGGAAGGGAGCATCATTATGGTGTTCCCAAGCTCAGCCAAAGGGCCTTCTTGCAGCGTGTTTCCACCCTGCATGCTTCCAAGCCCAGGGAAGGAGGCGAGTATCAAACGCAAACGATATCCATCGATCTCGGCGGTAGTGAGCAGCATAACAAAAAAGGTCAGAAGCAGCGTAACCATGTCACCATAGGTGAGCATGTAATCAGGCGCTCCCTCAGACTTCTTCTTTTTTTTCTTTGGCGCGGGCATAGCCCCTCCCCTCCTAGCGCTCTACAACCGCTTAGTCTCGACCGGACTCCGCCTTAATGGCTTCACGCTGCTTCGGCGGCAAGAAGGCCACCAACTTGTCCAGCAGTATACGCGGATTATCTCCCGACTGTATCGAGAGTATACCTTCAATAACTATCTCCCGCGCCCGTGTTTCGTCCCCGTCACGGTCTTCGAGCTTACTTTTCACCGGTATGAGTACAAGGTTTGCAAAAAATGAGCCATACAGCGTAGTAACCAGAGCGGTCGACATACCACGACCAATGACCGAGGTATCACCGCCAAGGTTGACCAACATTGCAATAAGTCCAATGAGGGTACCAATCATTCCAAAAGCCGGTGCAATTTTCGACCAGTCGTCAAACACCTTTATGCCCGCTTCGTGGCGAGTCTGTATCTGATTAAGGTCGTTATACATAATGGACTTGATGATCTCTGGATCGGTACCGTCAACGACGAGCTGTATTGCCTTGCGCATGAACTCGTCCTCTATCTGGTCGACGTTGTCCTCAAGTGCCAATAGTCCTTCACGACGGGCCCGATCCGAGAAGCCTACAAGATCGCTGATCAGTTGCTCTTCACGCCAGTCTGTAGATTTAAGGGCGTGCGAGAAGTATTTCATAATACCGAGCATTCGGTTCATTGGGTTGGCAACAAGCATGGCACCGAAGGACCCGCCTATAACAATCAGAACCGAGTCGGGACTGATGTAAGGGCCGACACCCGCGCCGCCCAGCATGACTCCGATCAGCACCATTCCAAAGCCGGATGCCAATCCGATAATTGTCCCAAGATCCATGTGCGCCTACTCCTCGTTCTTAAACGCGCCGATCAACTTGCGGTAATCGACGATCGAACGAAATAGAGACTCGTAGTCCTCTTTGACTACGAGTCGTTTACCAGAGAGCATGATTAAAGTGGTGTCGGGATTACACTCGATGTACTCAATCTGATGCGGGTTCACGTAATATGAGGTTCCGCCTAATCGTGTTACCCTAATCATCTACCCCCCATTGTAACGGCTTAACGCTTGAGTGTTAAGACCTCTTGCAACAACTGATCCGCGGTCTGTATAGTCCGCGAGTTAGCCTGGAATCCCCGTTGGGTTACAATCATGTCGGTAAATTCCTCAGCCAGGTCGACGTTGCTCATTTCCAGAGCACCCGCAATTACCATACCCTTGCCCGCGACTCCAGACTCGCCAATATCGGCCAGACCGGAGTTAATGGTAGCTTGATAGGCGTTTTCCCCGGCCTTCTCAAGCCCACCCGGATTCACGAATGAAGCCAAGGCAACCTGACCAAGGGCCCGGTTCGTTCCGTTAGAGAATACACCCGTGATGATACCGCTTTGGTCTATGCGATAGTCCTCAAGGTACCCCATACCGTAACCGTTCTGGCTGAATACCTTGGTCGAACTCCGTGACGCGTACTGCGTCATTGAGTCGGTAAAGGAACCAACCTGTCCAAGATTTATGCTGAAGCTCTGCGTCTGTGGATCTCCAGGAAGACCGGTTTCTGGATCTACCGGAACTGCGCTTTCGGGTACTTGAAAGGTCACATCAACAAAAATCTCGTCTTCGTTGAGCAAGCCCCCCTGTGCGTTCGATACCGACTGTAGGGTTCCGGCATTGTCAAACTGAAGGGTGAATGATTGCCCGTCGGCGCTGTCGACTCCACCCACCGCAACCGCTTGCGCTGTTGCTTCATCAAGTTCAGGATTAATGCTGACATTAGCGTTCCAGGTGTTTTCCTCACCCTCAGCACGGGTGAAGTCAATCCGCAGAGTATGGGTTCCACCATAGCTGTCGTAGACATCGTACTCAACGGACCAGGTTCCTTCCTGTACCTGAGCGGCGGTGGCATCGGCCGGAATGAGCGGAGTGGTTTTATTCAGGTTACTGGCCAGGAAGACCTCGGTGGTCTCTTGAGCCGCGTCCTTTGTCCCAATGGGAATAATCAGGTCATCGAGCGCCGCAGATGTATTGATCATGGTCTGGCCGTCCACCTGTTCGGCGAGCCAGCCCTGTACCCGCATCCCGTTACCGGGGTTAACCAGGCGCCCCTCACTGTCAAGGCCAAAAGAACCGTCGCGGGTGAACAGCTGCTGGTCTCCACTGCGCAGGACGAACATCCCATTACCCTGTATGGCCATATCACTCTTCACACCGGTTGTCTGCAATGAGCCCTGAGTGTGAATGGTGTCGATAGAGGCCACCATCATTCCGAGACCTACCTGTTGTGGGTTCACACCGCCGACCTCGTCACGTGGTCGGGCCGCGCCTTGCATCATCTGGTAGATCATGTCCTGGAAGTTCACCCGGTTTCGCTTGAACCCGGTTGTGTTTACGTTCGAAACATTGTTACCAATGACATCCATACGGGTTTGATGGTTTTGCAGGCCGGAAACACCGGAGTATAACGATCGCATCATGGCTTGTGCCTCCTAATTCTTTATTCGTGAAACCTGCTCAAGATCGTAGTAGCGATCATTGACCAGTACTTGCGGAAACTCGCCGCCGGTTACTTCCTCGACGACACCATTCACGGTAGCGTCGCCTGCAACAATCTCAACCGCGCGCCCCAGCATCTGCATTGCCCGCCCCGAGCCCAGAACCGAGGAAAGACTACGGAAGTCGTTGGACATATTTGTCATCTGCTCTAGCGTGGAAAACTGCGCCATCTGGGCAATGAACTGCTTATCTTCCATAGGCGCGGTCGGGTCTTGATTCTGCAACTGAGTGATCAAGAGCTTCAAAAAATCATCTCTCCCAAGCTGCTTACTCGACTCACGCGACCCCTGCAGTTCCTTGTTGAATGCATCGATCTGTGAACCAAGTCGTGCACGCTCAGCGCTGCTCATCATCCCTTCAAACTGGGCACCGATATCCATGATCTCTCCTTCCTACGCTATCAGGTCTACTGCATGCTCGGGAAACCCGAACTCGCTAATGCCGGGGACTGCCGCAGCCAGGCGATGTACATCGCGCCGCGTTGTGTCCCCCTGGCCCTGCTGCTCTGCGTCTCCGTTTCCGCCGTTTCCAACCGAAACGTCGAGGCTACCGGTTTCCAAACCCGCATCCCTAAACGCCTGTTGCAAGCCCGCCAAGTTCTGTTCCAAAGCCTGCCGTACTCCGTTATTCTCGACAAGAAAGCGCACGGTTATAAGCCCGTCCTCCATTTGCATGCGAACTCGTACACTGCCGAGATTGTCCGGCCGCAAAACAAGTCGCATTTCCCCACTTTCCTTACCACGAACAACCATGTGCGCGTGACGCACGATTTCTGCACCAGCATCGCCCTGGAGGCGACGAGACAGTTGCGAGGCAAAATCTGAGCCCAAGGTTCCGTTGCGCCCGGGCGCGGGGTCTGTACCCCCAAAGCCGTCAAATCTTGTTGTGAAGGAGTTACGTCCGTCCTGCTCTCCACCACGGCTCTCTCCACCAAACTGTTTATTGCCGGTCTTGTCGGACTCACTCGTTGTGTCGTACTTGCTCAGATCAACAACAATCTCGGAACGAACTCGTGAGCGTGAGCGTCCACTGTCACCATCATGCTTGTCACCTGCAATGGCGCCAGCCGCGACCCTGTCGAGTTTGTCGTCGCGGTTGCCTTTTCCACTCTCTCGCGCTACCTCATCCGCTTTGTGCTCGTTACGGACCATCCGCGGCGTATCCGCCTCATTCCGAGACTCGGATGCAGTCTTTGCTGCGCCTGGTTTTGCCTTCTCAGCCTCTTCAGCGTCTTGAGAGCCCTTGGTCGCAAGCGACTCAGCCACCGCTCCCTGAGCATGCCGCGAATGCGGCTTACGGGAATCAAGACCATCTACTTCTTTAGTTGAGGCGTCTGCGACTAAAGACTGTTTCTTCCCAAGCAGTTCTACCTGGCCAGCCTCAACTCCCTTTCCGTCAGCGACACGACGAGTTTCAGAACCATTTTCGCCTTTAGACCCACTATCCTCATGCTGAGCCTTCAGCGTGGCATGATCTGCGTTTGCAAAAGCCGTTTTGACGCTGGATGCAGCCTTTTGACGATGAACTCGTGACTCGCCTTCCTCTGTGATTTCCTGCTCGGTGGACTTTTTGGCATCGAAGACCTGCGTAAACGCCGCGGCTGCCTTGAACCTGGCGTCACTCGGCTCCGTAACCCTCGCGCCCTTGCTCGAGCCCTCGACGCTCTTTCGCCCGGACTGTTCTGTCACGGTCTTGGAAACTGCCTCGGAACGAGACCGCTCCGCCTCACGAGCTGCCGTCTTTGAAGCGTTTCGTTTCTCCGCCGCCTCGTCTTTGGCTGTAGCTTCATGTCTTTTCGCCGCTTCATGCTTAGCTGCCTCGACGGCCCGCTCGTCGTTCCCATTGGCAGACGCGCTCGAACGCGGTTGTTCACCGCGCTTATCTCCGTACAGGTCTACCTCGTACTGCGAGCGATCGTCTTTGGAAACGGCGAGGGATGACGGCTGATGTGACACTTCCGGCAGACTGTTCTGTAGCGGTGAGCTGAAGACTCCTCGGCCAAGCATCTTGTCAAGATACTCTGCAAAACCAGCCGAACCGTCATGCTTGGTGAGCATAGCGTTCGCTTGGGGTGATAGATCGAGAAGAGTCGGACTGCGTTCCGCGTGAAGTTGTATCACGCACTTACCTCCGCGTTACTGCTCCGAGCGAATGGTCATTTTCCGCTGGATCTCGGAGGCTCGTTCGGCAGGAAGCCGCGCAAGCCACACCGGAACCATGGAAAAAGCCCCTGCCTCCTGGGCAAGTTCTTCCGTCACTCGGAGTGTGTCTATAAGGAGCTGATCATCAAATCCCACCAGAATCCGCACAGCCTCTTCAGGCCTCATGTTTTGCAGGTCTCGTGAGTTCTGTTCCAGAACCTCTCTTCTATTGTCGTACCGACGCACCCTTTCGTTAAACGAATTCTCACGATCTTGAATATCTCTTTCTCGCGCCTCAATTTCGTCCTGGCGCCGGCTGATCTCGTTATCGCGGCTGATGAGCTCTTGCTCACGCTGCATGAGGGCCTCTTCCTGCAGTACCAGGGCTTCTTCGAGCTTCTCAAGGCGCTCGCGGTCAAGCAGCAACTCCGCCTCAACCCGAACCTCATCACGGCGCGCGTCTATGCCCACCAAGCGAAGCACCGGAGAAAAAGTCTCGGTTACATCAATAAGACCAAGATAATTGAACCACAACGCGCCACCCGCAAGTAGCACCAGCACCAAGAGTGTTAAGGCAATAATCTGTGGTAACGCGCCTACCTGTAAGCGTCGCATCTATTCGTCCCCTTCTCCAGAATCGTGCCGTTCAGTTTTTCGCATGACATGAATCTGGCTTGCACTTTCATCCGAGATGCGGCCTTCGTGGCGACGATACTCGCGATAATAGTCACCAGACCTGCGTTCCCTAAGCTTTTCAAGCACCTTCTCTTGTTTCGACAGTTCGTTGTATCGATCTTGTGCCTCAACGCGCTTGGGCTCCATTTGAGTTCTCCGTCGGCGTAACTCTTCCATGCGTTGTTCAAGAAAGCGAATGTGGTGTCCCTGCGACACCCGATAAGAGAGATCCTCGGCAGCAACCGACAAACCAAAGGTCGCGGTACGTCGATGTCCTAACTCGGCAATCTCACGTTCAAGCTTGAGACACTCTCCGGTCACCCTCGCCAGCTCAATCTCGGCCTGTTTTGCGCGGTGCGAGCGCACCGACAGGATAGGTTCGAGCCGGAAACGAAAACTACGCATTCGCGCTTATCTCCTGCTCAGCAGAACCCTGTTCAGCAGCCCCCTGCACAGCCGTGCTCGGTGTCGTTGCACCAGTATCTGGCGAGGTCGCACCTGGCGAGGTCGCACCTGCACTGGGTTCTTCCTCGACAATCATGTCGTTGAGGGCAAAGAGACCCCTTCGGGTTTCCTCAAGCGTGGAGGTCTCTTCCACTTCCTGTCTCAGAAATTGATGTATGCGCGGCATGCGGTCTATTGCCGCGTCAATCTCGTTGTTACTGCCGCGAGCATAGGCACCGACATTGATCAGGTCTTCGTTTTCCTGAAAAACGGCCAGATTGCGCCGTACCGCGGCCGCCGCACTTTGGTGATTCCGGCCGGTGATGCGCGTAGTAAGACGGGAAACTGAGCCGAGGACATCCACAGCAGGAAAGTGGTAACGCTCAGCGAGGCGCCGACTGAGAATGAGGTGCCCATCAAGAATACCTCGCACAGTGTCGGCAACCGGCTCATCCATATCGTCACCCTCGACCAAAATGCTGTAGAAACCAGTGATGCTCCCTTTCGGCGCGGCGCCACTACGCTCAAGCAACTTGGGCAGAATGGAAAACATGGACGGTGGAAAGCCCCTATTGGCTGGTGTTTCACCAATAGCCAACCCGATCTCACGCTGGGCACGCGCAAAGCGAGTAACCGAGTCAAATAGCAGCATCACATCCTGTCCCTGATCCCGAAAGTACTCGGCAATAGCGGTAGCCACGTATGCGCCACGCAAACGCGCAAGAGGAGGCGTGTTGGATGTCGATACGACGATAACGGAACGGGCAAGGCCTTCCTCACCCAGATCGTTCTCAATGAACTCCCGCACCTCACGCCCACGCTCACCAATGAGTGCAATGACATTCACCGCGGCGTTGGTGTTGCGAGCTATCATGCCTATGAGTGTCGACTTCCCAACGCCACTGCCAGAAAACACACCCAGACGTTGTCCCTTGCCTACCGGTACCAAGCCATCAATAGCTCGGACACCGGTCACAATCTGCTCCTGTATAGTGTTACGCTCAAGCACGTCGGGTGGATCACAGACAGCGGGGTACCGCAGCGCAGAGCCTATGTGGCCTCGGCCGTCAAGCGCACGGCCACGTGAGTCAAGCACTCGACCCAAGAGCTCATCTGAAACCGGCACCATGAGTCTGTCTCCAGTACCGACCACCGGGCGACCTATCTCAATGCCAGCCACCTCGGTGAAGGGCATGAGCTGCACCGTGTTTCCTCGCAGTCCTACAACCTCGGCCTCGACCGTCTGATCCGGAAGAATGATGCGACAGAGCTCGCCCACAAAGGCCTGGGGCCCAACACTTTCAATGAGGAGACCTTGCACGCGGGAAACACGCCCGATTTGCTTAATGGGATCAATACGATCTACAACCGCACTGTACTTGTCAAAAATACTCAAAGGGCCCCTCCTTCCCCTTGGTCGCTCAACCAGGCACCTTCTTACCAGGTATCCTGGTTCGCTCCTGCATCATTCATGCTTCGGCGTACTGCGAATGGGCGAGATCTCGCGAATGCGTTCCTCTATCTCTCGCAGTTGCGAAGCAATGCGTGCATCAATCTCACCGAAATCGGTTTCAATTATGCATCCGCCACGGTCCACAGTGCTGTCCTCAGCAACCGTAACGTTGTTCACGCGCTCAATACGCTCCATGATCTCCTTTGCGTGCTCGGTCGTCGTACTCAAATCATCTAAGTTCACCCGAATGACGATGTCGCTCTTGGCACGTAGCTTGGCAAGCGCCTGCACGACGTTGTTTAGCACCACGTTCTTCTGGCTCTCGGTAATTGCCTTGACGACTTTCCTCGCCATGGAAATGACGAGTTCAACAATTTGCGCCTCGCTCTCCTCCATGATCTGATGTCGCCGCTCAACCGCCTTGCTCAGAATAATGTGCAAGCGCTCAATGACACGGTCAGCCTCCGCCTTACCATCCTGCCAGCCTGCATCGAAGCCTTCTTTCTTGCCCTTCGCATAAGCTTCGCTTTCTAGTTGTCCGGACTTGGACTCGGCATCCGCAATGATTTTTGCCGATCGCTCTTCGGCCTCTGCCACCACCCGCTCGGCCTCGAACTCCGCATCCTTCTTGGCCTGCTGTGCCTGTTCGGTCTTCTTGCGGATTTCCTCAAAGGCGGTATTCTCCGCCTCCTTCACAATCCGCTCGGCCTCCGCCTCGGCCTCGGCGATCATGCCTTCTTTCTCCCGATCCCAGTTCTGTTTAAATGCTTCAGCCTCACGCCTTAGGTCATCTGCGGTAGGTCCGGCATACTCGACGGGCTCAAGATCCTCAACAAAGCTCGGTAGAGGCTTCACCCGTTCAGGGGCTGCAATCTGTACACGCTCACCGCTAACTTGCACCTCAACGGCGCGAAACACATTCTTGGCCACGAGCTACTCCTAAACTACCAACTCGTCCTCGCCTGCACGAGCAACAACAATCTCTCCCTGCTCCTCAAGCTTG
This sequence comes from Spirochaetales bacterium, assembly GCA_007127105.1. Taxonomy (GTDB): domain Bacteria; phylum Spirochaetota; class Spirochaetia; order DSM-27196; family SLAA01; genus SLAA01. Next base: position 21,519 of record SLAA01000106.1, on the reverse strand, counting down.
CGAATAATGGAAACGATCTTCTGCTGACTTTCCTCAACATCTTTCATTCGAATTGGCCCCATGTACTCCATGTCTTCTTTAAGCAGCGTTGCCGCTCGCTTGGACATGTTGCGGAAAATCTTGTCCTGAACCTCGGTATCCACCGACTTGAGTGCCTTGGCAAGTTCCGAGGTATCGACCTCGCGCATAACCTTTTGTATTGCCCGGTCGTCGAGCATAACAATGTCCTCGAACACAAACATGCGCTTCTTAATATCTTCGGCAAGTTCCGGATCCTCTTCTTCCAGGTTTTCAATGATCGACTTCTCGGTCGAACGATCCACCAGGTTAAGGATCTCAACAATACTCTCAACACCACCAGCTGCAGTATAGTCCTCACTCGAAAGTGTGGAGAGCTTTTTCTCCAGTACCCGCTCTACCTCGCGCAATACCTCTGGTGAGGTGCGATCCATTATGGCTATTCGTTTAGCGACGTCCGACTGTATTTCGTGAGGGAGACTTGAAAGAATAATGGACGCCTTGGCCGGTTCCAGATAGGCCAGAATAAGAGCAATGGTCTGAGGGTGCTCCTGCTGAATGAAGTTCAACAGGTGTGTCGGGTCGGTGCGCCGAATGAAGTCGAACGGCCGTACCTGTAGGCTCGATGTCAAACGGTTGATGATATCAACAGCCTTCTGTGATCCCAGCGATTTCTCTAAGAGTTCGCGCGCATACTCAATACCACCCGAGGTAATGAAGTCCTGCGCCATCATGAGTTCCTGGAACTCCTGCAGGACGCGATCACGATCCTCGGAATTGACACTATCAAGACGAGCTATCTCAAAGGTAAGCGTCTCGATCTCATCCTCTCGGAGATGCTTGAAGATCTCGGAGGAGATCTCACTCCCAAGAGTCACAAGGAATATTGCAGCCTTCTGACGTCCGGTAAGGTCCTTCTTGTGGCCCGAGGATTTCTTCTGGGTGCTGGCGGCACCACCGCCGCCAGCAGGTTGGGTTCCTTTGGCCATATACTATTCCTCCTGCAACCAGGTACGCACAAGCTGCGCAACATCTTCAGGATGCTCGCGGGCCATGTTGATAGCGGTCTCCTGTAGCTCCATTCGAGCCCGATCCTCAACCGACATCTCGACATCGGTGCCTTCTTCCTCGGCACTCCGAAGTGCGGCCTCTCGCATTGCCTGGTGTTGTCGTGCAAGCTCTTCCTCACGCAAGCGTCGGCGCCGCTCAAGCTCTCTCGAGATCAGACGGAACGCTATAAATGATACCAAAAGTACGGCCACACCAATCAAAACGTAGAGCACCAACAGCTGTATCTGTCGTTGTCGACGGTAGGCGGCGTCCTCTTCCTCAAAAAGACTGGACCGATCAAACTGAACATGTTGCACGGTGACCGAGTCACCCCGATCCTGGCGGTACCCAACAGCGTGCTCAACAAGGTCACGCGCAACCGCCAGATTGTCCTGGCTTATGGGCGTGTACTCACGGTTGATGCTTCCGTCGGGGTTCATAACCACATTTCCCCGGTCGTCATATACCCGCGACCACACGCCGTCAATTGCAACACTGGCGGTTATTCGTTTGACCTCCGGACTACCTTCCTCGACCATGCTACGCGTGTTTATCTCAAAGTTGCTGCGATCCTCGGAACTTGACCAACGTCCTACCAGACCCTCAAGATCTCGGTACGCTGGCGGTGTCTGACCTTCCTGCCCCGGTGGGCCCTGCGGGTTGAACCCTGTTCCTTCGTAGTCTTCGCGCACCGTTTCAACCGACCTGGGGATTGAGAGCACAAACTCCGAGTCGTCGAAAGGCGTTGCGGGATTGTTCGGTCGGGTAATTATGGGGAAATGTTCCTGGGTTTCCTGTGTACGTTTTCCAAGGTCCATATCAACATTTACATTAATAACACGAACACGGTCTTCTCCATACATACGCGTTAGCGCCTGCAGAATTGAGTTGCGGTATGCCTGCTCCTGACTCCTTATCAACTGCAGCTCCCGCCGAGTCAGCTCTAGCCGGTCAAAGTCCTGCATGCGGTCAAAGTCGTTCAGCACAACACCACGTAGATCCGTAATGGTAATGTTCTCGGCGCTGAGTCCCTCCACCGCAAAACGAATGAGCTTCTCAATACCCTCAATCTTGGCACGACTGTCACGAATGTCGGACCCAGGTTTGGCTGTAAGAATAACCGACGCGGTCACTGGATTCTGATCCTCACTGAAAAGCTCGCGTTCCGGCAGTACTAGTGTAACACTAGCCGCGTCGACATCCTCGAGTGCAGTGATATGTTGTTCAAGTTGCCGGGTTATTGAGCGCCGGAGGTTTACGTTCCGTTCAAAGTCGGTCTGAGTCCAACGGTCAATGTCAAAGAGTTCCCAGGGATCAGTTTCCCGAGGAATTAAGTCCTCGCGCGCGAGAATGGCCCGCGCCCGTTGAGCGACGGCGGTATCCGCCACCATAACGACGTTGTCCGCGGTTATGCGATAATCGATATTCTCTTGGTCAAGGCGGGCAGCAATGCGATCCAGGGCCACCTCGTCACGTACCGGCCGAGTCAGTACAGGAACCGTACTCGGCTGTGCACTAAAGCGCATAAGCAAGACAAGCCCGAGAACGGTTACCGCTATAACGGCCAGAAAAATGCCCTTCTGAACCGGACGCCAACCGGACCATGCCTTCTTGAGTTGCTCACGAAATTTCTTGAGCCATTCGTTCATGTCCCCTCCCTTACTGAACGAAGCCGACTGCACCCCCGCCGGGAGTTAGCCGGGCGGAAACGTCTTATCGTACATTCGTTATGTCACGATACGCCTGCACAACTCGGTCCACCACGTTCTTGGTGATGTTGAGCGCCATTTCGGCCTTGGCGGCGGCTATCGTAACATCATGTGGATTCACACTGTCTGGATCCACAACGGCGCGCACCGAAAGATCAGCATGCTGATGCTCAAGCGCGTTTACCTGATTGAGTCCGTGCATAACCATTTCACCAAAGCTCCCCGCTGCTTCAGTTGTTGGTACTTCAAATCGTCCCGGAACATGGTTCTGGTTTGTCCGAGCGAGCTGGAACAGATCGCCTCGCACCTGACTTGGATCTAGGTTAATCATTCATTACCTCCCTATATCCAGTGCTCGCTGGAACATGGACTTAGCCCCGTTAATAACCGCGATATTGGCCTCGTAGCTACGCGACGCCGAAATAAGATCGACCATCTCACTTACCACGTTCACGTTCGGCATTTGAACATAGCCCTCGTTCGGCCCGCTTTTGATTGAGTCAGGATGAGTAGGATCCCAGACCAGTTTCGGCTGAGCATCCATGTCCTTCTCTATTCCTACCACCCGGACACCCTTGCCCACACCGTGATCGAGTTGTTTAGGTACAAAGGGTGACTTCCAATAGGGTCCGTCCACACGCGGCCGCACAATCACCCGGCTACGCTGAAATGCGCCACCCTCGGTTGTTCGGGTGGTGTTGACGTTTGCAATGTTGTCGGCAATCACGTCCTGACGGAGCCGTTGCACCGTGAGACCGCCTGCCGCTATGTTTATGCTACCGAACATTCCCATTAATTAGCTCCTCATCGTCGCAGTACGAGATTGACTCGCGCAAACTCACTGCGAACCGAGTTCGTCATCATGGTGTACATCAGTTGGTTGGTGAGCAGATTCATGCTCTCCTCCTCGATGTCCACGTTATTTCCATTGTTTTTTGAGACCGAAAGATAGTCGAGAAAGCGCTGCGGTCTAACATCACGGTAGTCGACCGGACGACTGAATGGAATATGCCGCTCGTTTGTTAGCCGTTCCTGAAACTTGGGCCGTTGTCCTTCCGAGTCCAGTGCATCACGCAACTGCGTCTCAAAGTTCACCACCGTTCGTTTGAAGTTGGGTGTATCCGAGTTCGCAATGTTGTTCGAGATCACATTATTCCGCAAGCTGCTCACATCCATGCTGCGATGGAGTATGTCCAGTGTCTTGCCGAAGCTGTTATTCAGAAACATTCCGTCCTTCCTTTGCCGTATCTGTCTTCTATCATCATATTCGGTCGCTTAAGCCCCTCATATTAGGCTTTTTCAGGATCACAATATGTAACGTGATAAATCCTGATCCTGCACCACCTCTCCTAATCTTTCCTCTACATACTCCGCAGTAATGGGTATGGTCTGGCCGCTCAGGTCTGGGGCATTAAATGAAATATCCTCCAGGAGAAGCTCAAGTATGGTGTGGAGACGTCGCGCCCCAATATTCTCGGTCTTTGAGTTGACTGAAGCCGCAATTTCCGCCAGTCGACGAAGTGCCTCCTCGTGCCAATCCAGGGTCACCCCCTCGGTAGCCAACAACTCGGTGTACTGACGTATCAGTGCGTTCTTCGGTTGAGTGAGAATTCGGAGGAAGTCGTCAGCCTCCAATGCCTCAAGCTCTACACGCAGCGGGAATCGACCCTGTAACTCGGGAATAAGGTCGCTTGGTTTTGAGGTGTGAAAGGCACCGGCCGCAATGAAGAGGATGTGGGAGGTGTCGACCATACCGTGTTTGGTTGTAACGGTTGAACCCTCGACTATGGGCAGAATGTCACGCTGCACACCCTCACGGCTCACATCACCGCCGGAACGACTCTCTTTGGATGCAATTTTATCAATCTCATCAATGAAGATAATGCCCATTTGCTCAGCTCGCCGCCGAGCGAGCTCCGAAAGCTGATCTGCGTCAACCAGCTTCTCCATTTCTTCCTGCAGAATAATCTCGCGAGCGCGTTCCACCGTGGTGCGTTTCTTCTTTTTCTTGCCACCAAACAAACCGGAAAGATTACCAAGATTAAGATCCATTTCTTCAAACCCGGTGCCGGAGAAGATCTCAATTGCTGGGGAGGTATTTTTTGTCACCTGTATCTCGACTTCTTTGTCGTCAAGCTTACCAGCCCGCAGCTTCTCGCGAAACTTCTCGCGTGTACGTGACTCGCGTTCCTCGATAGAGGGATCGTCCATGTCAGAATCGGCGGGATGCGGCGCCAGCAGAGGCGGTTCTTGTTTTCCCTGCTCACCGGTCGGAGCTTGTTTGTCTGCTGAGCGCGACTTTCCAACCCCAGGTAGCAGAAGATCCAGCAGAATATCCTCGGTTCGGAGTTCTGCCTCTTCCTTCACTTCTTCCTGCATCTCGGTCTTGACCATGGAAACAGCCACCGACACCAGATCACGCACCATGGACTCGACATCCCGGCCCACATATCCAACCTCGGTGTACTTGGTTGCCTCGACCTTAATGAATGGAGCTCCGGTGAGTTTAGACAGACGTCGAGCAATCTCGGTCTTTCCGACTCCGGTCGGGCCTATCATTATAATGTTCTTAGGTGCCACCTCATCGCGCAGTTCGTCCGAGAGCTGCTGCCGACGAGTTCGGTTGCGCAATGCAATTGCAACTGCCTTTTTTGCTTTCAGCTGTCCGACGATGTAGCGGTCCAGTTCCAGTACGATCTCTTTGGGGGTTAGATCCTGCAGATCTCGTTTCATAGAAGCTCCTCCACCGTCGTGTTTGCGTTCGTGTAGATGCAGATATCGCCTGCAATTGCCAGAGAACGCTCTGCGATCTCGCGCGCATTCAGAGTTGAACTGTCAAGATATGCGCGCGCCGCTGCATAGGCATAACTGCCGCCGGAACCAATGGCAATGACTCCATCGTCCGGTTCAATGACATCACCGGTTCCCGAGATCAGGAGTATCTTGTTGCGGTCCGCTACCAGCACCAAGGCCTCAAGACGTCGTAGCACCCTGTCGGTACGCCATTCCTTGGCCAACTCAACCGCGGCACGGGTGAGATCCCCGCCATACTCCTTCACCTTGGCCTCAAAGCGCTCAAAGAGCGTAAATGCGTCGGCGGTTGCTCCGGCAAACCCAACCAGGATATTGTCATCGTAAATCGTCCTCAACTTACGTGCGCTGGCCTTGACCACCGTGTTTCCCATGGTCACCTGCCCGTCCGCAGCCATAGCCGTATGGTTATCCTTTCGAACCGCAACAACCGTGGTGCTGCGTATTTTCTCATGGTGTGCCTTACTCATGACTTCCCCATCCTTGTAACAACGGCCTCATCCAGATCCAGTTCCTTGCTTGTACGTCGTGACCCATGCGGGTGCGCCTGGGTATATATTTTCTTGAGTGCGCCGAGTCCCACATGAGTGTAGACCTGGGTTGTAGACGGCGTTGAATGCCCCAACAGTTCCTGCACCACCCGGATGTCCGCCCCCGCGTCCAACACGTGGGTAGCGAAGCTATGTCGAAATGTATGCGGCCCAGCATCCTTTAGGATCCCGGTCTCCAGAATGCGTTTCTGCAGAAGCCCGGCTGCGCCACGCACCGTGAGCCGTTCACCACTCTGATTAAGAATGAGAGCTGGTACCCCGGTCTTGCCGCGGCGACGCAACAGCGCGCTGCGCAACGGGAGGTACTCACCTATGGTTCGGGCAGCCTGCGGCCCAAAGAACACCAGACGATCTTTTCGGCCTTTACCATGCACCACTACCTGCCGCTTTTTGAAGTCGATATTTGCAATATCTATACCGAGGCACTCACTAATGCGGCACCCGGTCGCGTACAACAGCTCGAGCAGCACCCGGTCACGCAAAGAGGCGAAGTCGCCCCCCTGTATATCAAGCAGTCGCTCGATCTCTTGTCCAAAAAAGAACTCAGGCAGGCGTCGCTCACCCTTGAGGCTGCGCACTGCGTCAAACGGTGATTTTTCCGCACGACCATGCCGGATCTCAAAGCGGTAATAGCCCTTGAGCGCTGACAGGCGTCGATTAATAGAGGAAACCGCCGCCCCGGATCTGGAGAGCCCTGCAACATATCGCCGCGCGGAAACGAGGTCAACATCTGACACCGAAATTCCCTCGGACTCCAACCAGTCGGTAAACGATACCAGGTCACGCTCGTAAGCCCTGATCGTTGCACTGCTAAGGTTACGAACGCTGCCGAGATATCGTGCATACCGATCAACCGAGTCACGCAGTTCACTCATCAATTACCCCCAGCCCCAACTCCTGCGATAGCTCAAGCGCCAACTGCCGTCCCGCGCGGGCCGGACTCAACTCGGCCATTGCTACTCCGGCACGCTCCGTCTCGTTGTCTTGATCTTCAAATACCATACCCCAATCAGCCAGCACATCTGCCGCGCAGTTCACCGTTGCCGCACCGTCATCAACCAGTCTTCGAATCCCTTCGCCTTGTTTGGTCTTTAGCCCTACCTCGTGCACCAGCACCTCTCGGCCTTGGTCCAATGCAAAGTCCGCTGTTATCAGGGCTCCACTATCGCCAGGAGCCTCAACCACCACAACCGAGCGGACAAGTCCCGATATAATGCGGTTGCGTTCCGGGAAGTGATAACGCATGGGCGGTGTACCCGGCGGGTACTCACTAATGAGTGCACCGCCATGGTCAAGAATGAGGCCAGCCAGGCGCCGGTTGGAGACCGGGTACACCTTGTCTATACCCGCGCCGCCCACGGCGTAGGTCGCGGCACCGCCAGCAATACACCCGTCGTGGGCGGCGGCGTCTATCCCGCGCGCGAGCCCGCTAACAACAGCAACACCCGCAGCCCCAAAGTCCCGGCCTAGCTCGTAGGCGGCTTCATAGCCGCTGCGGCTTGGCTCGCGCGTTCCAACAATTCCCACCATTGGGTGATCTTGCGACGGCAACTCCCCTCGGTAGAACAACAGATACGGCGCGTCGGTAATTGTACGAAGCTGCGGCGGATAGTCCCCATTTTCGTAACAGGAGACGCGAACGGACTGGCGAGCGCAGTACTCGGCATCCGCAACCGCGTCCGCGAGGAGTGCCTTCGGATCCCAGTTTCTCAACTCCGGCAGACGGCCAATGATGTAGGCCAAATCCGTCAAAGACAGTGAGGAAAACAGGCTCTCGCTTCGCACCGTCTCGGCAAGCGTCCGTCGTTCACGAGTTCGCAAAAAACGCATGCGCGCAATCGCAAATCGTACAAGCTCGGACTCTCTATCTGCAGTCTTCACTATCGTGCTCCCTGTAACAGAACCGAAGCGTTCCGCCGTGCTGCGTCTCTCTGCTCGGGTCTTGGTGCCTCACGAGCAATGAACTCGTACACCTCTACCGCTTCCTGGACTCGGTCCAGCATCACTAAAGCCCGGGCCTCGACAAAGCGCCCTTCTATGTGCCGTGGCTCTATGGCCCGCAACTGACGCACAGTCTCCAGGCCCGCCTCGGCATTCTCCAACTCAAAAACCTGCACCACAGCCAACCCATACCAGGCGTCCGGATAGTTGGGGCGCAGCTCCACTGCTCGCTTATACATCCACTCTGCCCGTTCGAGCAGCTCCAACCGCTCATCCTGGTCAAAGACCGCCTTTGCTGCGTGTCCCGCCGCAACGCCTGCGTAATAGAAGAGTGCAGGATTCTGGGTCTGAACCGCCGCAGCCCGCTCAAACTCTTCCATAGCCAGGGCAAACATCCCGTTATTCATATACTCAATCGCCAGCATCCGTCGTGCCGTACTTTCGTTGGCAAGTCCCGAAACCGCATCATTGACTCGAGACTGATAGCGCCGAATGTCGCTCCTCAGCTCGCGGATGCGCTCGCGGGAGGCCTCGTCATAGCTTTGACCCTCAAGCTCAAGCAGATTCTCCAGCATTTCACGATCCCCTCGCGCACAGGAACTCAGCCCCAGCACCAAAAAGGCAAGGCCCACCACCATGAACAGAGTCGGGAGTGAGGATATCTGCCTGGGAACAGTGCCTCTCATATCTACTTACCGCCTTTTCGTTGCTGCTGATTGTTCATCCTGCACCTCTTGGGTGAAATTCTGCGTGATATTGTCGCAGGTCTTCTCTATCAACATGGGTGTAGATTTGTGTTGTGTTGATGTCGGAATGGCCAAGGAGCTCCTGCACTGCACGAAGGTCTGCTCCACCCTCCAGCAAATGGGTTGCATATGAGTGGCGCAGGGTATGGACCTTGGCATCAATGCCAGCTCGTTCGGTTAACTCACGGAACCGCTTCCACATTCCTTTGCGGGACAAGCCCATTCCACGGTGATTCAGAAACACCTTAGGCGAACGCTTGCTTCCTTTTACCAGCGCTGGCCGACCAAACTCCATGTATACGCCAAGCCTATACACCGCCTCGCCACCTACCGGTACCAGTCGCTCACGCGATCCTTTTCCGAAAACCCGTATCAATCCTTCTTCAAGATAAAGCTTGTCAATCTCCAGTTCCACCGCCTCCGAAATCCGCAGCCCACAGGAGTAAATGAGCTCAAAGAGGGCCCGATCACGCATACCATACGCGGTGGATGTGTCGATGAGAGACAGAATCCGTTCGACCTCCTCCACCCGGAGAACACCTGGAATTCGCTGCTCCATCTTGGGCATTTCAACCAGACGTGCAGGATTGTCCTCACGCTCCTGCTCCAGGGTAAGAAAGGTGAAGAAGGACCGCAGCGAACTCACGATCTTAGCTACGGTACGTTGATCCACGCCGTTCTTTGCGGTCTGTCGATCTACGAGATACTCAATGATTTCGGTTGCATCGACACTGCAGGCGTCGAATGTGTGGGCGTCAAGATACTCGCCGAACACCCGGCACTCGCGCATGTAGGTCTCCACAGTTCGAGGCGCCAGTCGGAGTTCAACTCGGAGATAGTCCTCATAACGCTGGAGCAACCGGCCATTCTTGGTCATGATCCGTTCGCGCTCCCTGCGCCGTGCATGCGTCTGCCATAACGCAGAACCGCCGGAATACCTAGCTCATCGGCCGCATCATTTGGGCGTCCTTGTTCATCTGTGGAGCCGCTTCCTCGGTGAGTCATCTGCACCCACTGATCAAGGGAAATGAACTCCTCCTTGCTCTTTTCATCTTTTTCGGCAGGCCGCCGCGGTTCACCGGCGTCAGAGTCAAATCCGGTTGCAATAACCGAAACCTTGACCTCGTCCTCCATGAGTTCGTCAATTGCGGTACCTGCAATGATGAGGGCATCATCGTCCGCATTCGCGGTAATGATACTCATCACCTCTTCGTACTCCGAAAGGGAGAAGTCCAAACCGCTGGAGACGTTCACCAGAATGCCCTTAGCCCCTTCAATGCGAGCATCCTCAAGGAGTGGGTTGTTAATGGCATTCGTTGCCGCGTCTACCGCACGGTTGTCCCCATTGCCAACGCCTATGCCCATGAGAGCATCACCCTGACCGTTCATGATGGTCTTCACATCTGCAAAGTCTATGTTAATCATGCCGGGGCGCGTAATGAGGTCCGATATACCCTGCACACCTTGACGCAGTACGTCGTCGGCAATGAGGAAGGCTTCGGTGATGGGGGTCGTTCGCTCAACAATCTTGAGAAGATGTTGATTCGGGATCGTGATGAGCGTATCGACTGCCTCACGCAGCTTTACAATACCCTCATCAGCAAGACGTTTCTTCTTCCGTCCCTCAAAGTCAAAGGGTTTGGTGACCACCGCGACTGTGAGAATTTCCATCTCACGGGCAATCTGTGCAATGACCGGAGCGGCGCCAGTACCGGTACCACCGCCCATGCCCGCGGTAATGAACACCATATCGGCGCCACGAACCATGTTTTGGATCTCTTCCTTGTCTTCGAGCGCCGCCTTTTCCCCTACCTCAGGCTTCCCGCCAGCTCCAAGTCCACCGGTGAGCTTAGAACCAAGCGGGACACGCATCTCCGCCTTGGCAAGTTTCAGTGCTTGCAGGTCGGTATTCACAACAATGAACTCAACATTCGCCAGACCGGCGGTGATCATACGGTTGACGGCGTTGCTGCCACCGCCCCCAACGCCAATTACCTTAATGATGGTTGGCGTACCGCAACTGTCACTCAGCATTGAGTTTTCTTCGGTAATCTCGATCTTCATTCCTTCCCCTCCCAGGTGAAATCAAGCACTCCACACCCCCCACGTGTGGCATGCAACTCAAGTCTATTCAAAAAAGTTTCGTAACCAGCGCCCTAATCCTCCGAGCATTGATGCGCTCTCTTTCTTCGTTTTTCGGTCTCCACCGGCCGGCTCCATGCCTTCGGCCGCGTACAGAACCAGCCCAACAGCTGTTGCCAACTCCGGTGTCTGATACTGATCGGTCAAGCCTCCATGCTCACCCGGCAGCCCAACTCGTGCGGCGCAGCCAAACATCTCCTGTGCAAGTTCAACTGCTCCCGGCAACAGTGCGCCGCCACCAGTTAGAACAATACCGCCACCCAAGTGCCTGAGCAGGTTCTTCTGCTCTAGCTTCTCGCGCACCATAGAGAAGATCTCCACCATGCGTGGTTGCACAATTCCACAGATACGGGACTTATCTATTGAAAGGGGGGGTCTGCCCCCTACACTCGGGATAATCACCGGATCGCCTTCATCGACCATTGGAAGATAACAGCAACCCGCTTCACGCTTAATCCGTTCAGCCGACTCCATGGGTGTTTTGAGCATGATGGAAAGGTCCGAGGTTACCTGTGCACCACCAACGGGAACGACACTCGTAAAGTAGGGAGCGCCCTCCAGGTAAACCAGCACATCTGTGGTACCTCCACCCAGGTCGAGCGCCAACACTCCCAGTTCCATTTCATCGCGCGACAGCACTGCTCGTGCAGATGCCAGCGAATCCAAGACAAAGCTCTCAACCCGAAAGCCAGCCCTGTTCACACATTTCACAAGATTCTGAGCCGAGGTAACCGAACCGGTAATGATATGCACTTCCGCTTCCAGCCGGACGCCTATCATGTCGAGTGGATCCTTAATTCCGTCCTGTTCGTCAACAATGTACTCCTGAGGAATGACATGGAGCACCTCACGGTCCATAGGAATAGACACTGCACGCGCAGCCTCAATCACCCGGTCAACGTCATGTTGAGTTATCTCCCGGCCACGGCCCGTTACCTTGACGACCCCCCGCGAGTTGATTCCCTCAATGTGCCCGCCAGCAATGCCGACGACAATCTGCTGTACCTCAAAACCCGCCATCTGTTCCGCTGCTTCAACTGCAGCGTGTACCGACTTAAGGGTCGACTCAATGTTGATAACGACGCCACGGCGGAGCCCGTACGACGGGGCAACCCCTACTCCCACGATTTCCAACATGCCTGTCTCACCATACTCGGCAATGACCGCAGCTATTTTTGTGGTTCCAATATCAAGTCCAACTATAAACGGGTCGGTCCGCACTACTCACTCTCCCCCAAACGAAAAACCACTTCACCGGTTCGAAAATCCAGCTCGGTAATTCGAGACTCATACCCTTCATGGCGTCGTAACACATCAAGAACCATGAGCACATACCTCAATAGTTCCTCATCGAGACGAGACCCTATGCGAACCGGAATTCGGTGGTGCACCGGATAAAGAACCAACTCGTGTTCATATTCCCCTCGCCTACTTATCCGCAGCTCAGAAAGCTGCGCAGCGGTTGCAGGTGAATGCAGACGTAGATATTCCAAGTCACGCAGTGTCTCATGCAGCGATTCCGGCAAACGAGCACCTATAGGAGATCGTTCAAACCGCAATCCGGACAGAACGGGAAGCCCATACTCGGAAGGTGAGGCAAAGGGCTCAAAGACATAGCCCTCCTCATCTACCACCAGCGCGGTTCCGTTGGAGCTGCCGGTGAGCAGTACCGCTAAGGGCGTGCGGGCGGCCACCGAAATGCGCACTGTATCGGGAAAACTCATCTCAACCTTAGCGGAACGCACCGCCGGAAACGCTTCAAGTCGCGCGCGCACATTCTCGGCGTCAAACGAGAAATAGTGTTCATCGCCGCGGATGCCAGCTAGTGCGAATATATCGTCACGAGTCATTGGCAGGTCACTCTCAAGAACCACCCGCTCTATTCTCACACGTGGAGCAATGGCCACATGAAAGATAAGTTCGCCAAGCCCTATCAGTACCAACACACATCCGGCTACACACAGCGCCAGAACCACTCGCTTGCCGCCACTATGGTTACGAGTAACTCGCCGCCCAAGCACCATATCAGCCATGAGCACCTCCCTCGGACACAGATGCGTCTCGTGAAAGGTTAAGAAGAAGCCCCGCCATCACCAGAGAAACCACGATCGAGGAGCCGCCGGACGAGAAAAAGGGCAATGGAATACCGGTAGCTGGCACCATTCCAACAACCACAGCCATATTGAGAGCTGCCTGAAGAGAAATGCCAGCGGTAAGTCCAAAAGCAAGGAAGGAGCGAAAGCTATCTTCCAGCCGGAACGCAAGCGAGAATCCGCGGTACGCAAACATCGCAAAAAGCCCGAGCACAACGACGACCCCAATGTACCCAAACTCCTCTCCCAGCACAGCAAACACAAAATCCGAGTGCGCCTCAGGCAAGCCCCCCAGCTTGCGGACGCTCCGTCCTATGCCTACGCCCCACAGGCCACCATCGGCCAAAGCCCCTTGGGAGGCCAGAATCTGGTATCCGGTTCCGGCTGGATCACGTCCCGGATCAACAAAGGCCAGCACACGCCGCACCCGGTGTTCGCGACTGAGAAGCAGTATTGTGGCAATAGGTGCGCTCATGATCGTCATACTCAGGAAATACCGTAAAGGAAAACCAGAAACAAAGAACATTAACAGCGTCACGAGCAGCACAAAGAAGGCTGTGGAGAAGTCGTTCTGGGCATAGATGAGGGCTACAAAGAATCCGGCTACGAGCACCGGAGGTAGGATCGCATTCAGTGGATCATGGAACTGCTCACGCTTGCGGCTCAGGATGTGGGAGAGGTAAAGAATCAAACACAGCTTTACTAGCTCAGATGGCTGAAAGCTGTATCCAAACAACACAATCCATCGACGCGCCCCAAGAACCTGCACACCTACGCGGGGCACAAAGCTCAGCAACATGAACACCAAAGTCGGTACAAGCAGGAGCGGAATGATCTTTCTCAGCGCATCAAGGGAAACTCGCGTTGCCGTAATTGCTCCGAACATGCCTAACACCAACCAAACGATCTGGCGCCGAAGAAAGTAGGTAGGCTCACCAAATAGCCTGTCGGCACGAAAATAGGAGGCAGAAAACAACACCGAGAGACCCATTCCAACAAGCAACACCAAGGTTGCAAGCAGGAAGGAGTCCACCGGACGCCGATCTACTCTTTCGACCATAAGGCCAGCTCGCAGCGCGTAACTCATGAGCCGCCCTTCCTTCGCTCCTGCGCAAAAATGGAGGTGAGGTCTTCAAGTGCCATGGAGCGACTGCCCTTAAGCAGAACAAAGTCACCCTCCCGCAGATACTGCGAGAGACTCGCCTCTATTCCTGCCGTCGTTGCTGCATAGTGCAGTTTGACATCACCCTCCGCGTATACCCCTTCAAACTCCTCACCCACCAAGAAAAGTGCGTCGGGGCGCATCGCCTGCGCGGCAGCACACATCTCGGCATGGGCACTGGCGGTCTCGTCCCCTAACTCCTTCATTGCACCCAGCACCACCACTCGGCGACCCGGCCAGTCAAGTCCGGCAACGAAATCAAGCGCCTCGCGAACCGAGTCGGGGTTAGCGTTGTAGCAGTCACGCAGTACTGTCACCGGTCCACGGAGGATTTCACCGCGACCAAACATAGCCGGAACTCGCTCAAGTCCTGCACGGATCTGCTCCGGCTCCAAACCCAGGTATGCGGCAATTGCGACCGCAGCGAGGGCGTTTCGCACATTGAAGGCCCCCGGTAGAGGAAACCTGATCTCAAGTGCTCGATAGTGGATAATGCTGCCAGCAAGCCCTTGCAGTTCAAAACCCTCATATCCCTCAATGCTGCGAGGACCAAAGCGGTGAATCTCTCCACGAAGCCCCTCGGTCAGGAATGAGAAGAACCGCTCGTCTTCGTACACGAAACCGGCTTGCGTCCCATTGAAACCGGAAAACACCTGCCTCTTTTCTCCAGCGATGTTCTGCAGGTCACCAAGGTTCCCGACATGCGCTGCTCCAATGTTGGTAATCAGCGCGATATCTGGTCGCACTAGCTCCGCTAACACCGCGATCTCACCGGGCTGGTTCATCGCGACTTCAAATACGCCGAATCGCTGCTCGGGCTGAATGTCAAAAATTGCCAACGGAACACCAATCTCAGAGTTATAGTTCCCGGCGGTGGCAAAGGTGGGTGCTTTCTGCGAAAGCACCGAGGCAATCAGCTCTTTCGTGGTAGTCTTGCCGTTACTACCGGTTACCGCAATACGCCTCAGCAAGGGGAACCGCTGCAAGTGAGCCCGTGAGAGCTGCTGAAGTGCACGCAGCGTGTCCGGAACCACGCAATACCCGCGACCTTTCGGCGGTCTTAGCCTCGCCCCGGCCGCCTCGGCATAGGTTTCGGCAACAAGGGCAACCGTTGCGCCACTTGAAAAGGCATCCTGGAGAAAGTTGTGGCCATCGGCACGCTCGCCCGGGAGTGCAACAAACAGCTGCCCCGCCCGAACAGTGCGTGAGTCCACAGCAGGACCGCTGAACACCAGCTCACCAGGACCGACCGCTCGGCCTCCGGTAATCTCACACAGGGCCGTGAGGGTATAGACGTCCGAGGCTGGCCCCGCAGCGGAATGTCCCCCGGCCGAGGCAGCAGCAGCCCCGGCAGAGACGCCGTGTGAGTGAAGCATATGTAGTCCTGGCCCTGTAGAGAAGTTAGTCATTGGCATTTCCGCCCCCGGCAAAAATGCGAACGTGAATCAGTTGATCCGGCGTCAAAGGAATGATGGGAAGCTCAGCCTCCTCGACAACCCGACGTATACGAGCCGGTGAACGCAGAACCGCAATTCCAGCAATGGCCCGCTTATTGGCCTCAAACATCCTCAGTTGACGTGCCTCAAGAGCAGTGATTTCGCGCTCAAGCTGATAGAACCCGAAAGACCGCCGTACGTTGAGAAAAACCATACTGGGCAGAATAATGATCAAGGCCCAGATGAGCGCTTTTGATACCCTATGATTCATGCCGATGTCACCTCAGCCTGCCCAATCGGCTCAGCCAATTTGCGAATGACACGCAATCTCGCGCTCCGAGAGGGCGGATTGTCGCGACTTTCCTCATCACTTGGATATACTGGCTTCTTGGTTAGCACCTCAAAACGAGCAGTACCTCCACATTTACATATCGGCAACTCGGGAGGACAGATACAGGCTTTGCTGATTTCGCGAAAAAAATGTTTCACTATTCGGTCCTCTAAGGAATGAAAAGAAATGACGCCAATGCGCCCACCTATGGCCAGTACGCGACATGCGTGCTGCAGGGCTTTCGGCAGTCTCTCTAGCTCGCTGTTTACCAGAATTCGCAGCGCCTGGAAGCTACGCGTTGCCGGATGCAGACGCCCATGACGATACTGCGCGGGAGAAGCACTCCAGATGATGTCGGCCAGGTCCTTAGCCGTGGAAATTGGACGCTCAACACGCCTCCCGACAATAGCGCGTGCAAACCGGCGCGAAAACCGCTCCTCACCATAAAGAAAGAAGACCTCTGCCAGCCGAGACTCCGGAGCGCTGGCTATGAACTCGGCCGCCGACATCTCGGCGCTCGGACTCAGCCGCATGTCCAGCGGTTCATCAACGGAAAACGAGAAACCGCGCCCCGAGGCGCGGTAGTGAAAGATGGATATACCGAGGTCAAAAAGCACCCGCGTAGGGCGTTCATCCTCCGAGTAATTGGCAAGATACTCATCGAACCAGGCCTGTTCCAGCTTCACCCTCCCCCCGAATGGAGCAAGACGCTCACGCGCCCGCTCCAAGATGACACCGTCGGCATCAAGACCAATTACCCCAAGTCCTGGATGTTGTTTCAGAAATAGCTCCGAGTGCCCGCCTTCGCCCAGGGTTGCATCAATAAGCAGCTCCCCCTGCTCATTCTCCGGCGCGAGATACCGCAGAACCTCATCCCCCATCACTGAGGTGTGTAGCACGTCCATGCGGCCTCCCCCTTTCCGGTAGCGCAATCCTAAAACGAGACGAGCCCTCCCAGTTCCTCGGCCGCCTCCTGAAACTCATCCTCGTTCGTACTCAGGTACGACTCATACGCGGACTCATCCCAAACCTCGATATACTTTTTAATCCCAAGAATCACACAGTCCTTTGTTAATCCTGCAGACTCCTTAAGGCTTTGGGGTATGGTGATCCTCCCGGACTTGTCAATTTCAAGCTCAACTGCTGGTGCAATAATGCGCCTCTGCATCAATCTTGCCTTTTTGGTGAACGGCGAGGCCGCACTCATAAGACTGTCCGACAGGGTCTTCCACTCTTCTGGTGGAAACAACCACAAGCAGGAATCAATACCACGGGTTATCACCAACACATTGCCGGTTATTTCTGCCCGAATGCGCTGAGGAACTGAGAGACGACCCTTTTCGTCCAAGGCGTTATGATATTGCCCCGTAATCATCCCCATTTCCCCACGTTTTGCGAATTATTCCCACTTTTCCCCACTGTCGATAGATATTAATCTACTGAGCGCAGAAGTCAATCATGTCGACCGAATAGTTTTGCGAATGTTATGCGAAAACTGGCCAAAACTACTATACAGATGTATAACATTAGGAGAACACAGCCCCAAAGGAGCCAGAACTTGGGCCAAACCCAGCTTCATTCAGGGGATATACGAGGAATTGGAAAGGTGGTAGAGATTCATTTCGGCCGCTGGCGACTATCTCATCTTGAGGACTTTGCTCTGCTCAATCTCACTGCTCAGACGACGAAATACCCGATAGTCCAGACTCGGAAAGATATTATTGCGCTTCTCAATCTTGGTAAGCCACTCGGTACTGATGTCGCCACTTGAGAGTGAGTCATAGATACGAGTGAAGTTGTGTACATGCTCCTTCACCCTTCGAACCGCGTACGAAACGTTGGTTCCAGCCCGCATGATAAAGGGCCAGTCCGAGGACATGCACAGCAACACCTCGCGCGCGGCATGGTTCAGCATGCGCTCACGGAGACTCGACTCATCCGGATAGCGATCCACGAGGTCTATCATTCGCTCAATAGCTTTGTGGGTATGTCTATATACCCAGTCGTTCGTATGATCTAGCCAGACTTCAGAGTAACCCTTGTTTCCCCAGCTTGAGAAAGCTGGCTGTATTGTCTGTTGCGGCGGCTCGTCCTTGAGCACCTGTGACGGAGTTACCAGCTCAATCTCACCTGCGGTCGCATGAATATTCCGCATCACGCTCTCCAGCCACATAGGGCCTTCAAACCACCAGTGACCAAACAACTCGGCGTCGTAGGGACTCGTAACTACCGGACTCGACCCCATAACCTCACCTAGCTTACCCATCAGACGCCGTTGCTTGTAGACGAAGTTTTCTGCATGGGCGGCTACCGTCTCACGGGCCGCAACGGGATCGTAAGGCCACTTATCTGGTTGCTTGCCGCTAATGGCGTGGTACTTAAAGCCGGTTGGAATGCGTATCTCGTTCTCATGGATATATTGGCCGATGTAGTCAAGCGGCAGGTCGTAACCAATGTCACGATAAAAGTCACGGTAATTTGGATCTCCTGGGTATCCCTCTTCCGATGACCAAACCGAGTTCGCTGAGGCCGCGTCACGACCAAAAACCGCCACACCGTTGGGACAGGAAACCGGCTTATACACGCCGAAGTGCGGCTTTTCATGTGCAAAAATGACTGCATGTGCGGCGGTGAAGAAGTACCCTATACCGGCATCCCGAAGGTGGTGCTCCAAGCCCGGATAGTAACCGCACTCCGGAATCCAGAAGCCCTTGGGAGCTTTGCCAAAGACCTCAACATGTTGATCTACCGCTGTGTGAATCTGTGAAGCAATTGCCTCCGGATATGACTGATACATAGGGAGAAATGCATGGGTAGCAGAGGTCGTGATAAGCTCAAGCCTGCCTCGTTTTGCATGGTAGTCAAAGCCCTTGAGCACGTTACGTCCGTATGTTTCCTCGAAGTCATGACGGTTGGCGCTGTACAGGTCATGATACATACGGGCTAATGTATGAAACTCCGGCTGCGAGCTTGTTCGATCAAGCTCCTTCTCGGCGAGTTCCAAACACGTGTCTACATGCCGGATGTATCGCTGTTGGAGCAACTCATCCCGTAGCATCGCCGAAAGTGTGGGCGATATTGAGATACACAGGCGAAAAGGAATACTGTCGGCTTCCAGATTATCCATTGCGCGGAGCAACGGGAGGTAGGTCTCGGAAATAGCCTCAAAGAGCCAGCTTTCCTCAAGAAAATGCTCATATTCAGGGTGACGAACGTATGGTAGATGGGCGTGTAACACCAACATCAACTTACCTATGGACATGTGTTTTACCTCGCGTCGAACTTCAATTGCGGCGGATACGTGCTACCGGGGAAACATCTCGTACATAAACCTGACGAGCTGGATCCTATTCATCTATCAGCGACAGAATCCTTTGGGGAATCCTAACTCCATACGTATCAACCTGCATAGTAAGGAGGCCGGACTGCGATAATACTGTGTCGGAAGTCGGGTCTACGCCCTCTTCAAGGGCCCGGGCCCCCAAAGGCACTACGACGGTATCGGACTGAGCCAAAGACTCCACCACCCCGTTTACTACAGCGATCAACGAAATCCTATAGTAGGTGCCCTGGTTGGGCAGGTTGATGTACCAACTTGCGTCGTCAATCTGCACCGGAATTTCAAAGGAGCCAACCGCCTCGCGGCTGGACGCCATACCCGTCTGTAACTCATAGACTCGCAGAAAAAGACCCTCGAAGCCCGGCTCAGCCGTCAGACGTTGAATGTCTGCAGCAGAAATTTCCCAATAGGCGTAGGCCCACGCAGGATCACGCAGCAGCAAGACCAGCCGGGTCTCGCCATAGAGTTGCTCTATGGAGAACGACTCACCGTCGCTGTCGGTGATCTCCTCGGTCGGCGCAAAGCCGTTGTCCCGACCTATTTCGTACTTCTTTTCCTGGACCGAAACAGCATGGTTGTTGTTTCGCTCACGCTCGGCGCGAGCCTCGTCAACCGCCTCAAGCACCATTTCGGCTAACTCGTAGGACTCGGTATCTTCCGAGTAGTCGACATCATAGTGGTCGGCCAGGCGTCTAAGATTCTCTATAGAAAGTTGATTGAGTTGTTCAACATTCATCCTGAATAACTCCTCATTGGGCTGCCACCGTACTGCATCCTAAGAAACTAGCACAAATTCTGTCAAGTACTGGAACCTGACCCCGGTCTCGCCAACAACAACATAACATCACCGAAGTTCCTGCGCTTTGCGGCTCTATCAATAGGCCTTTTCAGAAAGTCGGGCGCAATGCCAGCCGCAAGCCCACCCCAACTTCGCTGCTCTTCAACGAAAAACCCGCAGTCATTGAGCAGCCGAGAGAGATTTCTCCGACCAAACAAATGCAGGTGATCTGCAATTGCCGAGCGCCACCGAGCCCCAAACAGCCGAGCTTGCAGCCCATAGGTATCGGGTGTAACTAACACCAGATACCCACCAGGAGCGATAATTCTCCTGCACTCTCGTAGAAAGGCTGCAGGATCTCGCAGATGCTCAATGAGATGGGATGCGTGAAGCACGCCAAAACTCGCATCTGGGAAGGCGGCCTGTTCCAAAGTGCCGATAAAGATCGGGACACCTCGCCGCTCACGCCCATACCTTGCCGCCGGTTCACACAACTCTACGCCTTCGGCAGAAAACCCCAACCGGGCGAAATGAGCGGGAAGCATACCAGTTGCACACCCTATATCAAGGAAGCTTCGTGGTGCAAGCGCAGCGACACGTTGCTCAAACTCTATGTCCGACAGACCTTTTATCATTAGGTCAAAAAACCGCTCGTCGTTTTCTAACTCATAGGTGAAATACTCATCTGCATAACGCGCCTCCAAGTCCTCAAACGAAGGCTGTGGATTCTGGTAGACATGTCCACACCGACGACACCGCACAAACCGGTACTCACCGCAGTCCCAGTAAGGTTTGTCGGCTTCCGACCCACACACCACACAGCACACCGGGATATGGTGTTCACTCTCGGCAGGTCGCATTGAAAATGTACGTATGGGCTGATGTTGGTTCTCGATACCTCTATCCTTGTGCTCGTTCCGCAACGGTAGGCTCAACGTCTGGACTACTCTGAGGCCGCTGGAATAACGCGAAAGCTCCGTGGAGTCACGTTGCCAACATGATCACGAACCTCCACAACAAGTTCAAGCGGGGCGTCTCCTAACTCAAAGGTGGTGAGTCTCACTGCTCCACTTTCATCATAAAACTCCTGGTATGTACGCCGGCCGGAAAGCCGCACCTTTCCTTCCCTCACGCCTGCAGTGTCATAAGCAATGCGGAAACGCTCCTCGCCGTTAACACGCAGGGTGTAGGAATGGGCCGCTATTCGAGAGCCACCGGCCGCTACCATGGTGTCATAACTTAAGAGTTCCAGCTGCCAGTTCCCGGCAGGTACGGTAACGGTACCGCCTTGCACCAGAACCGGTACTTCGTTCGGAGAGCCGTTTTCGTTGACGGGTCGCACATATACAGCCTGCACCACCGGACGGGTGAGTTTATCCATCCGTGGTAGGAGGAGGAGAGGGTTCACCCT
>SLAA01000068.1 GCA_007127105.1 Spirochaetales bacterium | reverse complement strand
CCCTGGTTGCGGACCCGGAGGTCGACATTGTGTACGTGGCCACGCCACACACCTTCCATGCCGCAAATGCCCAGATCGCCATTGAGGCGGGCAAGCACCTCCTCATAGAAAAGGCCTTCACAATCACCGCGGAGCAGGCCAAGGGTCTCGCGGGCGCCGCTCGCAGAAAAGGGGTTTTTGTGATGGAGGCGATGTGGACGCGGTTTCTACCGAGCATGACGCGCGTCATGGAGCTTCTTCATAAAGGCGCAATTGGGACTCCACGCGTACTGCTGGCCGACCACAACCAGTACATTCCACGCTCGCGGGCCTTGCGGGTGCACGACCCAGCCCTGGGCGGCGGAGCCCTGCTGGATCTGGGGGTGTATCCTGTTTCCTTTGCCAGTAGCATTTTTGGTCAACCAAAGGCGGTAACCGCGCGGGGAACCCTCACCAAGGACGGGGTAGACGAATTAACCGCCGTCATTCTGGAGTACGACTCGGGTGCGCAGGCCTCGCTTCACTGCGGTTTCCTGGCCGCTGGGCCGAACACGGCTACGGTTATTGGGAGCGAGGGCCGTATTGAGATTGAGTCCGTGTGGTACAACCAGACCGGCTTCACGTTGTACAACCAGGCGGGTGTGGTCGTGGAGAGGTACAGTCATGAAATAGAAGGCCGTGGAATGCAGTTTCAGGCGCTTGAGGTAGAGCGATGTATTAACGAACGCATTTCCGAGAGCTCCATTATGCCGCTTAGCGAAAGCATTGAAATAATGGAAACCATGGACGAAGTCCGCCGCCAAGTTGGAGTTGTTTACCCCTCACAGGATCCATGAAAGGGGTAGCGCCTACCCATTTATTTGCTGCATGTAGTATGTTCTTGATATGAAAACACCTCCCTTTTCCATGACGTGGTTGGCGTTCGTTCTCATGATGGCGGCCCCAATCGGAAGCGTAGACATTCTGAGTCCCATGCAGCTGCATGCCGCCGACAACCACGAGGGCACCGGCCACAGCGCAGGCCTCACACAGACTGACCCTTCTGTGGTCATTCGGCTCGTTGCGGAGGCAGGGTTTCTTGGTGTGATTGACCACCGTATTCAGTATAACGAGGCCGACTCGGCATTCTTGTACCATGAGGATGGTGGTCAGGATGTGCTCTTTCCCTTTGCGCGCCTGTCTGCCGAGCTTGAGCTGAACCAACGGCATACTGCGGTGTTTTTGTATCAGCCACTTGAACTTGAGACCCGGGTCGGCATGCCCGCCGGGCTCCAGATAGACGGTGAGTCCTTTGCCGGTGACAGCCTGCGCCTGTTGTACAGTTTCCCCTTTTACAGATTTAGTTACCTGTATCGATTCCTTCATGGTGACACCTGGTGGGTTGAGGCAGGTGGCTCGCTGCAAATTCGCAACGCCAATACGGAGTTTGAGGCGCGTGGTTCGGATGGGAGCGGGAGTACCGGCGCGGGAGATCCTGGTTCGGCGTCAGGTTTCTACCGCTCGGCCGGGACCGGCCCGGTACCACTCCTCAAGGTGAGGGGGCGCTACGACCTGCCGCATGGGTTTTGGCTTGGCCTGGAGGCTGATGGGATCTACGCCCCTATAAGTTATCTGAATGGGAGTGACAACGAGACCGTGGGCGCCCTGCTTGATGCGAGCCTCCGTGCCGGATATCGGGTAAACTCTATTATGGATACCTTCGTGAA
This sequence comes from Spirochaetales bacterium, assembly GCA_007127105.1. GTDB lineage: Bacteria > Spirochaetota > Spirochaetia > DSM-27196 > SLAA01 > SLAA01. Next base: position 1,233 of record SLAA01000068.1, on the reverse strand, counting down.
TGTGCGCTACCTCGGCGGTGGGGCGGCCAATGAAGATCCGAAAGACTACACCGTCAACTGGCTCCACACCTACTCCGTTAGTCTGGGCGCTGTACTTTCGACCGAGGGACTCAGGTAGGAAAAGGAGAAGGTCAAGACGCTGTTTCGCTGTCGGCAATCTGGCGGGGAACGTCGTCTCCGTTCTTCCCGTTGTGTACCAACAGTGACTCGCTGGTCTCGCCGGGACGGGCGTAGGAAAAGCGGTTGAGCAGGCGCGGAAGTGAGTATCCATCAAGGCCGTTGACCGCAACGACCGCACCTTTGTCCAGGCGCAACCAGCCGTCATCGCCCATGAGTCCAAAATCAACGCGTATCATCTCTATTGCAGCCACAATGAGTACCGTGCCGTTCTCCTGAATAGGGTACTCGTTCTCGAAGCGGCATAACACCTGTATGGGACTTTCAGCCACAAAGGGGACCTCTACGCCCTCAACATACTCTTCCTCCAGAGCTGTATGGTCAAACTCCGACTCGTTTGTATCATAGTGGGCCGACGTATGGTGGGCGTCTTTGATCATAGAGGTGCTGACATGGTTGACCGTGAACCAGCCGGACTCCTTGATATTGGCGTAGGTGTCACGTGGTGTGGAGATTGGCCGCTGTATGAACCCAAGTAAAGGAGGATTGCTACCTATATGAAGCACGCTCCCAAACATTGCAAGGTTTGATTTTCCGTCCAGGTTCCGGGTGGCAATGAGGTTTGCTGACTTATAGCCGACACAACTGTTCACCAGGTTGAGCCGCGGGACCTTCTCCATCTGGTCAATGTCTTCTCTCGTAAAGACTTTGCGAATATCACTGTTTTCCATAATGTCCATCCTGCACTTTCTCGTATAGATTAATGTAACGTATCTCTTCTATGTTGAAAACAAAAAATTTGTGCTTAGCCGGAGAATTGTGACTTGACCTGAAGCTTTTGCCCGTCTCATACTGTATGTGTAGAACAAAAGCAGTGAATGGCCAGGAAAAAGTGTATATGAAAAACGGCTCCGCTGAGTTCCGGGACAATTCTGAATCGGACCTACTCGTCCCTTCCGTTGACGCCACGCTACCTCGAGCAATCCTTCCAGCCCTCAAGAAGTTAGGCTTCTTTCTGCGTGATATTAAGAACAACGTCAGCATAGCGAACGAGATCTGGCGCGAGCTCGGGTATGAAGACGCACAGTTCTTTGGCGACCACTGGATGCAGTTGGT
>SLAA01000011.1 GCA_007127105.1 Spirochaetales bacterium | reverse complement strand
CTCGTCGGCCCGAATGCTGTCCAGGGGGCGCCGAGCATCCGCCAGCATGGCCTGAACTGCGTACTCTCGCGAGAGAGCAATCAACAACTGAAACCTCGGGAAGGCTTCCCGGAACTCCAGCGCGTCCAGCTCCAGCTCACTACCCGCACCCGCGGCAACATAGACCGGAGCCAGCCGTATATACACCGAAGACCGACCGAACTCATCCTCAAGCCCGGCTATCACGCTCCGTGCGAACTCGGCGTTCAGATAGGCCAGCTGCTCCTCGCCAATGCTCAGGTAGCCCTCGGCTATGCTCGCGTAGGCCCCGGCGATAAGGGCGGGGCTGCCACTGCGCTCGGCCTCGGAGGCGGCGCGAGTGAACATGACAAAGGCTGAGGAGCGGTCGCCAGCGCGGTCATAGGCCTGTGCTATGGTTACCAGGGCATGGGCACGAATATGGGACTGAGGAATAACCGCGACAACCTGGGCGGCGGTGGAGAAACGGTCCAGACGGGCCAGTTTGGCCCCTACATCAGCAATGACGCGCGCGTCGTCATCTGGCAAGGACAGGACGGTTAGTCCTATCAGCTGGTCGGCGGCGCGGTCAGCGTACAGTGCAGCCGAGCGCGCATCGCCTGCGGCCCGGAAGTTCAGCGCAACCGCGGACAAGGCAGCCGCGCGGCGCCAGGGGCTTCCAATGCTGCCTGCTGCGGGTATTGCCTGCTGAACCAGAACGTTTCCTGACTGCCCCAGGCCGCGCCGCTGATAGCGCTCGGCGGTGTTCGTCAGCACTGTGGCCCGGGTCTGAAGGTCGTCAATGACCAGAACGAGATCTATAGTTCGAGCTACAACCGGAAAGCCGTCCTCACCGGCCGAGAAGGCGACCTGTAGAACCCGCTCGTACAGGGCACCACGAGCGACTTGATCTGCCAGGGCAGAAGCAATATCCAGCGCCTCGCCAAGCGTGCTCAGGCCTGCCTCTACTTCGTCCAGCTGAATGCGCAGGTCGGCGAGCTCAACCAGAATTTCGGCCCGCTCGCCGGGTGAGGAGACCCGCTGAGAAAGATCTGCAAGGTGGATCAAGAGCGCCCGTGCCTCGGACTGCTGACCGCGCAGCAGATAGGCGGCCGCAATCTCTGAAAAGACAAAGATTCGGTTACTGATATCCGCCACCTGATCAGCCTCACGCAGAGCAAAGTAGAGCGGTGAGTCGCCGTCACCGAAGCCGCGGAAGTTGAAACGCGGTTCCTCGTCCCTACGCGTGGGGCTGAGACATGCAGACAGGCCAACAAGAAGAAAGACTCCGGCTACGAGAACGTGGATAGATAAGGTTTTTTTACGCCGGGCGGACTGGCCGCCGCAGGCGCCCATAGGAAGGAACACAACAACCTCGGTTAATCTCACCGACCGGTATTAAGCGGGCTGAAGGAAGATTCGATCTTGATCTCGGAAAATGGCGATCTTTTTCGGCTTACCAATTCTTTCTACGGTACGCAGACTGAGTTCGATACTACCATTGCGACACTCGTTCTTGAGATGAATCTTGCCATAAATGGCCTGGGCTGAGTCTGCTTGAAACTCCTGTAAGGTGCACCCAAAGTAGATTCGCACGACCTCATTGGTCACCATGAAACCAAGATCAAAGCCGTCGTTAGGATGAATGTTAATAGTCTTCTCGTCAAAGGAGAAGTCTCCCAGGACTGCAAGCGCCGCAGTATGTTTCATGTAGGCGAACTCCTAGCCTTACCAGGTATGCTACGAATCGTAGGGCAAGGTCGAGGATTAGTCAACGGGAATACGCTCGTACTCTGCAAGGAAAACACCGCAAATGCCCGTACATAAGAAACTCATGCGCTTGACGGCTCCGACATCGACCCTTAGTCTAATGAGCTGAAATGATTGAACCCAAGCTGCTCCACGGCGATGCTCTGGCACATGTACGGAAGATCGCCGACAACACGATAGATCTCATAATTACCTCACCCCCATATGCAGACAGCCGCGCCAGGACATACGGCGGTGTCGCGCCCTCGGACTACGTGGCCTGGTTCATGCCCATTGCAGAAGAGCTCCTGCGGGTGCTCAAGCCGAGCGGCACCTTTGTCTTGAACATAAAGGAAAAGGCGGTGAACGGCGAGCGTCATACCTATGTGCTGGAGCTGATCCTGGAGCTGCGGCGCATGGGATGGCTCTGGACCGAGGAGTTTGTCTGGCACAAAAAGAACTGTTATCCGGGCAAGTGGCCGAACCGCTTTCGTGATGCCTGGGAGCGTTTGTTGCAGTTCAACAAAACTCGTGAGTTTTCCATGTATCAGGACGAGGTTCGCGTTCCGGTGGGCGACTGGGCTCGCACCCGGCTGAAGAGCCTGAGTAGCACAGATCAGGAGCGTGATGACTCACGCGTCGGGAGTGGGTTTGGGAAGAATGTCTCGAACTGGGTTGGGAAGGAGACGGTCTATCCGACAAATGTGCTGCATCTTGCCACCGAGTGCTCAAACCGCGCCCATAGCGCAGCCTTTCCCGAGGCGCTGCCGGACTGGTTTATTCGGCTTTTCACTCAACCTGGAGACCTGGTTCTTGACCCCTTCATGGGATCCGGCACGACCCCGGTAGTCGCCGCACGGCGGGGCAGGCAGGCAATTGGTATTGAGCTCTCCTCGGAGTACTATCAGATTGCCGTGGAGCGATGTCGGACCGTGTCGGCCGGTTTGGGCTGATGCGTCGCGGGCAGACTGATATTGCACAAAGCGGTCTTTTGGTGTAGCGTGGGCGGGTACCAAGCAGCGAGCCGGCGTGGCGAAATTGGTAGACGCACCAGACTCAAAATCTGGCGGTGGCAACACTGTGTCGGTTCGAGTCCGACCGCCGGCAATTACTATTCCTTTTACTTCACACGGTCCCTTACACCGAGATTGAATTTCACCATCCACAACCTGTAGCGACAGG
>SLAA01000030.1 GCA_007127105.1 Spirochaetales bacterium | reverse complement strand
CGGTGACGGTGACGGTGACGGTGACGGCGGTGCTGGGCACTGGAGCGGCATATCACGTGGACATCACCTCTACAACTTCGTGGACAACCACGATGTCGACCGGGCGGCGTCGGTCCTTGCCAACACGAACTATCTGAACCCGCTCTATGGGCTTCTCATGACCATGCCCGGCACGCCTTCACTATACTACGGGAGCGAGTTCGGACTGCCGGGTACCACAAAGGCTGGAGGAGACGCCGCGCTGCGACCAGCCTGGAACGAGGTTGAGAGACAGGCTGGCAAGACCCGCAACGATAGCGGCTCCGGCGACAGAGCAGAGGCAGTTTCGAAAACGCTCCCCGCCTTCATACGCGAACTCGCAGAGGCCCGGGCCGAGTCACCGGCGTTGCGCTACGGCTCCTACCGCACCGTGCTGGTGAATCAACGACAGTTGGTATTTCTGCGGGAGGCGCCAGATGAAACGGTGGTGGTGGCACTGAACTCCGACTCGGAGCCGGTGCAGCTGCCACTCAAGGGCCTTCCGGGCCGGAAGCTCACCAGCCTCCTCCAAGACAAACACGTCACAGATTTGAATGTCGGGGCGCCGAGCATTAACCTGCCAGCCTATGGGACAGCGGTTTTTCGAGTTCACGAAATATAGTTGTGTCTTGAGTAAGGCATGTTATCATGGAGCTCAAATACCACAACATTTGGATTGTTCAACACAAGAGAGGATTGGAGGGTTCACATTATGGGTACTGAGAAGCTGGTTATTGGCGTTCCGCGCGAGATTCTGGCGGCGGAGACGAGAGTCGCAGCCACTCCAGAGACCGTCGGCGAAATTGTTGCGGCAGGGCATCGCGTACTTGTGGAGGCTAACGCGGGAGACAGAGCATTTATAGATGATGCTCGTTACACAGAAAGTGGTGCTGAGATTGTACAGGATGTACAGGAGATGTACCGGCAGGCGACCGTTATACTCAAGGTCAAGGAACCTCAGTTTAACGAGGAGCTTGGCAAGCATGAGGCCGAACTCTACACCGAGGGGTCAGTGCTTATGTGTTTCCTGCACCCGGCAAACAAAGCAAACCATGAAATGCTGAACATTCTTGCTCGTCGAGGAATCACGTCATACACCCTTGACGGTGTGCCGCGTATATCTCGGGCACAACAAATGGATGCACTCACGGCTATGAGCACCTGTGCCGGATACAAAGCGGCACTTTTTGCGGCAAGCCACATTGGCGGATTCGTTCCCATGATGCCAACACCTTTTGGCGTACTGGCTCCTTCCCAGTTCCTTGTTGTTGGTGTTGGTGTAGCGGGACTCCAGACTATTGCTACGGCAAAACGCCTTGGTGCCAAGGTCAAGGCTCTTGATATTCGACCCGAGGCCAACGACCAGGCGCGCAGCCTTGGGGCCGAGGTCATTGAGTTTGATGTGCCAGCAGACCTCGCTATCGGCAAGGGCGGTTACGCTCGCAGCCTCCCTGAAGAATGGTATGCACGAGAACGCGAGGCCCTGGCACCCCATGTTGCAACGAGCGACGCCGTCATCCTCAGCGCCCTCATCCCTGGCGAGGTTGCTCCGATTATTGTAGACGATGACATGATCAAGCAGATGAAGAAGGGCTCCACCATTATCGACATTGCGGTCGACCAAGGTGGAAACTGTACCGCGACTCGTGCCGGGGAAGAATACGACCACAACGGAGTCATCGTGAGTGGCGTGAAGAACATACCGGCAACGCTTCCGGTAGCCTCTACGAACATGTTTTCGCAGAGTATTTTTCACTTTTTCGCCTATATTCTTGAGGGCGGGGTGCTGCGAACCGACAGCAGTGATGAGATTGTTAGCTCGACGCTGGTCACCTACCAGAACCAGGTTGTGCACAAAGGTACACTCAAGGCGATGGGCCTGGCCGAGTAACGACGAATAGCAACGAATGAAATCAAACAATAAAAGGAGTTGACGTGCCAAATATTTTTGCAATGCTGATTATCCTCGTTGTTGCAGCGCTGCTGGGTTACCGCGCTATCTCCGCTGTTCCCTCGCTGCTCCATACACCACTCATGTCCGGCATGAACGCCCTGTCAGGAATAACCGTGGTGGGCGCGGTGGCGGTTTTTGTCACCGCACCCGAGGGTGCCTCCGGGTGGGCCGCAGCGGCCCTGGTGCTGGCAATGATCAATGTAGCTGGCGGCTTTTGGGTAACCGAACGAATGCTGCGCATGTTCAAGGCCAAGAGTTCAGACATCACTGAGGAGGAAGTGCCATGGCAGTAAGCCTTGTCGCAGCGGTGCTCATTGTCGGTCTGTTCATTGTTGGCATTCGGCTCATGCAGTCGCCGACCTCTGCACTGTGGGGCAACCGACTCGGCTCAACGGCCATGCTCCTGGCCCTGATCTGGGCCTTTGTGAGTACCGGTTGGGCCGATATCGGTTTAGTTCTGGTATATATAGGAATAGGAACCGCCATTGGGTTGCTCCTTGCGCAGTCGGTGAAAATGATCCACATGCCCCAGACCGTTGCTCTCCTGAACGGTTTTGGCGGGGCAGCCTCGGCGCTGGTGGTGTGGGCCGCAGTCATTGGTTACGCTGGCGAGGATGCAGCACTGGTCTTCTGGGGCACATCCGGCTTGGCAGTAGGCGTGGGCGCGCTCACCTTTAGTGGAAGCGTGGTCGCGGTGCTCAAGTTACAGGGAATTGCATTTCGCAAGCCAGTACAGTTTCCCGGATATGGACATATCTTCAGGGCCACCCTGGCAGCGGCGGTCATCATAACCATACTCAACGCGGTTATGGTTGGCAGTATGTACGGTGTGCTTGTGCCGGTTCTCGTGCTGCTCTGTTTGCTTGGCGGATTTCTCATGACGCTCCGCATTGGCGGCGCCGACATGCCCATTGTCATATCGCTGCTGAACTCCTTCTCGGGAATTGCAGCAGCAGTTGCTGGTCTGGCTGTGGAGAACTTTGTGTTGGTGGGAGCTGGCTCTTTGGTTGGTGTAGCGGGCCTGGTTCTGACCAGGATAATGTGTCAGGCAATGAATCGCAGCCTCTTGGCTGTTCTCACCGGGTTCACGCCGGGAGCGCATGCTCAGACGCAGGGAGAGAAAGAGGAGCCGGAAGAGGCAGCCGAGCCAAAAAGCGCGGCACTTGGCGAAGCAGACCTCCCTGGAATTCTCCGTGAGGCCAAGCGTGTCATTATTGTTCCCGGCTACGGCATGGCGGTGTCGCATGCGCAGGATGCAGTGCGGCAGCTGACAAACGCTTTTGAGAAGAACGGCGCAGAGGTCAAGTTTGCTATGCACCCTGTTGCTGGCCGAATGCCCGGACATATGTACGTCCTGCTAGCCGAGGTGGGAATTGACTATGACAAACTCATGGATCTCAAACCCATTAATCCGCAGTTCGCACACGCAGACCTGGCCCTCATTGTAGGCGCCTGCGACGTGGTGAACCCGGCCGCTAATGCGGCTGAGAACACGCCCATTTCCGGCATGCCAATTCTGAACGCGGGTGAGGCAAAAAATGTTGTGGTCTGCAACCTGGACGAAAAGCCCGGGTATTCGGGCGTTGACAACACCCTCTACCACCAGGAGCATGTGATCACCGTATGGGGCGACGCCTCCGAAACAGTACCCCGCCTGACGGAAATGCTCACCTCAGGGTGAGAGGTGCCACGCGGCAGATAGCCATAGATCATGCATTGGCGCGCTCCTCCGAGCGCGCCGACTGCTCACGCGCGCTCCTCCGAGCGCGCGTCACAGCACCCGATAACTACACATTTTACAGGTTGTTCCCTCGTTCTTGAGGTAGTCGGTGTCGTACATGCTCAGTAGCTCCCAGGCATCGCGGTGCTCAAGCTCCACCATACGGCTTCGGTAGCCGTAGTCCACGTAGGCGCCCTCGCGGATGGTGAAGCAGATCACCCCGCCTGGCCGGGTTACTCGTACCAGTTCATCAAAGGCGTCGGCATCAACATGCCCGTAGGTGAAGGTACCGGTGCACACTACCGCGTCGTAACTGTTGTCCGTAAGTTCAAGCGGCTTACTCATGTCCGCTTGAATATGCTTTCGGTAAATGCCTTTCTTCTCAGACTCATCAAGCATTTCACGCGAGTAGTCGAGCGCGTCCATAGTGGTGTAGCCAAGCTTCTGGAGTTCCTCTCCCACAAGACCTGTACCACTTCCTGCATCGAGTATAACTGCGTCTGTTTGAGATCCAAGGGCGCGATCGAGCGCACGGGCCGAGGCGATGTGGGCAACATAGCCAAATGATCCCAAAAGATCGCTGTCGTAATCACCGGCCCAGGACTTGTAGGCGTCCATTAATTCTTCGTGGTTGTCGGCGGTATACACCTTGTCGAGCGTCTCGTTGTTACTGATCTGGTTCTTGTCCATTCCTTCCTCCGGTTGTGTCTACAAAAAAATACAGTCTTTAGGCTAAAGACTCCCCGGAAAAGGGTCAAGGCATGGTGAGATAATAGAGTTTTTATGCTTGTGAGGTTACCTCGGAAGCGGCTGTTGAAGCAGCGACTCGTTTTGCCAGAGCTTCCTTAGCCAGCAGCACACCCGCGGCACACAGCGAAAGCAGAAGCGGCCACCAGAAGGTCGTCGTACGTGACATGAGTGCAACCATTGCCGCCTGTGAAGGAGCAACCCCGGACGCCGCCAGGATCCCGATCATACCTGCTTCATATACTCCCACTCCACCGGGAGTGAGCGGGAGCAGGCCCAAGAAATACGCTCCATAGGTTGCTGCAAACAGCGCCTCGGGCGCCACTGCAACCCGCACAATGTATGCCGCCAGCATGACCTTTGCAGGATAGAGCAGCCAGACCAAGACCGAGGTACCCACAAGGGTTCCAAGGAGCCGCTTTGAAGGCAGGGCGCCGCGGTAACGCCGGGCAAGGCGGGCAACGACAGCTGCTCCGAGCACCAAGGTCACCAAAGCTGCCGCCGGGGCCACAACAGTATGCAAGGTACCAAGGCCGAATACACGGTTCACCGCTGCCCCACCCAGTATCGCCGTCATGGGCGGCACCACTAACAGCAGTCCAACCGTCATACACAGCGCGCGCAGACCGGTGGCCGCAGCCAACTGTCCAATGCCTATGCCAAAACGCCGCCGGAATAGCACAATGCGCGCGGACTCCCCTCCCAGCTTGCTGGAAGGAGTGACCGCCTCAATTAGACCTTCTCCCAGATAGCGTAGCGCCACCGAGAAGAAGCTAACAGGACCTGCGCCATTTCCAGGACCAGGGCTGGGGCTGGGGCCAGCCCCGGCCCCAGCCCTGGTCCCGACATCGACCCTTTGCAAGAGAACTGTCCACTGGTAGACAATGACGGACAGAGTGATGAGCTGGAGCACAAGCAGGATGGCCACCTCATACCAGATCACTTCCCGCAGACCGGCAAGAACCAGTTCGAGCTCACTATAGGGAATAAAGAGGTACGCCAGGATCGCTACGGTACCTAGCCCAAGACCAGCGACGACAGCTCTCACCAAACCAAGCGTCCAGCCGGTCACGACGGTCTCTTCGGAGCTTCCGAGGCGCAACACAACACCGAGCGGTCGAAGGTCGGCATCCGATGTCGCACTAACCCCACTACATCCTCCAGCTCATCAAAGCACCCATACTGCGCCTCCAAACCGGCTCGTGGCAAACGGTATACCACTCGCCCTCCGCGAGCGGGCAGGCTCCTCATGAGATTCCGGCTAATGAGATCCTTGGGCGCCGCCTGAAGCGCAACCAAAGCCACCGTCGCTGCTGGAAGACTGTCCTCCGCCGCGTCGGCCACCAGCACCTCTATCTGCGGGGACAAGCCCAACCTGTGAACGAGCACCCGCGCCTTCTCAACCGCCTCAGCGTCAATATCTACGGCGATCACTCGTGCACCGCTGAACGTGGCGCACAGCACCGCAGTAAAGGGGAGCGCACCACAACCGACACTCAGAACGACATCCTCCGGCCCAACCGCAGCAAGTCTCAGCTCACGGCGAACCAAGGAACGGTAGGGCGCAGCATACAGGTGAAAGAACCAGGGCCTATGCGACCAACGACGCTCCAAAGCGGCGACATGGCGCTTGATGAAACTCATGGGGCCTCCGACTGCCGATGAATTAGGGGCGCCTAATTCTTGGCGCAGGAACTGCGTATTGTCAAGAGAAATGCGCACCCGCTTGACTTCCAAGCCCATCTCATGGCTTTATTTTTATCTGGAGTCACCCATTTCTACACAAACCAATCCCGGCATACGCAACATAGCTATTATCGCCCATGTTGATCATGGCAAAACCACCCTCGTCGACGCAATGTTTCGACACAGCGGCCTTTTCCGGGAAGGCCAGGCGGTGGAAGACAGACTCATGGACCGCATGGATCTCGAACGCGAGCGCGGCATAACCATTGCAGCCAAGAACTGCGCAGTGCGCTGGAGTGATGTCAAGATCAACATCATTGACACCCCAGGGCACGCCGATTTCGGTGGTGAGGTAGAACGAGCCTTGTCCATGGCCGACGGAGCTTTGCTCTTAGTAGACGCCGCCGAGGGACCGCTTCCACAGACCCGCTTCGTGTTGAACAAAACCCTTGAGGCGGGTCTCAAGATCATTGTGGTTATCAACAAGATTGACCGTAAGGATGCTCGACCACATGAGGTGCTTGAAGAGGTCAGCGAGCTGTTCATAGACCTTGATGCCAACGACGAACAGCTTGACTTCCCCATGGTCTACGCTATTGGGCTTGAGGGCATAGCGAAACGAAGTCTCGACGCCCCCAACGAGGGCCTGGATCTGCTGCTTAACATGATAGTAGAGGAGATACCTGCTCCCGTACTGCATCCCGACCGACCCTTTCAGATGCTGGTGAGTGACTTAGGTTACTCCGACTATCTTGGGCGGCTTGCCATAGGAAAGACGCATAACCAGGCCGTCGCCGCAGCCGCAGCGCTCATTCGTATAGACGCCGAGGACAAGATCAAACCACTCAAGGTGAACAAGCTGCAGGTCTACGACGGCCTGACCATAGTCGACGCAGCTCGGGTGGAACCGGGGGACATTGTTGTGCTGTCCGGGCTTGATGAAGTCCACATCGGGGACACAATCTGCACCAAGGACTCACCCCGGGCAATGCGCCGCATAACCGTAGATGAGCCGACCGTAGCCATGCAGTTCCTCCGCAACACCGGCCCTTTCGCAGGTCGCGAAGGGAAGCATGTCCAGGCAACAAAACTCGGCGAACGACTGCATCGTGAAACCCTGCAGAACGTTTCTCTGCGGGTGGAGGATGCCGGCGACAAGGAGGGGTTTCTGGTCAGCGGGCGTGGCGAGTTCCAAATGGCAATACTCATTGAGCAGATGCGTCGTGAAGGTTTTGAGGTATGTGTCGGCCGGCCCCAGGTTATCTTTCAACAACGGGACGGTGTACGCATGGAACCTATTGAGCGGGTGTACATCGACTGTGGTGACGGCTACTCCGGCATCGTGACCGAGAAGCTTTCAGTGCGGCGCGGCCGCCTGGTGGGCCTGGTAAACCACGGCAACGGTCGAGCACGGCTTGAGTTCAGTGTGCCCTCACGGGCCCTGATTGGCTTCCGCGACGAAATGCTTACCGACACCCGCGGTACCGGCATAATGAATGCATACATCGAAGGTTATGAACCCTACCGTGGGGACTTTCCCACTCGCTACACCGGCTCGCTGGTGAGCGACCGACAAGGGAGTGCAGTCCCGTACGCCCTCTTCAACCTGGAGCCGCGCGGCACTATGTTTGTCTCACCGGGTGACCCGGTGTACGAAGGCATGGTTGTTGGGGAGCACAACCGAGAGAACGATCTTGACGTGAATCCGTGTAAGACCAAAAAACTCACGAATATGCGGGCCTCGGGTCGTGACGACAACGTAATTCTGACCCCACCACGTCCCCTGACTATGGAGGCGGCAATCAACTTTATTCGTGACGATGAACTGGTGGAGATCACGCCAAAGTCTATCCGCATTCGTAAGCGAATACTCCAAATAGGAGACCGCAAGCGAAACCGTGACTAAAAAAGGCCACGGCTCTATCTAAGGGAATACTTGCATTGAAGACCAACGGGCACTACAATGCATTCAAAGAGTAGTGCTCAGTGAAGCCTCAGCAAAGAAAAGTACTGATTGTCGACGACTCCATTATCCTCGGCAAGACATTGGTTATGTTTCTCAACAAGAACGGCTACCAGTCCCAGACGGTCAGCTCCGGCGAGGCTTGCCTGCACCGGGTTGAGAACGACGACATACCAGACCTTATTCTCATGGATATTTATCTTGGCCCAGGCGGCATGAATGGTCTGGAGACCACGCGCAAGCTCCATGCGAGCTACGATATCCCAGTGGTCCTCCACTCCGCGTATAATGACCGCGAGACACTCCGCAGTACACAGTTCATGACGAAGTACGGCTACATTTACAAGACTCCGGGTAACGAGGAGTTTGTGTTAGCGCACATAGAAATGGCGTTTAAGCTCATTGAGCGCGAGCGAATGTTCCGTGACCTCTCAGCCCATCTCCACCACATAAAAGAAGAGCAAAACGCCTTCCTGGCCAGGGAGATTCACGACGACCTTGGCCAGTCGATTGCCGCTCTGAAAATGAACCTTACCATGCTTGAACGAGCAGCCAACCGCGCCGAGATGCAACCGGTGATCAGTGACATGCGTAGTATCCTGGACAGCACCATAACCAAAACCCGTGCACTCATACATGAGCTCAGACCTCCGGTACTCGACACCAACGGGATTATTGAAGCTCTACGGTGGCACCTGGAAGACTATCGAAAGCAATTTGGTATAGATGTAGTGTTTGCTCCCGGAATTGAGGAGTTGGAACTTGGCGCAGAAAGGTCGCTGGCAGTCTTCCGGATTGTGCAGGAGGCGCTTACCAATGTGGCACGCCATTCCGGTGCCACACGCGTACGGGTCGATGTACGCAGCAACAGTCGCACCTTTCTGGTTGTGATTACCGACAACGGCACAGGCTTTGCCCGGCAGCCCACCGAGAACGCTTCACGCGGATTCGGCATTCTCAGCATGACCGAGCGTGCCGAACGGCTGGGTGGCCGCTTTCGAATACACAGCGAACAGGGGCAAGGCACACGTGTCTCGGTTGTCATTCCGCACCCTCGCCACTGCCCCTCCTCTGAGGTACAGAATCCCCAACTTGAGCTTCTGTCCGAAGTAGCGGAGCGGCACCAATGATCAGGGTCTTCATTGCCGACGACCATGCGCTGATACGCGACGGTTTTGCCAAACTCGTCAACGGCGAAGAGGACATCCGGCTGGTAGGTGAAGCCTGTAGCGCCGAGCAGCTTTTTGAGATACTCCCAACAGTTGGCATGGTTGACGTGCTACTCCTGGACATTGGGCTACCGGACCGCAACGGACTGGAAGTGCTCAAGGATCTGCGGCTGCGGGCACCCGAGGTGCGAACTCTCGTTCTCAGCATGCATCCGGAGGAGCGCTACGCGCTGCGGGCTATAGCCGACGGCGCTGCCGGGTATGTAACCAAAGACTCGGCCTCGGAAGAGCTCGTAAAGGCCATACGCCGTGTGTATACCAAAGGCCGGTATTTCTCTGAAACGCTCACCGAACAGTTCATGCCGCAGTCCAGATCAGAGGTGCAAACGCCACCCCACACGCTGCTCTCGGACCGCGAACATGAGATTTTGCTGCTTATAGGCGGTGGAATGTCGGTGCGTGAGGTTGCCAAGACACTCGCACTGAGCATTAACACTGTAAACTCCTACCGGCGCCGGCTGCTGCAAAAAATGTCGCTCAAGAGCAACGGCGAACTCATTCGTTACGTTCTCCATCACAAGTTGATAGAATAAATCGCAGAATAATTCCTGACCAAACCATTATTTTTTGCCACAAAAAATGTGGCAACCGAATCACAAATTCTGTGGCATACCGCAGAAAAGACCTGCCATACACTGACACAGTGACAACTCTCGCGATGGATGGCTTGACGCACTCAAGCACCAAATCCGCTTGAAGCACGACTGCTTGTTGTCATACCGAACAACACTTTGAAAACAGGCTTGAAAAAATCGGAGGTCAGGGTGAAGAACATACGTTTAGCAGTGAAACTGATAGGTGGTTTCATACTGGTAGCAGTTATTGTTGCGGTGGTGGGAGTCTTTGGGCTCACCGGTGCTCAGCAAATGAACAGACATGTGGAGGAGATCGGAACCGTACGCCTTCCGAGCATTGAGGCTCTCCTGGAGGCGGAACTGGCCGCCGAGGAGATGCTGGTTGCCCAACGCACCCTTCTGTCTGAGCTACTCAGCCAGCAGCAGAGAAACTCCTATCTCCAGAACTACCGCAATGCACGGCAGGAGCTGCTTGATACCTGGGAGTACTTTACCACCTTGCCTGCCACGGCCGAAGAGGACCGCCTCAGTGCCGTATTCGAGGACGAGCTCGCCGACTGGGTTGCGCTCAACAACGAGTGGTTGCAGATGAACACCGCATTTGAACGCTTAGGGATCCTTGACCCGGGTGCCTTGACAGCAGATATACAGCAGTTTCGCGGCGACCACTACGCAGTAGAACTCGAGGTCTCAATGCTGCTGCTCTCCAACCAGGTTTTCGAAGGCAACGATGACCCTACCGCGTGCAACTTTGGCCGCTGGTTGACCGGATTCTCTACCCAGAATGCGGAGTTGCAACGGCTGCTCAACCAAACGCGCCAACCTCACAACACCTTTCATCAGGCAGCTGGCCAGATTCGTGATCTGCACCGAGCTGGCAACCGTGCGGCCGCACTGACGCTGTTTGAGAACACCATGCTGCCCGCATCAGATCAGGTCTTTGAGTACTTCTATGAGATAATTGCTCTGGCTGAGGAGGCTGGCGGTCTGCGGGACAGCATCACCACCCTTATTCTTGGTGACATCAGTAACGAAGCGTACGAGGCAATGGCAATTCTGGATGAGCTCATTCACATAAATGAAGACATTGCAGACGCCGCGGTAGCACAGGCGGCGGCCGACGGCGGCCAGGTAGTCTTTGTAGCTATTGTGGGCATTATTGTGGGTGTCGTTCTGGCCTTGGCCCTGGGCATTATCCTCACCCGCGGCATAACCGGGCCGGTTGCCAAGGGTGTTG
>SLAA01000037.1 GCA_007127105.1 Spirochaetales bacterium | reverse complement strand
AGGGCCGCCTCCATCTCGTCCGAGTCGCGGTAGCCCTGCGAGGTAGACATGTAGATAGGTTCAATGGTTGAGCCCTGGTTAAAGTCCAGCGCCTCCTGCATAGAGTAAATGCCGTGCACCGCAATGGTGTCAAAGCGGCACTGCTTCATTTCTGCAATCTTCTGTGCGTGCCACTCGGCGGCCCGGCGCCCGGCATCGATGTAGTACTGCGTTCCTGTGTTTTCCATGCTTATCTGTATACGCCGAGTTGGGCGGGAGAGCAAGGAAAAATGCAGAGCGGCTGGCAACTGGAGCTTGAGAGAGACCCGGTACCTCTCTAGTACACCAGTACGCTGCTCGTCTGGTGATACGCCGTAGTTGGATGATGATGGTCAACGCGGCGATCTATTGTCATTGTGACGGCGTCAATTCCATAGGTTCTACCCAACTGCAGCTCTCGGTTAAGGATGTGGAGCGGAAAGGACGCCTCAAACGAGTTGCCCGTTATGCGGGACCTGCCACGACCAAGTTCAGTGAAGCTGCGGCTAAGGTTGTTCCATTCAAAAATCTGGGTCCACCATTCCTGGCCGACCCGCTCCATTTGCAGGCCTATTTGTCGTGAGCTTTCTCGGAAGTGGAGCTTGTAACTTGGCTCTCGTTCACGGGTGAGCAGGTGACCAGAAGGTATGTCTGCGTCGGCAATGACATATCTCATGTAGAGGTTGCGGTCATCACGCGCAAGATAAACCGCCTCAATCTCCAGTCCCGCCAGCAGGTTCTGCTCGGCGCGAAATGGCCGAGCGCCCGATCCGACAATGACAGGGTCTATTCCCTCCCAGTCTGAAAACTCGCCATCAATGGCTATCTCTCGAAAGGGGATGGAGTGGTAACGGTCCACCAGGCGCGAGACCGGCCTCAGTCGTTGACCGGCGGGCAAGCGTGAGACCGGCAGAAGGTTGTTTATGTGGAGATAGGTGTTGGAGTCCGGCACCCAGAACTGATCTGGCGAGGAGTCCAGCAGGACAGGGCCGCTCCCGGCGACATAGTCCTGCAGTTGGCGGTAACGCTGCAGGAGTTCACCGTAGCTTGGGCATAAAGCGAGCGTCTCCGGGGTGTCCAGGGCGGTTATGGTTTCCTGTATCCAGTCCAGGGCTGCCGGATGGTCACTTTGGCGGTGAGCTGCCCGAATTCGAGTATCAATGTCTCGAAAGTGGGCCTGTTCGGATTGTGTAAGCCCCGGTAGCTCGAAACTCACCGTTGTGGTGCTGCCGCTGGGAACCTCAATGAGGTTTTCATACAACAGCTCCTCCCCAAACAGGCGTTGTTGAGTTATCCGCAGGTCGTATGAGCCAGCAACGACCGTAGGAATGGAGCTAAGCGACTCGCCGACAAACTGGTCGTTCAGGTGCACCCTGTAGCGAGAGGGTCGACCGAGTCTGTGAATTTCTATTGAACCGTACTCCACTGGTCGGCCAAGAAGCCCACTGAGGAGCGCCTCGGTGACCTGGTCCGCAGCAGTAAAGATCTCAAACAGGGTTGTCGCTTGAGCCTCGGTTTCTACAGTAACGTCGCCGTCGGCGGCTGCGGCATATACCACGGCACGAATGCGCAGGTAGGCTCCAGTATCGACCCCTGGCTCAATACGAATGAAGACAATGTTGTCGGCCTCATGTTCACGCATTATGGCTTGTCGGGCGGCCGTGTCATGAGCGGCTACAATCGGGAGATCGTGATACTCCTTGGCATGGAAGCCGGAGAGCAGTTGGAGGTTGAGCCGCAAGGTGGTGCGAATTGTCTCGGTTGATGCCTCAAGGCCTGCATCTCCGGACAGGTTCTCTACCGGCATAAGAAGAACCGTGATTTCCTCAGCGGCGGGCGCCGGGAGGCCTATTCCTACGACTCCCACCAGGCACAGCAGCCTGCACCACACACGTGACGCTCTCATGGCAACAGCGCTCCTTCCGGCTCAAGGTGATACGAGAAAAGCGTTTGATAACCGCATGCCTCAAGGGCCGCATGCCACGACTCAGGGCTGGGAGGCGCCCGGTCGCCCCACATCTCGCGGAGCAGGAACCGGTAGCGAGCACCCCGGCGCTGGAAGCTTCCGTAAATGAGCAACGCACGAACGCGCTCGTTCCCCGGCCGAAACACACCCCGGTAGCTCATGCGTACAGGGTCGGTGCCAAAAAAGAACTCACTCACACCGGTTCCTAACTCAATATCGGTCTCTTCAAGTTCTATCCACTGTTCGGTATCTGCGTGGAAAGATGTGTTGATATCTGCGGACTCCACGGCCTCTCCAGCTTCAAAGAAGGAGAGTGAGAAACTGTTGGGCCCGCCGGAATGAGTGTGGAGCACCATTCCCCCTGGAAGATCGCCAATCCATTGCAGGCCGCTCTCAAGCGCTGAGAAGGCAGGTGCGTTGGGGCGGTAACGTCCGTCCCACTCCGGCCCAAGGTAGCGCAATGATCTCATGAGTGAAGGCAGCAGTGCGCTGAGCCACGCCGCATTGTCCGGGCCGGTCTGGAGCTGCAGAAAGGCTACGTAGTACTCGGTGCCGCGGGCGAGCTCGCGGGTCGGTTCGTGACTCGGCCTGCTGGCTTGTTCACCCGAATGTGGCGGCACCATGAGGACCGCTATGCTCCGTCCTCCGGATGCGTCGTCCTCGCTCACCAGGTAGTACTCGGTATCGCCAATGGAGTACCGGGACGCAGCGCTTGATTCACCCCGCCGTTCGGCAAGCCGCACCATGTCCTGGAACAACCGCTCAACGCCAATGCCGGTCTGGATCGGACTCATGCGGGTGATCTCAAAGGCGCCGACCGTGCGCGCATCCGGTGAGGAAAAATGTATCTCCACCAGGCCGGAGCGATCCGCTCCCGAGAGCATGCGTTGGGGGTAGTAGATGATCCAGTCTTCCGGCAGCCCGACGGCAAAACCATGCATGACAACTGCGTT
>SLAA01000092.1 GCA_007127105.1 Spirochaetales bacterium | reverse complement strand
GCCAAGCCCGACCCATTGCAGTATCGTCGAGTTCCATCGCCACCAGGCTGCGTCGATACTCCTCGTGTGATGCCGAGGGTTCATATGCTTCCTCAACAATCTCGCGAGTGCGACAGGCGCCTAGCACAGCCATCGCTGCGATAAGCAGCAGGAACATGCCAATACGCCCATGATTCACCGTGGTTTGCCTCAGGTGTAGAACTGGCCGGAACGAAGGGCATTGGCTCATATATACATTCTCCAACTTGTCATGTTTGACAAAATAGCGTATCTCGGTGCTCGGAGGCAAGTCACTATTCGCGACGCGGGGCCGGGCTTTCGGCGGTCGCACCCGCGCCTTCCATGGCTCGTGCGACACGTGGGCTTCCCTGCCCATCGTCCCTGCCTCGCCCGGCATTTGTCCATCCCTGGACATCACTTTCCGTTTCGACTCCCGCTTGTAACGCAAGAAGGGCTGCTATGCTTTCGCATGCAGCCCTTTGCTACTTGGAGGTGGCGGGAGTCGCCTTCGGTCGCACACTTCGTGTGTGCTCCCTGCGGCCCGCCTGCAAGCCCTGTCGCGCACATCGTGTGCGCTTTTCGTCGCATTCGCGACGCGGGGCCGGGCTTTCGGCCTCCCTGCCTCGCCCGGCATTTGTCCATCCCTGGACATCACTCCCCGTTTCGACTCCCCCCTGTAACGCAAGAAGGGCTGCTATGCTTTCGCATGCAGCCCTTCAAGTTTTGGAGGTGGCGGGAGTCGAACCCGCGTCCTAAGGCGCCCCATATACGCTTCTACAGGTTTAGTCCTTTACTTAATTTTCGGCGATGCAAGGTGTAAAGGACAAACCCTACATGCCTACTCCCACTAAGTTTCGCCAAGTCTTCGTGGGTAAGAAACCTGACTAGTCCCGGTCTGTTACAAGCAACACCGACGCTCGGAACAGCGCCTCGGGTGCCCGTCGTCACTACTTACGCAGCGGCGAGAGTGTAGTCTGCGTTATCTGCAGTTACTATTGGTGCCGGTTAAAGAGAACGGCGCTCCACCTGCCACGGATATGGTCGACAACCCCAGTCGAAACCGGAACACCCCCGTGTTCCTTCATTCCAGTTATATGATACCTCAGTGTGGCTCACAGGTCAAGTTGAGCGAAAATACGACTATTCCCACTCGATGGTGGCGGGTGGTTTGCTAGATATGTCGTAGACTACCCTACCAATTTCCGGTACCTGGTTGGTGAGTCGGGCTGAGATTTCCAGGAGATCTTGTGGTGGAAAGGCGTATACATCGGCCGTCATACCGTCGTGTGATACGACTGCCCGAAGCGCAAGTACCGACCCGTACTCGCGAGCGTCTCCAGCGACGCCTACCGCACGAATGGGCAACAACACCGCAAAAGCCTGCCAGATCTCGCTATATAAGCCGCGGTCGCGTAACTCTTCTATGTAAATGGCGTCGGCGCGGCGAAGCAGGTCGCAGCGTTCCGCAGTGATCTCACCAAGGATCCGTACCGCAAGTCCGGGCCCGGGGAAAGGATGTCTGCCGACTGTGCTCTCAGGCAGCCCAAGGGCGCGGCCAAGCTCGCGTACCTCGTCCTTGTACAGGGCGGCAAGCGGCTCCACAATGCGTCCTTCGGCCCGCTTCTTTTCCACCAGGGGCGAACGGACGTTGTGGTGCGACTTAATGACCTTGGCGTTCTTACCTACGCCTTTGCCGCTTTCAATGAGGTCGGTGTAGAGGGTGCCTTGAGCCAGAAAATAGTTTCCAGGAACGTGAGTGCGCACCTCGTCCTGCTGCACCGAAATGAACATGTCGCCAATAATGCGGCGTTTTTCTTCCGGGTCTGCAACGCCAGCTAATGCCGAAAGAAAACGCTCAGAGGCATCAATGACAAACAGGTGTTTGGCTCCAAGTTCGCCTAAGACGGCTGAAACCTGCTCGGTCTCCCCTGCCCGCATCATGCCGGTATCGACATACATCAAATACACCTGCTCCGGTGGCAGGGCCTCAAGCAGGAGTGCAGCCGCAACCGAACTGTCTACCCCGCCCGAGATCAACAGCAGAACCGGCTCCTGGCCCACCTGTGCCCGAATATCACGGGCGGCCTGCTCACGATACTCATCCATGCTCCAGGTGGCGTGGGCTCCACACATGCCAAACACAAAGTTCTGCAGAATGCGGGTGCCGTGCTCACAGTGTGTGACCTCGGGATGAAACTGTATTCCGGTCATGCCACGTTCGGGATAGTCCACGCAGGCAATAAGGCCGTGTTCCGAACGCGTTATGACCTTGCCGCCTATGGCTGGCTTGAGAATGCTGTCGCCATGACTCATCCAGCTTACGAAACCATCGGGGACTTTCTCAAATAGCGGATGTGCTTCACTGTAGCGCATGCGTGCACGGCCGAACTCACGCGATCCAGCTGCTGCAACCTCGCCACCGTTGTCGTGGGTCATGCGTTGCAGTCCGTAACAGATTCCCAGTATAGGGACTCTGACTTCATAGAGCACTGGATCTGGCTGTGCTGACCCGGGATCGAGCACCGACATTGGGGAGCCCGAAAGAATAATGCCGCGCACATGCTCATGCAGGTGTTCGGCGAGCGGCTCATCGCCTGGAATGATCTCGGTGTAAACGCCAAGCTCGCGAATTCGGCGGGCAATGAGCTGGGTTGTCTGACTGCCGAAGTCCAGAATGAGAATGCTGTCGTTTACACCTTCCACGGATTCCGCCTTACAATGGTTCGCTCACGTTCGTAGCCAATAGAGATCATGCTTATAGGCGTTTCTATGAACTCTTCAATGAACTCAATGTAGGAGCGAGCCTCTTGGGGTAGTTCCTCGTACGTTTTGCACTCGCCAATAGGCTGATTCCAGCCAGCGAAGCTTTTGGTCACCGGCCGCGCTTCTTCCAGAAGGTTGATGTCCGAGGGAAAGTCCTCAATGACACCAGCCTCGGTTTCATAGGCGATGCAGAGTTTTGGTGCTTCAACGGTATCGTAAACATCCAGGTGAGTCAGTGCCAGCGAGTCTACCGAGTTGACCGCACAGGCGTAGCGCAAAGCCACCAAGTCGAGGTATCCGCAGCGACGGGGCCTGCCGGTAGTAACCCCGTACTCGCGTCCGGTCTCACGTACGAGCTCCTCAAGTTCGTCGGTATCTTTGCCTCGAAATTCACTGGGGAAAGGTCCGTTGCCCACGCGTGTGGAGTAGGCCTTGAATACGCCAAGCACATGGTCAATGCTGCGTGGGCCAATAGCAGCGCCTACGCAGGCGCCTGCTGCTGCAGAGCTTCCCGAGGAGACGTAAGGATAGGTACCAATATCTATATCGAGTAGCGCGCCTTGCGCTCCCTCAAGAAGATGGTGCTCCTCCGGGGCGGCTGTTCGCATGAATGCCGCAAGATCTACCAGAAGCGGAGTGTATCGGGCAGCAAAACGCGCTATGAAGGTGCGGTCCTCGGGAGGCAACAACTCAACCTGCGCTGGATCCAGAGAGTCAATCATGCGCATGCCGTCTCGAGATGCCTTTTTCGCATAGGCAACCCCAATCCCACGGCCGGTAGTTCCTATGGGTTTGATGCGTGTGCGATCCTGCTCAATGTCAATTTCTTTGTAATGAGGCAGGACAAGATGAGCCCGATCCGAGATGAATACCCGCCCCTCCCAGTCAACACCCTGGGCGGTAAGGCGGTCAAGCTCATCAAATAAGGATTCCGGGTCAATGACCATTCCACTCCCCAGAATTACCCGGGTGTCAGGAGCTATGATGCCGGATGGCACCAGGTGCAGCTTGTAGGTCACGTCGTCATGAACAATTGTGTGGCCTGCGTTGGCTCCGCCGGAAAATCGTACAATTACATCTGCCTCTTCTGCGAGGAAATCGACAATCTTCCCTTTTCCTTCGTCACCCCACTGGGCCCCGATTACAACTAGCTTCATGTAGAGAATTCCTTATCGTGAGTAGTTTGGTGGCTCCTGGGTAACCGCCACGTCATGAACGTGACCTTCCTTGAGCCCGGCGGCGGTTATTCTAACGAATTTCTTATAGGCCCGCAATTCGTCTATGCTGCGGCAGCCACAGTAGCCCATACCTTTTTTCAGGCCGGTGACAAGTTGATGAAGATACGGCTTGAGTTCGCCCTTGTACGGAACACGGCCCTCTACTCCCTCTGGTACCGGTTCTTCGTTGTCGTTCATCTGATATCGGTCGCCGGACCCCTTTTTGATTGCCCCTAGAGAGCCCATTCCCCTGTATGCCTTAAAGATACGGCCCTCGTAGATGATTTCCCGCCCTGGTGCTTCCTTGAGGCCAGCGAAAAGGTTGCCAATCATGACCGTGGATGCTCCGGCGGCAATAGCCTTTGCAATATCGCCGGAGTACTTGATACCACCGTCGGCGATAATGGGCACCCCGCTACCTGCCGCCTCTTCGGCCGCCCAGAAAACTGCGGAGAACTGAGCAACCCCAATACCGGCAACAACCCGCGTGGTGCAGATGGAGCCGGGGCCAACCCCCACCTTCACTGCGTCCGCACCGGCGTCAATGAGGCGGCGTGTGCCCTCGCGGGTGGCTACATTACCTCCGACAACCGGTATGCTGTAGTTGGCCTTTATTCGCTTTATTGCGTTGACCACGTTGGCGGAGTCCCCATGTGCGGTATCCAGTACCACAAAGTCCACCCTGGCGTCGCGTAGCAGCGGCATTCGTACATCGATATCGTTGGGCGAAACTGCAGCACCGACCAAGAGGCGTCCTGACTCGTCCAAGGCGGCTCGAGGAAAAGCTGAGTGTTTCTCCATGTCCTTGACGGTGATCAGCCCTGTGAGCCGGTTCTCTTTGTCCACGACCGGGAGCTTTTCAATTTTATACTCGTCAAACTTATGCTGCGCACTTTCAATGTCGGGCGTACCTACCTCGACCACCGGGTTTGGGGTCATAACGTCCTCGACGAGCTTGCTGTAGTCGCGGCAGAAGCGCATGTCCCGGGAGGTAATGATTCCACACAGTCGGTCGTTCTCCAGGACAGGAAGGCCAGATATATTGTAGCGACTCATGAGATCCCAAACATCTGAAACGCGTTGTTTTCGGTCAACGGTAAGTGGGTTCTCAATAATCCAGTTCAGGTAGCGCTTTACAATTGAAACCTGGTGAGCCTGCTCCTCGGGAGTGAGATTGCGGTGAATAACTCCGACGCCACCTTCAAGGCCGAGCGCAATTGCCAGTCGGTCTTCGGTGACGGTATCCATGGCCGCCGACATGATGGGTATGTTTAGCCGAATGTTGGGGAGAATTTCGGTGGTGACCTCGGCGTCTGAGGGCAACATGTCGGCGTATGAAGGTAACAGCAGTACATCGTCGTAACTGAGCGTCTCCTCGAAATTGGTTGAGGTCATAGGTCAAGCTCCTTTTTGAGAGTTTCCATGCGGAGGGTATGGCGTTTGGCAATCTGGCGAGCCCGAGCGGCAGCGCGGCCGGTGTAGTTCTCGGGCTGGCTGAAGAACTCCTCTGCAGCAGGAGCACCAACTGCTGCGAGTCCGGAACTGAGCGCTGCAGAAAGCTCAGGGTCCTCAGCTAAGAGCTCCGAGAGGCTCAGGCCGCGCTCCTCGCATTCAAGGGTCAGGCGTCTGACCCGCTCGTGGCCGTCGGCGAAGCCAGCCTCTGCCAACAGAATGTACGCGGCCTCAGCCAGGACCATGGGTCCGGTCATTCGTAGGTTTCGGAGCATCGCCTCGCGGTCCACCTGCAGGCCAGAAACTATGCGGCGCATCCGTGCAGCTGCAGCCGCGAGTCCGGCCAGGAACTCAGGAATAAAACGGGCCGATGCCGAGTTTGAGAGATCACGCTGATGCTCGGAAATCTGATCCATGTAGTACGTAAGTATGCGTGGACTAAAGGCCTTCCATAGGCTTTTGACATGCTCGCTGTTCCATGGATTGCGCTTCTGCGGCATGGTAGATGAACCTACCTGCCCAGAGCCAAAGTGCTCGCGAAGCTCGCCAATTTCGCTGCGTTGCAGATGACGTAAGTCGTCAGCCAGGTTCGCAATGATTCCAAAGGCGACGTTACACTCCTGCAGTAATCGCAAGAGATACTCAGGTTCCACCATTTGGGTCGAGTACTCGGCTGGCTCAATGCCCAAGCGCGATAAGTGACGGCGCTCAAAGGCCTCGGGGTCAGCGTAGAGCAGCGAGGTGGCGTTGTAGGCTCCTACTGCGCCTGCGAGTTTACCTCTCAGATCGGCCGCACAGGCGACGAGAGCAGTAACCGACTTTCCAAGGCGAGCAGTGTACTCCGCGACCGCAAAACCAAAGGTGATAGGTACGGCATGTTGCCCATGGGTGCGTCCAATTTGAGGGGTGTCTGCCTCGCGCTCGCTCAGAGCTGCAAGATCAAGCACCAGATCGGCAAGGAGTGGCGCTAACACCTTGCACACCGCATCGCGAAACCTAAGGGCGGCCGCGGTATCCAGGATATCGACCGAGGTTGCGCCTTTGTGCAGAAAAGGCCTGCAGTTTTCAGGGAGCCGTCGCGCAATGACATTGACCAGGGCACGAACGTTGTGTTGGGTGGTTCGCTCCTCCTCATACACCTCGGCTGGATCTATCTCCTGCGGCAGCCGCTTCAGGAGTTCCTCGGTTTCGGGAGTAAGCTCGTTGCGCGCATCCAGATGGGTAGCAAGTAAGGCACACTCCACCTGGGTTGCATAGCGAACCGATGCGTGCTCATTGAGGTACCGGCCGAGGGAGTCGAACAACTCACGATTACTTTCATAGTATCTATGGTCAAGTGGAGAGATATTATCGTAAATGCTGCGGGTTTCCATGCTCAATAGTGCCGGAAAACACCGCGCTTTGTCAAAGCAGTTGTGGCTGTTGTGAGGGAATGACTCTTGTAGAAAGGGGGCTTTTCAAAGATAGGCCTCTGCTATCATACTGCATCTATGCTTGATCTCCGAAAGATTGTCACGCTGGCGGCGCTCGGCGTTTTTGTTTTTGTCGCGGTAATTCTCCTGGTCGTAGCGGGTTTTCGCAATGGAGAACTGTCGAGTACGACGCCCTCTGTCAGTGGCCCACGGTTTATCGTTCCTTCTGCGGGAGGCGATATTTCCCTTTCGGACCGGCCACGCACTGCGGTGAGCATTCAAGATCGTGAAGAGGCCCCCCAACCCAAGGTGCCGCTTTCGCAGGACTACGTGGTGTCCCAGATCATTAACGCCAACCTGGATCTGGACCAAATGGATGAGCAGATCATTGTCTATAAGCGAAGAGACGACTCCAGTGACCGAATTCGCCTTCTTGTAGCGGCTTTTGACGGAGTTCGTGGCAGTTACATCCCGGTTTGGGAAGGCGTGACCAGTGCGAATAATATTCGTACCTTCGCGGTCTACCACAAGGACCTTACCGGAGATCACAGTCCCGAGATTGTTGCCTTTGGAACTGACAACCGGGGGAATCAAACCCTTGATGTCTTTCGCCGCACCAGCTCTCCAACTGGATCGCATTTGTACTTTGAGTCGATACTCTCGATCTCGGCTGATGCAAGTATTGAAATTGAGGAGATGGAACGATCCGACGCCTACAACAACGCACAGGCATTGGGTGCAGCCTTTCCCATTGCGTTGTACAGACGTAATGAGGACGGTGATAATCCACTTGACCTGATAAAGACTACCTATTACTACCATCCCGGACGAGGAGATTTCATTGCCGGTGCGGACGAAGAGATTCCAGGCACTGGAATAGAAGAGGCCCAGTTAGCGGCCTTGTACGATGCCGATACTGACGCTATCCACCAGTTTCTGTCCGGCCCATGGTTTCGCGAGTCCGGTCCCACGGCTAACGGTGAACTCGTGTTTTTTGATCCGGTTCGTGAAAGCATTGTGTTCTATCGTGGGGAGACGCAGGAGTCCTACCTATGGATGAACTCCTATAAGACCATCTATCGCACCGGCCCAGGTCTATGGGTAAACGTCCGCAACGAGTCAATTCAGACCGTAAGGCGGCAGGCATCCATTGCCATTTCCTCTATCGACAGCATTACAATCAACCTGGAAGGGACCGACATGTGGGATGGTACGTACAGGCGGCTGACACCCGGCCTGCAGCAGAGCCTGCTTCGCCGTGGGGGAAGTGTTACTCGCAGTATTGCCACTGTACCTGATGGACTCTTTCGTGCTGACAGTGGTGAAGAGATATTCTTCTCGGCGCCACACTTCACCATGCGGCAGAATGGTTCCGAAACCAGTGGGGCATTCGCCCTGTACGAGCTTGGTTCACCGGTCTTGCAGTTACAGATGATCAATAGAAACGGGCTGGTAACCAACCGGGAAACCTTTCGTTTTGACTTCTACGAGACCCGCAGTGCAGATCGCACCATACGGCGTATAGAACTCACACCTGCCCGTCTCAAGGTAGATGGCCTGGTTTCACTTGAGAGCGGCACTCGTCGGTTTGAGCAGATTGAAATTCACTCGGATGAGGACTAGAACCCTGGGGACATTTGACGTGGCTTACTTACTCAAAAAGGAGAAAGCCCTCAAAGCCTACTTCCTTGAGCCGCACCAATACCTCCTGCGGGTCACCGCCAGCGACCGGGACATAAACCTGGTAAAACTCGTTGTCACCAACTGTGCGACTTCGTCGCCGTGCAGCAAAGTTTCGCTGCTCTAGATCCCGCACCATGTACTCCGCATTCTCCGCGTCACGAAATGACCCGGTCTGTACACCGTAGACAGTCCGTGCTGAGGTGACGCCAGTGGTTCCAGTGGTTGGGGTGTCGGCTCCGCGGGGGCGGCTGGGACTCGGTTCGGCTGGTTCAGCCCGGGATGGAGTGTCAGGGGCGGCCGCGGGGCTCGGTTCACGTCGGGTTGCAAGTTCTGGACTCCCACCGGAAAGCAGCCGCGAAGGACTGGGAAAGTACTCAACCAGGCCAGCGCCTACAACACCGTCGGTACCACCCTCACGGTAGCGCGCAGCCAAGCGCCGTTCAGGGCTGTCTGGGTACGACGCTACCAGCGTATCATAGCTGGTCTCCACCACGTCGTGCTTGCCCTGCTCTGCGGCGAGCTCTATCAGGCGCAGCAGGAGGGCTGGTGTTGCGGTGGTGCCTGACTCCTTCACTATTCCCTCTATCAGCTCTCGGGCTTCATCGGCACGACCCAGAGCGGCTAAGGCAGTGGCCTGAGTCAGCACGCTCCGTTCCCAGCTTCGGAACTCCGGATCTCCTGCGTTCAGCCGGTTGCTCGTGCTCACCTCGGAGGACGGCCTACCCATAAGCTGCAAGGATCGTTGCGCGGTTGAGAGTGCGGTCTCGACCTCCCCTAGTTCCAGTTTCACGGCCGCAAGCGAACTCAGGGCGCGCGCACGGAGTGGTGTGTCCGGCTCGGCGGCTGTTGAGTAGTATTCAAGAGCGCCGCTAAGATCGGACCTGATCTGCGAAAAACGTCCGAGGAGCAGATCCAGTTCAGCGACCTCATGCGAGCGTCGAATTCGATGCCGATGTTTCAGGAGTATTTCCGAGGCCAGCCGGGGGCTGTCCGCAAGGAGCGCGGTCTCGATGAGCCGCTCAAAGAACTGAGGGTGTTCTGGCTGACGCTCTAAGCGTTGGAGTGAGTCGGCAAAACCCAACTCATTAGAGCTTGATTGCGCGGTCAGCGTGAAGGCTACCCCGGTAGCCAGTACTGCACATAATGCAAGGCGCGCGAAGCGACGGTGGCTCTTAATGCGGGAGTGTTGGCAAACTACTATCGGTTGGTGCATGCGGGGCTCTTCCTTTCCTCTTACTCTCTTTCTTTTGTTTCGGAGGACGAGCTCTCTTGCTCAAGTATTTGCGAAAACTAAAGGGCAATGTGACCGCCGCGCCTGCGAAAAAAGCAATAGCGAGACTAAGGAACACCGGTACATCATGGAAGGTGTGAAAACCAAAGGATATATCAGAGGCGTTTCCCAGGTTGAATCCGGCAAAAAAGACTACTACTCCCATAAGAACAAGAAAAAAGATTAGTTTCCACGGCATGCTGTTACTCCTCATTTGCGACGGCGGGCACCACGGAAGAACCGAAACATCTCCAAACCACCATACACTGCCAGGCTAAATCCACCAAGTCCCATAAGGAAAGAGGCAATGCCGCCTACGACCGGAAGAGATGCCAGGATAGTGAGCGCCCCAGCGGCAGTGCTCACAAGACCACCAAGCCGATCGTCGGTGGTATCGGCCTTTGCACTGACGGTGCTGCCAAACACAACGAGTGCTCCACCAAGTACTATACCAAAAATACCGCCAACGCCTCGTAGGAGAAGTAATGCACCACCCACAACAAGGGCGGCTACCCCTTTGGTTCCGGTTTTCACCAACTCTTGGCCTGATGGTGTCACAGGTTCTAAGTAGTTCATGAGCGTTCTCCGAGTATGATTGACTGAACGTAGTTGCGGACTTCGTTCCAGTCGTCGTTTATTGGCAGGAGGATCCAAGCACCTTTGTCAAAGTCCTCGTCTACCTCGGCATCCGGGGCCTTACCCTGAAAATACAGATTGGAATATGTGTGGTAAAGCACATTCGAGGTGTCCAGACCATCGCGACGTTCAAAGGAATAGTCCCGATAGCGAAGCAGATAGTTTACCGCTGCAATAGGGCTTAAACTGCTGTCAAGATGCCTGAATACCGAGCGGGCTGCCTGTTGCAACTGGTTGGGTGACATTTCGCGAAGTGCATGCAGCACCGCTTCCACAATTTGCTGTTGACGGTGCGATCTTTCAAAGTCGGAGCTGGTGCCACGTGAGCGTGCAACGCGCAGTGCCTCAATTCCGCTGAGCTCCTGCGGCCCTGCATCATACGCAAGGGTTGTCCAACGGCCTTCGTCCCGTACTACGAAGTTGGGGTCACGCAACGGTTCTTCGAGCTCTATGGTCACTCCACCGACTACATCGACCACATCGATAAAGGCGTACATATCAATCATGATGTAGTCGTCAATATGCAGGCCAGTGATCTCCTTTAACTCACGCATGAGCCTGTCAACACCGAAGACCTGGTAAACTGCATTCACTCGGCGACCACGGTAATAAAGATCACGAGGAATGCTGAGTATGCTGATGCTTTGTTTGCCAGGATTCGCGTGTGCAATCATGACCACATCTGCAATACGCTCATGGACACCAATGAGCAGGAAGGTTCG
>SLAA01000253.1 GCA_007127105.1 Spirochaetales bacterium | reverse complement strand
GACTTGAACCTGCGACCTACGGATTATGAGTCCGCAGCTCTAACCAACTGAGCTATAGGCCCGGGAATACGAGACTTTACCCGGGGAGGTGGGGCTTTGTCAATTGATGGGCCCGTTGTGGTGACGTCGTTCGGGCGCGGTGGTGGTTGCGGTCCCCAGTCTGGGCAGACGCAATTTGAAAATGGGTGCCTGGGGCTTGAGCTGTTTTGCTTCATGCTCAGACTCGCATGAGATAATCCCACAAAACTAGTATTATCTCGTGCAAACCTGATACTGTGGCGATTCGCGTCCCATATTTGTTGGGATTGCGCGATAGGCTTGTGAGTAGCAGGGCTACGGTCAGTCAGGCGGTCTCCAACAACCCAGCTGGCCGGGCTGGCGGGCTGGCTGCCCAACCCGACTATATCGCTCAAAGTTCCCTTCACACCAGCACAAAAACCGGGATATATTGGCGTTAAAGGGAGGAATCCTGTGTCAAAGACAATTAGCACCGCGGTTAAGCGGATGGACTCGCACGGTAAGACCGGCGGGCAGTTGAAATACATAAGTGACTATCAGTTTCCCAACTTGCTGTATGCAAGGACACTGCGCTCCGAGCGTGTTCGTGCGCGCATTACCAAGATCAGCCTGCCAGAGTTCCCAGACGGATATCACTATGTAGATGCCTCGGACATTCCGGCGGGCGGACGCAACTGCGTAGAGATGATAGAGGCCGACTGGCGGGCCTTTGCCACGGACGATGTCCGCTTCTACGGTGAGACTATAGCCCTGGTTGTTGGGCCAGACCGCCAGGAAGTTATTCGTCTGCTTGAGCAGATCAAGGTGGAGTATGAAGACCTTGAGGCCGCTACAACCATAGAGGAGGCGCTCGAACTCAAGGGCGGTCCTATCCATGGTGAAGACAATCTGTTTACCAACTACCACATTGAAAAAGGCAACCCCACCGATGCCTTTGCGCGGGCGACACGCGTAGTTGAGGATGAGATTCGCACCGGTGTGCAGGAACAGGTCTACATTGAGCCCCAAGGAGTCGTTGCCGCTGTAGAGAACGGAAAGCTCACGGTGTACGCGACAACCCAGTGCCCGTTTTACATTCGCCACTCGGTCTCGGCCGCACTCGGTTATTCAGAGGACGATGTACGTGTCCGGCAGACTCCAACCGGTGGTGGCTTTGGCGGTAAGGAGCACTATCCGGACGTTTTGGCCGTACCGGCGGCGGTGGCGGCCCTCAAGACCGGACGCCCGGTGCAGCTCATTTTTGAGCGGGTAGAGGACATGACCGTTACCAGCAAACGACACGCCAGTCGCATTCGTTTGCGCACCGCACTTGATTCAGACAACAACATTCTTGCCTTAGATATCGATGCAGTCATAGATGCCGGTGCCTACGAGAGCTCGTCGCGGGTGGTGTTGCAACGCTGCATGTTCACCGGCAACGGGGTGTATGACTTTCCTAACGTGCGGGTGCATGGACGCGCAGTAGCTACCAACACCGTACCGGCCGACGCCTTTCGGGGCTTTGGCGCTCCGCAGGGCCTTTTTGCGATAGAGACGCACATGAGCCACATTGCGCGCGAGATCGGCGTAGATGAAGATGAGTTTCGCATGCGCTACTGGATTAAGAACGGTGGCAGAACGGTGACAAACGGTACCCTCCGTGAGGACGTAAAACTGGACGAACTCCTTGCCCGCGTGAAGGAACTCTCGGACTACGACCGCAAAAATGCCGAGTACACCCGCGGCTCTGGACGTGGTATTGCGCTGGCCTTTGTGCAGCATGGCAGCGGCTTCACCGGCAGCGGTGAGCGCGACATTATTAAGGCCAAGGTGAAACTCCGCCGAACCGCAGCGGGTGAGGTTGTGGTGCACGCCTCAAACGTTGAGATTGGCCAGGGCATTGATACCGCGTTTCGCAAGATTGCGGGCGGCGTGCTTGATATCCCGTATACCGAGATACAGTTGGTGAACACCGACACCGACGCTACCCCTGACTCAGGGCCTACCTGTGCTTCCCGTTCGGCCTCGGTTGTGGGGTACCTGGTTCAGGAGGCCGCCAGGAAGCTGAAAAACCGCTGGGACGAGGAAGGTGAGCTTGAGGTCTTTCAGGAGTACGCGCACCCAAGTGGCCTCAACTGGGATCCGCTGACCCTTCAGGGTGACGCGTATCCTACCCACGCCTGGGGGGTCAAGGCTGTTGAGGTAGAGGTAGACCCGGTGACCCTGGAGATTAAGGTAGAAGGTATTTTTTGCGCATTTGATATTGGCCGCGCGATTGATGAACTGGTCATAGAAGGCCAGATTCACGGCGGTATGCTCCAAGGCCTGGGCTACGCCACGATAGAGAAAATGGAAAACAAGGGTGGCCGCTTCCAGCAGGTCACTATGGCCGACTACTGCATTCCAACATCGCTTGACTTCCCCTCCGGCATCAAGAGCGCCCTGGTGGACAACCCCTATGAGTTTGGGCCATCAGGGGCCAAGGGCGCTGGTGAGGTTGTGCTTGACGGCGCCGCCCCGGCCCTGGCACTTGCGGTGCAGAAGGCCTTGGGCCTCTCGGTTGCACAGATTCCCTTAACCCCAGAATACTTATCGGAGGTGCGCGCACATGCACGAGATTCAGTTTACGCTTAACGGCTCACCGGTGACGGTGAAGGCCAATCCACTCAAACGTCTCATAGATGTACTGCGCGAGGACTTCGGCATGACCGGCGTCAAGGAAAGCTGCGGCGAGGGTGAGTGCGGTGCCTGTTCTATTCTGCGGAACGGCAAAATTGTCAACTCCTGCATCATTGTTGTGGGCATGGTCGAGGGTGATGAGATTCTCACCCCTGAGGGCCTTTCTGCCGGAGATCGCGGCAAAGCCATAAATGAAGGCTACGCGCAGGCCGGAGCGGTACAGTGCGGCATCTGCATGCCGGGCATGGCAATAGCTACCGAGGCCTTGCTG
>SLAA01000157.1 GCA_007127105.1 Spirochaetales bacterium | reverse complement strand
GGTTGTTCTACACGATTGATGAGCAAAACATAATCGTGGTGGTTGCCTACCTCAGATCAAGGGGTGAAGCCTACAAACGGTAGGTCCGGATCGTCATAACACCGTCTTCCGGCAGAAGCCGACCGTTAGCCGTCCAATCCGCTAGCTGATGACAAAATGCACACCTTGTGCTAAACTCCAGTAGTGAAGATCTATAATTGGAATCCAGATAAAAATCAGGAGCTTATGCTTGAGAGAGGTGTTTCTTTTGAAGAGGCGATCTTTCATATTGAGCGTGGTGGTTTGCTTGATGATATTGTTCATCCGAATGCCCTGGACTACCCCAATCAGCGGATTTTCATCGTTTGCATTAAAGAACACGCGTATCTCGTCCCGTATGTAGAAGGTGATGATGAGGTGTTTCTCAAAACCATTATTCCAAGCAGGAAATTCACCCAGAAATATCTTGGAGGCGGATCATGAGTAAGACGAAACTTTCAAAAGAGGAAAAGGATCTCCTGAACGCTGTAGAGGCAGGTGAGTTTGAATCTGTTTTGACAGATGCTCGCAAAAAAGAACTGGAAGCCATTGCTAGCACTACCTTTAAAAAGGACAAAAGAATCAACGTTAGAATCTCTAATCGAGATTTAGTAGCCGTCCAGTCACGAGCGTCTGAGGAGGGTATTCCGTACCAGACTTTGGTGTCGAGTATCATTCATAAGTATGTTTCAGGCTCTCTCC
This sequence comes from Spirochaetales bacterium, assembly GCA_007127105.1. Lineage (GTDB taxonomy): Bacteria > Spirochaetota > Spirochaetia > DSM-27196 > SLAA01 > SLAA01. The sequence goes on along the minus strand of SLAA01000157.1, from coordinate 10,521 downwards.
AAGACCTCACGGCTAACAAACAAATACAACCGACGCATAAAACGCGCGGCTGATTGTGGCGTTAGGGTGGAAATGGCGACCCCGTTTCACCACTCGGGGGTCGGGGGTGCGGACATTTTCTTGGATGCGATTATGCCACCAACCCCAGGCTTTGCCCTGTTGCAGGTCAGTCTGTGGAAAAGTGAATACGACAAAGCCTCCGGGACGTATCACATTGATTACTCTCGAATGTCATTCTCACTGTATAGCTCAGGCTCGTCTTCCATGCGACGCATTCGAGCATTTTTGTGTCTGACACAAGAGACGGTATACCACAGGGCCGCGGCCAGCCTTGACATACGTATCAACTACGGTAACGTTATACGTGAGGTGAGGTGATGAGTTCGAAACTTACGCTAAGCATCAATGAGTCGGTCGTGAGGCGAGCCAAGCAATACGCCCGTGCCCATGGGAAGAGCTTGTCGAAAGTGATTGAGCAGTATCTGTCGTACGTCACCCAAGACGAACTTCCGCCGACTGAGGTTACGGATGAGGTCGCCCGGCTGTCCGACACACGCCCGGCGTCACTGGTGGAACGGGACCTCAAGTACGAGTACCTGGATGAGAAGTATCTGCGTGACTTTGTGCGTGTCCTACCTATGACAGAGGCTCAAATAGATAGCGCAGTTCAAAGGCCGGGAGACGACTTCCTTACCGAGGGTGTTCAGGCCCTGGAACCGGATGAGTTCATGAAAATTGAGTTATCGGAAAAAAGAAGTTAACAAGCTCTCTTTCAGGCGCCCGGGGGGGCCTCTATTGTAGGCCCATAGCCACTGGTTGGCAAGATTCCGGGCCTGCTCGTTCGAAACAAGATGGTACAGAGCCAGCCCGGGTTGAAAGTACGGGCAGTGAGCACGGTCATGTACCTCAGAGGCGGAACTCCGGCTTCACGAACTAAAAGGGGAGTGGCGAACTGGACGAAACAGCCTTGGAATGCGGATTCCGTCGCTTTACGCGAAGGAGCTTAACCTGAGGAACGACACCAAGGTCAACGGGGTGGTATTGAGCGACCAGGTAAAACGTCTCAATTGGAAAGTGCGCAAAGCGGAGTTTGTTGAGAAGAGCGGGTCGGATATCTTAGCCCAAGTGAAGTCCAAGCTCATGTTGCTCATGGAGTAGCGACGAAGCAATCATCTCAGTCCGAGGCAAGCAGCGATATGTTGTCCTGGCGCTCGGGACATCATCATGCCGCTTTTGACATCGAAGATATGACTCCGACGAAACGGACTCGATGGAGGCGAGTATCACACGGCGACGTTACATAAGGACTCGACAAAGAAGGAATTCCGAAACTTTTCGTTGACGGGTAAAATGTTCCATGTGGTTTCGAAAGCATGTTTCCGCCTCCCTAGAACACCGACCGGCTAGCCGGCTATTTCGATGCGCCAGCGAACACCGCGTCGTCCCTGCACCGATTCGCGATCAATGTGCACGTTCGCTTGATCGGTGAGGGTTTCCACCAGTAGTAGTCCGAGTCCATGATGGGTGTGTTCCGACGGTTGTTCTCCCTCTACCGGCATCCCGCACCCATTGTCCCGGATGCAGAGCAGGGCGGTGGCGTCCGCTTCCGAGACTCCAAAGTGAATGCATATCTGGGAATTATCCGCGGTGTTCACGGGAGTGGGATAGAAGGCGTGACGGGCGGCGTTGGCCAGAACTTCATGAACGATAAGCCCGAGGGGTATCGCTCGGTCTATCGGAATCGGGTACGGGTTGTCGAGCCCCTCCGTGTGAAGCAGGACGCCCGCCGGTGCAATCTGTCGCATCTCGTCCGCGATGTCTCTCAGAAAGGCGGAGAAGTCTATCCGATCGAGCGCCGCCGACTCATGGAGTATCCGGTGTACCCGGGCCATTGCATCGATACGGCCGATTGTGCTTTCCAGGTATGGAGATGCGGTGGTGTCTCTAGCCGTCTGGAGACTGAGAAGGCTCGTGAGAACCTGGAGATTGTTATAGACCCGGTGATGAATCTCCTGAAGGAGGAGCGTCCGCTCATTCAAAACTGCGCGTTGAGTTCGATTGGCCCGTACGAGAGAGCGCCAGAGAAGCGACTCCAAAATCACAACGAGCAGAATGAAGAGCGCGATGAGAAACAGTGAGACGAGTCGACCGGGGCCAAGAAGGCGGGGAAGTCGGCTGTCGTCGTACCGAAGTGCCAAATTGACGGGGGGATTGTTCCGTATCGGATAGATTTGTTCCGACGCGCATGGCGGACAGTACGTACCGACGGCATCCACCCGGTGGGGATACTGGGACAGGACTCTCTGCTCGTCGTCCACCAGAAATACCTCGAATGCGTTGGCATATTCGCTTCGGTAAACGACTGCTTCGAGGTAGCCGGGGTCGATCCGCAATGCGATCATCCCGATGGGGCCTTCATTATCAGTCCTGTTCATGGCGTATATCGGCCCACTCACCACAAAGTGGGCATTCTTACCTGTCGGCCCGTCAAGAACCACGGGATCGCCGACAAAGGTGCCGCCTACCGGCATGGAGATCGTCGAGCGAAAGAAGACCCGGTCCCCAACCGAGTGGCCGACCATGAATTCTCCGGTAGAGAGGGAGGATACACGAACTATTCCGCCGGAATCGACAAAGGCGATACCGGTGACGATTTCCAGGCGCCCCTCGATTCGTGAAAACAGAGCATCCATCGCGGGACCGCCCTTGAGGACGAGTTCCGGATTCGATGCAAGGCGTGATGCCGCGTTTTCCACGAGGAGAACCGCAGAGTCGAGAATGCTCCGGTAGAGTTGCGCCGTATTGACGGCAATGAACTCCCGCTCAGACTCCAGGTATCGCTGCTGGTTGGACTGCAGAGACTCCGTGAGCAACAGCGCCGCCACAACTACCAGGATAATCTGTCCTATCACGGCAAATGGAAAAAACCGATTCACTCGGGGATACCTCCCTTCTTCTGGTGCGGGAAAATCACCACCACCCACGTAGCTCTGCTGACGTAGGTTATCCTTATTGCCACTGTGAGGCAAGCACAAACCAGTGGGGTGAACCTATGATGACCCCTTCGGGGCCCTCTGTGCCCTGTCATGACCTATCTTGATGTTGAAGTTAGATCTGGGTGTCGGTGTGAAGGTTAGGTAGCTCCTGGGCTGATTTCTTCTGCGGTGCTCACACGCGTGTTCTACCAGCTGTCAATGCTGCCACCACATCGTACTCCCCCGCACCAGGGGGCGCAGCGATACCCCGCAGAGGCCGCGCTCACCCGTAAATTAAGCGCTTTCGGAGACTGGCGGAAGCAAACTCAATGATCATGACCACAAGAATAATTCCCCACAGATAGGCCCCGGCATCGCGGTAGCGGAAGTTTCCAATAGCAGCCTGGAGTTCAAATCCGAGTCGCCCGGCACTAATGAGGCCTAAGATAATGGCGTTCCGGACGTTGATGTCAAAGCGGTACAAGGAGTGGGAAACAAAGTTCGCAAAGAGCTGGGGAACTATGCCGACTCGGAGTTTCTGGACTGCCGTAGCTCCTGTCGAGTCAAGGGCCTCTAAGATTCCCTTGTCCATATCTTCAACAGACTCGGTATAGAGTTTGGTAATCATTCCCGTAGAGGTGAAGCCAATAGTAAGTACACCGGCAAACACCCCGGGGCCAACTACCCGAATATAAATGAGGCCAATCACAAAAAAGGGCATGGTCCGAATGAGCACCACGAGCACAGTTACAAGAAAGGCAATGACCGAGTTCGTAATATTTCTACTTCCCAAAAAGCTCAGAGGGGTTGCAACGACGGTACCAATAAGGGTACCGAGAAACGCTACCATTACGGTTTCATACATTAAGTAGGGGACATGAAAGGTCTTGAGGGAAAAGATCTTGTCCCAGGTTGGGTTAATGAGCCCCTGAAACATCCTTGTTACAATATCCAGTCCCGACTCGCTGATAAGCGGCCCATCAAAGCTTGGAATGCTCCAAAAGAACAAGAGAATCACGCCTAAGGTGATGCTCAGTTTAAGAATGAGTGTCTTGGGTCGGTGTTCATAGCTGTGGAGTACTTCTGGGTGGTAGTTCATACTAGGCCAACCTTCTGCGCAGGTAGCGGGATAAGGTTTCTATAAGGATGATAACCGCAAAGAGAACGAGCAAAATCATTCCGACATCTTCGTACTGGCGCCAACTGATCCGATCACTCAGGAGTAAACCAATTCCGCCTGCGCCAACAAAGCCAATGATAGCAGCGCTCCGGACATTAATCTCAAAACTGTACAACACAATGGAGAGGTAACTTCCCAGGATCTGAGGAAGCACCGCGACTCGAAAGGCCTGCACTTTATCAGCGCCTGTAGACTCAATAGCTTCATAAGGTGCCATGTCCACGGTCTCAATGACTTCGTAGAACATCTTGGCGACAATGGTAAAGGTGAAAATTGAAAGGGCAACCAGGCCAGCCATAGCGCCCATACCGACAATGAACATAAGCATAGCCGCATAGACCAGTACCGGAATGGTCCGAATAAGGGACATAGCAAAGCGAACCGACCCATAGATAGCAGAAGCTTTCACGATGTTGGATGCAGAGAAAATGGCTACGGGAACTGCAAGTACCGAACCAATGAGTGTTCCGCCCACCGAAAGCTGTATGGTCTCAATCATGGGGCCGGTCATCCGGGGAAGGAAACGGAAATTAGGCTGCAGGAGACGCGATAGAATGCGCCACATATTGTTCAGGTTGCCGAAAAACTGTACCAGGTCGATGTTGGAAGCCTCAACGGCGAGAACGAAAATAGTCACCAGGGCCAAGGCAATAAAGGCCGTAATTGGGTAGGGCGCGGTGACCTCAAAATCCTTTGCCTTATAGGTTCTCGCAGCTTTAGAGACGTACGGTGAAAAAATTTCTTGCAAGAGGGCTATGAGTTTTCTCATACGACCTCAACCTTTTTAAACATAATGTCGTCTTCGGTCAGTTCGCGATTGTAGATCCGTTTCAAGATGTCTTCCGTTACTGCCTCGGAAGGTCCATCAAAGACTATCTCACCATCTCGGATCCCAACGACCCGCCTTACAAACTTCAGCGCTACGTCAACGTGGTGCATGTTAGCAATGATGGTTATTTTGTACTCTTCGTTAATCCTGCGAAAGTCGGTCATGATCATGTCCGCGGTCACCGGATCAAGAGATGCGACCGGCTCGTCGGCAAGGATGATACTGGGGTCCTGGGCCAGGGTTCTGGCAAGCGCAACCCGTTGCATTTGACCACCCGAGAGCTGGTCTGCTCGAATAAAGGCCTTGTCGAGAATGCCTACCTTATGGAGGGCTTCAAGAGCGTCGAGTTGGTCTTTCTTTGAGTAGTACCCAAGGATTGAAGCAAGAAAACCCTTATCGGCGATCTTTGCCCCAAGAACATTCTTGAGCACCGTCGTTCGAGGCACCAGGTTAAAGGATTGAAATACCATGCCAATGTGTCGGCGGAAGCGGCGAAGGGGAAAGCCGTTGAGTTTTTCGTCCACTCGGGTGTCGTTCACTACAAGTTCACCCGAGGTCGGTTCAATCATCTTGTTCACAAGCCGGATCAGGGTAGATTTCCCCGCACCACTGAGCCCAATGATCGCCACAAACTCACCCTGGTCTATGTCGAGGGTGACGTTTTTAAGAGCTACGGTACCATTCGGATATCGCTTACCAACATTCCTGAACTTGATCATGCTCGTACGCTCCTCGATGAAAAAAAACGAAGGCTCGTTGCCGACGAGCCTTCGTGGGTTCACGGGTAAACCTAGTTTCCGAGAATGATGTTCTGGGCAATCCGAGCGCTTTCGTAGTCGGCATCGGTTACCCGTGCATACCCAGCATGGCTGTACACCGCAAAAATGGCCAGGCCTTCTTCTGTTTGAGCTAGCTCAATAAAGGCATCCTGAAGGTCACTCTTGAGCTGAGGGCTCACGGTTTTGTTAGATGTAGCGATGGTGTCGTTAAAGATACCGGGCGTCACAATAATGACGTTGGTTTCTTCCCAAATACTGTTACGTCGGTTGTACCCACCTTCGCCTGAAGAGCTCCACTGGGTGTGGTAGTCTCGTCTCGCGTCCGCATAGAGGGAAACCACGTCGTAGGTTCCAGCAGCAAGGCCCGCCAGGGAGTTTCCGTAACCACCGGTTGGGGCGGCCTGGGCAAGGTCAGTAACAAACCTTCCGTGGTTCTGATACATCCATACCGAGGGAAATACGGTTCCGGCAGAGGAGGTGGCGCCTTGCACTCCCCACTTTGCGCTGTTCAGGTCTTCCCAGGTTAAGGTTTGTCCCGCGTTCACTTTCTGGGCCAGTTCTTGACCCTTAGCGGAAGGTCCCGCGACTACAATTGACCGGTAGTAGGTAACCTGCTGGTCTACCGGGAGTGTCGGCTGTTTATCGTTCCAGTCCTGCGGGTTTGCTGAGTCCTTGGATAATCCGTTCCGGGTAGCCGCTAAAATAACGTCGATATTTCCGTCGGCTGAGTACAAGGCGTAGGTTCCGCCGGGGAGAAATGCAATGTCGGTTGTTCCCGCGTCGAGGGCCTCACCGGCTGCTTCGTAGGTGGCCGAGACTTCAACCGTAACTGTCTCCAGCGCTGTGTAGCCTTTTTCAATCAGTTTTGCCTTGAGCAGATCTTGGAGGGGGTCTACAAACTCAAGAATTGCCTGTGGATCCCGGGAAGGCACGAAGGTAATCTTTAGGGCCTTAACGCTGCTTTCAGCAGATTCCTCTGCAGCTTGGGTGCAGGAAGCAGCCGCGAAAATAACAAAAACTACTATCGCAAGAGACAGAAATTTCTTCATTGCATTTTCTCCTTTAGAAAAGACTAATCACGTATATAATTGGTTTTCCGGCCTTTAGCAATCGCCAAACCTGTTAGTTTATGATGAAACCAAGGAGAATGACGTGATACCGGTGCAATTCAGAATTATCTACACCTCCGACACCCACGGACGCCTCTCGGCCTATGACTTTATCTCCAAATCCTGTGGGAGCTTTGGCCTTTCCCGGTTTTCCTCGTACCTGAAGGATTGTGAAGTTCCGTATCTTCTTGTGGATAATGGGGACATGTTACAGGGCTCGCCACTGCTCGACTACGCCCGCAAAAACAACCTGCCATGTCCGGTTTCGGCAGTTTTCAATACCCTTGGCTACACCTATCTTACCCCCGGAAACCATGACTTCAATTTTGGCCTCGAACACCTGCTGAGATTCCGGTCAAGTTTCTCGGGAACCGTTCTGTGCGCAAACATCTACAAGGAAGACACGCCGCTTTTTACACCCTTTGTCGTCCACGAGATCTGCGGCGTCAAGGTTGCGGTCATTGGACTGACCACCGAGTACATACCTTTCTGGGAACGGAAGGAACACGTGGAAGGCCTGGCCTTTCTCGACGGGATATCCACGGTGGAGGAAATTCTTGCGGTGCATCGCCTGCGGGAGGTGGCCGACCTTGTTGTGGTTCTCTACCACGGCGGATATGAGAAGGATCTGGAAACCGGAGCCTCCTTTGGAAACTCCACGGTGGAAAACAAGGGCTATGGGCTCTTTCAGATTCCTGGGGTCGATATTGTACTCACCGGACACCAACACGTCTCCCAGCTCTACACGAGTGCTGACGGCAGGGTAGCCCTCCAGACCGGCTTTAACGCTTTAGATGCGGGGGTGGTCGATGTCGTAATGGAGCGTGATCGGGACGGAAAGCGGTTTGCCCTGCAAAGCTTAGAAGCAGGACTTGTCAAGCTTGGAGACTACGCGGTAGATCCGGAAATAGAAGGCCTTTTAGAACCCCTGGTGCTGGAGACCGACAGGTACTTGAGTGAGCCCCTGGTAACGCTCCAGACCGATATGAGCATTACCTCTCCTCTCATGGCCCGGGAGCGGAAACACCCGCTGTTTCAGCTTATTAACGAAATACAACTATCCCTGACCGGAGCCGATATCTCCTGTGCCTCCCTGCCAAACGAGACCCACGGCTTTCCTCGGGAGCTACGGCGCAACGACGTGGCAATGAACTTTCCCTTTGAAAATGACCTGGTAGTACTGGAGGTGTCGGGCAGGCAACTACGCCAGGCCCTGGAACAGAATGCCTCGTATTTTTCTGTGATAGACGGAAACGTAGGGGTGAGTCCGCAGTTCCTGCATCCAAAAGTTGAACACTACAACTACGACGTGTACGACGGAATTTCCTATGAAATTCTGCTGGGTCGGCCTGTGGGGCACAGGATTGCCTCGGTCTATGTGGGAAATGCCGCGCTCGATGATGACCGCCTCTATAGCCTTGCCCTGAACTCGTACCGGGCAACCGGGGCTGGCGGGTTCTCTGTCTTTCAGGAAGCCAGGATAGTACGAAAGCTTCCGGTGTCCTACTATGAACTGGTGTGCGAGCATATTGCTGCCCATCCAAACCTGAGTATCACTGTACACGACAACTTCACCGTGAAGTTGTAGGAAAGAGTATCAGCGACGCCTGCCCTCCTGGGGATATCTCGGCGCAGGAGCACACGAAACTCGCCGGGTGCCTACCTGCCACAGTGATGATCAATGGCCCCTACCAGTTGTTCGGCAGTCTTGGCCTCTGGTAGACGCAGACCACAACGGACACCGCTGCCAGCGATACGGGTTAGCAGGATGTCGTGATAGGTCAAGACCGCCGGGAAGGCCCAGGCACGCCCTATCTCCTGCCACGGCACCTGGACAGTTTTTGTCTTCTCTTTTTTGATGGGGCCACGGCTGCGGTGAATTACCAGTGCTTCCGGCTCAAAGATCATGCGCACTGTCACCGGACGAGCAAGGCGTGCAAGTGCAAAGAACACCACCGAGGCCGCCAGGGCCACAAGCAGTCCGGCACCCAAGCCAGCAAGCAGAAGTGCCGCGCCGAGAATCATCCGCATTCTCCGGGCTTCCAGGTCTCCGTACAGGTTCAACACCTCAAGCCGTCCCTCGGTGTTGGTGTAGATACGAGCAGCCGGACGCCAGCTCTTGAATAGGCGTGCAGCTCGCGGACGTGGGTCGGCCTCACGCCGGAGCTGTCCAAGCTGCACCGGGTCCACTGTGGCTTCAGCTACCAAAGGATCGCCGCCGTACGCAGTTGCTGCATGATGCGGTGCTGTGAGGTCGCCCTCCGCAGCTTCACTCAGCGCGGTGGATAACTCACCAGCTCGCTCGGCGCCGCTCCGTGTATCAAAGACCGGCACCCGGAACTGCGCGCGGAAGGACGGCTGCAACTCCTTGGTGCCTATCTCCAGCCGCCAGTAGCGGCGGCGACTATCCGGTGCGGTTGAGGTGGGTGGTTGCTCTGCCGGTATAGGGATCAGCAGAGGCACCGCAACCCTGCCGCCGGGAAGTTCCGCCTCACCGCTGTCACGCTCAGGCGAGGCATGACCCGTACCATTCCACAAGACCCGCTCCCGGCGGCCCGTGCTTCCACGTCCGCCCACCGAGCTAAACTCCTCCAGACACAGAAGGCGCCACCCGAACTCACCCAGCCCCATGTCCAGACGGTGCGCGGGAATGCGGGTGTGCAGGGTTGCCGACAGCTGCTGCCCGGGTTGCACCGGAAAGGTGTGAAACACAAGCTCTGAAGGGCCCCAGCGGAGATATCGCCATAACTCAATGAGCCCGGGTACTACGCTCAGGGAAAGGAGCGCGAGAAAGCCCAGGCCCAGGTATGCTTGCGGCCCATCGGTGAACTCTCCAGTTGAGAGGAGAAAGCCGCTGAGCACAAATGCCACAGACAAGGGAATGAGTATGCGGATAAGGGCTGACGCAAGCCTGCCGCTGCATGCCTTGCCACCCTGCCACTCAGGAAACAAGGTCCAGGGTTCAGGATGCCCGACCATCATGGCACGCTGTCGTTTGATAAAGCTCTTCATCCCGGAAAGATACTGAAAATATCTCGCAGGAAATACAAAAGCGACGACATCGTGGTAAAGAGTCGCGCAACACAACCAATCTTACCAAAGACACTGGTCGCAACCGCGTGCCTTCCTGTGGCTACGCTAAGGCTTACTATGTAGTATGTGCTGATGGAGTTACGGAGTCCCACGCGTTGAAAGGTGTCAAGAGGATCAACTACCGAGTCACGCTCGCTGCGGTGTTCTTCGCCGCGTTCTGTGTGTTTGTTACGCTGTTCACCTCGGTTGGGTACCTCCCGCTGTATGTGCGCGAGCTTGGCGGCGGGCCAGCGCTGGGCGGCTTACAGAACACGGTATACTTCTTTGCGGGTGTGGTGCTGCGCTTCTACCTTGGCCCTCTTGCTGACAGTCGCGGCCGCCGAATACCGTTGCTCATTGGGACTGTGGTATCCGCGACCGCGCCGCTGGCCTTTGCCGCAGCGGGCAGCATCTCAACGCTTCTGCTCGCGCGCGTGTATCATGCAATCTCCCTTGGTGCCTTTCTCTCGGCAGCGAGCTCGCTTGTTGCCGACTGCGCCCCGGCGGGAAAGCGTGGGATGTACATTGGCGCGTACAGATTCATTGTAACCTCAACGATCCTGGCTGGCCCTCCACT
>SLAA01000202.1 GCA_007127105.1 Spirochaetales bacterium | reverse complement strand
TTGGCCGATGACCCGGTGCAAGGAGTAGCACAGGGGCAACCAGCTCTTGGAACCGGGCCAATTATTCGAACCTTTGAGGCGCTGAATCCAGACAGGGGAGGCTTTGTCAACTTTGCAGACCGCGAGATTGTTAAAGGGCTTAAGGATGCGTCCGAGGACGTAGGCGCGCAGTACCATATTGAGGCCAGTTTTATGCTCTATACCGATGCATCTGGACTCAGGAAGAGCAGTCCGAATACGCGAAGTGCCTACCTGGGCGTGCCTCGCAGGTATTCACACTCACCCTACGAAGTTGCCGATCTTGGCGCTGTCGCCGAGACCGCAAAGGTTCTTGAAACCTATTTCCGCAAAAACTGGACAGTCTAGTGGCGGGAATGAAGAGCGTACAACGGGGAAGACAATGCAGTATTTGATTGGAGTTGACATTGGAACCTCAGGTTCAAAGGGTGTGCTTGTAGACACGGAAGGAAAGGTCATAGCCGAGCATGCCATGGAACACGGAATGGATATTCCCAACTCCGGTTGGGCGGAGCAAGATGCAGATGAGGTGTGGTGGAAGGATACACGGGTCATTATTCGCGCCTTGCTGGAGGGGTCGGAGGTTGATCCAGAAGATGTTGCGGCGGTCGGTCTCAGCGCTATTGGCCCTTGTGTCCTGCCGGTTGATAAGGACAATAAACCTTTGCGCCCCGGAATTCTCTACGGTATTGATACCAGGGCGACCCGGCAAATTGAGACACTCAATAGCGACCTGGGTGTACAGGAGATCCACGACCGCACAGGACAAACTCTCTCTGCACAGTCCGCCGGGCCCAAAATCCTGTGGATTAAGGAGAACGAACCGGAGGTGTTTGCCCGCACCCACAAAATCATGACCTCCACGAGCTACCTGGTGTACCGCCTCACCGGGCGTAACGTTATGGACTACTACAACGCACCGTTCTACGATCCGTTCTTTGACATTCACAAGCAAGACTGGGACCGGGAGTGGATCAGCCGCTACTTTGATCCGGAGTTGCTGCCGGAGGTTGCCTGGACAACAGATATTGCCGGTAAGGTTACTTCTGCGGCCTCGCGCGAAACTGGTCTTGCGGAGGGGACTCCCGTTATCACGGGAACTATTGATGCGGCCTCTGAGGCGGTTAGTGTGGGTGTTGTAGATGCCGGGCGCACCATGGTCATGTACGGAACCACCTTCTTCATTATTCAAATGGTAGAGAAGCTGGTCACAAGCAAGAGCCTGTGGTCCTCATACTTCTGCATACAGGGCAAGCCAATCCTGGCGGCAGGCATGTCTACTTCCGCCGCCCTGACGCGCTGGTACCGGGACCAGTTTGCTGCCGCTGAGCGTATGGTGCAAAGTTCGGGAGGGGAGGATGCCTACGCGCAGCTCACCGAACAGGCTGCAGAAATTGAACCGGGGAGTGACGGTCTGGTCGTCCTTCCGTATTTCAGTGGCGAACGAACGCCAATTAACGACCCAGACGCGCGTGGTGCTATTGTTGGCCTGACCTTACGGCACACCGGGGCGCATGTGTTCCGAGCGCTCCTGGAAGGGGTAGGGTTTGGGCTGCGGCACAACTTTGAGGCCATGGCGGAGTTAGGTGCTCCGCCAAAAGAGATACGGGCTGTTGGAGGTGGAACCAAGAGCCGGTTGTGGCTTCAGATCATTAGCGATATTACCGGGGTTGAACAGGTAATTGTGGAGACAACTATTGGGGCGTCGTACGGCGACGCGTATCTTGCCGGAGTTGGGGCAGGGGTCTTTGACGGCTTTGACACGCTGGAAAACTCCTGGGTAAAGGTGAAGGAAGTTGTCAAACCGAACCCCAGGAATGCGGCGGTCTATGACTACCTGTACGCAGTTTACCGTGACCTTTATCCCAGCCTCAAACAGAACATGAGTCGTCTTTCAGCCTTGCAACGGGGGGAGATTGAGTGGACGCAGTAGGATCGGACAAGGGACTCATGTACATGAAGGCTGTTGTCTTTGATTTTGACGGCGTCATTGTAGATACCGAGACTCCGGAGTTGCAAAGCTACGAAGAAATGTTTGCTCAGTACAACATACCGTTCCCAATCGAGACCTGGATAGCAACCGTCGGCAGCAACCTAAGCTTTGACGTGTATGAATACCTGAACACCGCAGTATCTGAGCAGGGAACAGATGGGCCGCTTGATGTAGAGAGTCTGCGCGCCCAGAGGCGGCGCAGACACTGGGAGCTTGTGCTGGAAGAAAGCCTTTGTGAGGGAGTTCTTGAGACTTTGGAACAGGCAAGGGCTCTTGGTTTGAAGATAGCTTTAGCTTCAAGTTCAAAATCGGACTGGGTGCTGCCGCTTCTGGAACGGCACAATCTGAAGTCGTTTTTTGAGGCGATAGTGACAGCTGATCTTGTGCAGAGGGTTAAGCCAGATCCGGAACTCTATACGCGGGCTCTCAGCGAGATAGAGGTTGAGCCGCATGCGGCAGTTGCTATTGAAGACTCGGTGAATGGACTCAAGGCTGCAAAGGCTGCTGGAATGGAATGTGTGGTAGTTCCAAACCCTATCACCTCCAGGTTGGTCTGGCCCGCGGAGTTGTTGTATCTACGTTTACAGAGCTTAAAGGACCTGTCACTCAGTGATTTTACGGCAATGACCATAAGCCGCTAAGTATGTGACGTCACGGTCTCGGGAGGACCATTCAATGGAGAAGAAGAACAGCTTGCTTGAGGTCAAAGACCTTCGAACATACTTCAAGAGTGAGGAAGGAACGGCCAAGGCGGTTGACGGTGTCAGTTTTCGCATAGACAGTGGCGAGACTCTGGCGGTGGTTGGTGAGTCAGGTTCCGGAAAGTCGGTGACCAGCCTCTCTATAATGCAGCTGCTGCCCTCGGCCGGATACATAGCAGGTGGACAGATACTCTTCGAGGGTGAGGATCTGTGCCTGAAGTCAGAAGCCGCCATGCGGAAAATTCGTGGCAACGATATTGCAATGATCTTCCAGGAACCAATGACCAGTCTGAATCCGGTCCACACTGTTGGTGCACAGGTAGCTGAGGCAATTATTCTGCACCAGAAAAAGAGTGCCCACGACGCGAAAGAGATAGCCATTGAAATGCTTGACATGGTGGGAATACCCGAAGCACGCAAGCGTAGTGCAAACTATCCACACCAGATGTCGGGTGGAATGCGTCAACGTGTCATGATAGCTACCGCTCTGTCCTGTAATCCTAAGTTGCTCATTGCAGACGAGCCGACGACCGCTTTGGACGTGAGTGTTCAGGCACAGATTCTGGAACTCATCAAGAAGCTGCAACAAGAGCTGGGTATGGCTATGCTGTACATCAGCCACGACCTGGCGGTAGTTTCCAGCCTTGCGGACCGCATAGTTGTTATGTATGGGGGGCGTGCGGTTGAGGATGCGGATGTGCATTCGCTCTACAAAAACCCGCGAATGCCTTACACCATTGGATTGCTCCACTCCCTCCCGCGGGTTGATACAGCGGACGATCGTAAGGACCGCCTTGAGGCAATTCCCGGCAGCGTTCCAAGCGCCGACCACATGCCGCAGGGGTGTTCCTTTCATCCACGCTGCAAGTTTGCGACCGAGGCCTGCCGCCAGGCGGTACCTGAGCTTGAGGACTCTGGCGACGGCCATATGGTGCGCTGCATCCGCTGGCGCGAGGTGCAGACCGAGCGCGAGCAGACGAGTGAGCGTGATATCGGAACCGCCAGAGCTGCACGTACATCATACGATGAGAACTCAGAGTATCTGCTTAAGGTGAAGGACCTGCGCTCAGCTTTTCCTATAAAAGGTGGAGTATTCTCGCGCGAGGTCGCACGTGTACAGGCAGTTGGTGGTGTGTCGGTGAGCATTCGCCCGGGAGAGGTCGTTGGCCTTGTTGGTGAGTCCGGTTCAGGGAAGACCACGACCGGCCGCTCAATTCTTGGCCTTCTGGACCATGTCTACTGCAGCGGCTCTGTAGATTTTAACGGTGTTGACCTCGCAAAGCTGAACCGCAAACAGATGCGCCCCTTCCGAAAAGACCTCCAACTCGTTTTCCAGGATCCGTACTCAAGCTTGAACCCGCGGATGAACGTGGGAGATATTATTGGCGAGGGCATTGGAATTCACCATTTAGCGCACGGCAAAGAGAAAGAAAAACGCGTCATAGAACTGCTCGAAAGGGTTGGCTTGTCCGGTGAACACATGAAGCGGTACCCTCATGAGTTCTCCGGTGGACAAAGGCAGAGGATAGCTATTGCACGGGCTCTGTCGGTAGAGCCAAAGCTCATAGTCGCCGATGAGCCGGTCTCGGCCCTTGATGTTTCTATTCAGGCTCAAATTATTAACCTGCTACTGGATCTGCGAGACGAGTTTGGCTTGGCGCTGCTGTTTATTGCTCATGACTTGGGGGTTGTTGAGTACGTGTCTGACCGCGTAATTGTCATGTACCTCGGCAAGATGATGGAGGTGGCTCCCGCCAAGGAGCTGTACCGAAATCCTATACATCCCTACACCCAGGCGTTGCTTTCTGCCATCCCGCGTATTGACCCCGGCGCCAAGGAAGTCCGCCAGGTCCTTCATGGCGATATTCCCAGTCCAATTAACCCACCTTCAGGCTGTGTGTTCCGCACCCGTTGTCCAATAGCTACTGCGGAGTGTGCAAACGTTGAACCGCCCCTCGAGGAGGTCGCTCCAGGGCACTTGAAGGCGTGTATTCACCGACCCTAGTGAGATGCTGCTGCTGCGACGGCGCAGGAGCGCGGTTTAACTGCCTGGACGAGGCTATGCTCGTCCAGGCAATGTCATGGTTGCAATAACGTCGACGCCGGTGTCGTGATAGTTCTCTATCAGAGGAGAACCGCGCTTCACCGGCAGTCTAATGTTGAGGCTGTACAGTTCCTGGAGCAAGTCGTCAATGGTCTCCTTGGGAATTGAGGCGGTTGTGCGAACCGGGAGTCGAGGGAACTCCTCTGAGTCGGTTGCCACTGTACAGGTCACCATGCGCTTTGGTGCAAGGTACTCCTCCTCTCCGTAGACCTTGCCCCGACCACACTTGTTGCCCTTAACCACTATGGAGTCGTTCTCCTCGTAAACCGTCATGCGACAGCTAATAGGACAACTAATACAGATCATTTCCTTGGTTCCGGGTGCACTCATTGTACGCTCACCTCCAGTATCGAGTCGGACTCGGCCTTCCAGTGCTCAACGTCCTTCTTTGTCAGTTTAACGCTGACCATTTCCGATGGTTGAACGTGACTCAGTTTCCTTTCCTTGACAATGTTGTTGTTCAGCTTCATGACCAGTTGCGCGTTGTTCTTCACAATGAGCGTCCGCAGATACAGTTTGTCTGGCAGTTCCGGATTGATCATGCCTGGACTCACGTAGCGCACATTTGCTCCGGCCTTAATCCGCAGCTGTCGGGTTGGCTTCTTGTTCTGGAGCCAGGCCACTGCATAGGCACCGGTACGGCGCGCTTCTTCGGCGGCGTAGTCGGCAAGGTCGTGTACATGCAACACGTTGCCACAGGAAAAAATACCGGGTACCGAGGTCATCATCGTGGAGTCCACAACCGCGCCGCTGGTAATGGGGGAAATTTCCACACCCGCATTCTCGGACAACTCATTCTCCGGAACCAGGCCCACCGACAGCAGGAGCGTGTCGCAGGGGATTTCAAATGACTTATCCTCATCTGGGATGCCGTTCACCAGCGGTGAGACCGTTACTTTCTCCACTCGGTTCTTGCCCTCTATACGTGATACTACATGTGAGAGATACAGCGGTATCTCAAAGTCGTTGAGACACTGGACAATGTTACGCGTGAGTCCGGCAGGGTAGGGTTGGATCTCTACCACGCCATGTACCTTGGCGCCGACCCATGTCATGCGGCGTGCCATGATAAGCCCAATATCCCCGGAGCCAACGATAACCACGTTCTTCCCCGGAATATAGCCCTCTACGTTTACCAGCCGTTGAGCGAGTCCGGCGGTAAACACCCCGGCAGGCCGTGTGCCTGGAGTGCGAATGTTACCTCGGTTGCGCTCGCGACAACCCATTGCAAGAATTACCGCCTGCGCATTGAGCTTAACAACTCCGTTCTTGCGTGAGTAACAGTAAAGCTCCTTCCCTTGCTCGGACTCCTCAATACTGTCTACGGTAGTGCTGAGAAAGACATCTGTGCCCGCGTCGGCAACCATATCCATAAACTCTTCTGCAAACTCGGGGCCGGACAACTCCTTCTTGAACTCCTGTACTCCAAACCCGTTGTGAATACACTGCATGAGTATTCCGCCTAGTTGGTTCTCACGCTCGACAATGGCGCATGAAAGTCCTTGTCTGCGAACCTCCACGGCGGCAGCCATACCCGCAGCTCCGCCTCCAATGACGGCGACATCATAGGTGCGTTCATGCATGACCTACCTCCTATAACCGGCCAGTAAGAACAACGCTATCGCGCCCATTCTTGGTGATCTGATCATAGTTCATTCCCGTCTCACGCATGATCAGTTTGATAATCTTGTAACTGCAAAAGCCGCCTTGACAGCGTCCCATCTGCGCTCGAGTGAAGTACTTGATTCCATCGAGCGTTGTATGTCCTGCACGAATTGCGGCGACAATCTCCGCCTCGGATATCTTCTCACAGCGGCATATCAGGTTTCCGTAGGCGGCATCCTTGGCTAGCAGTTCATCTGCCTCAAAGGGCGAGTAGTCACGAATACGCGGTAGTTTCGTAACAAACGGATCGTAGTCCGCTTTCTCGGTGAGTCTGCAGCCCGCCTTCTTCAAGAGATCCTTCACATACTCGCCAATAGCAGGTGCGGCCGTGAGTCCGGGCGACTGAATGCCAGCCACCTGAATGAAGTTGGGGGCTTCTTCAGATATATCGATGTAGAAATCTCCCTCCGGCAACAGGGCCGGGCGGAGGCCGGAAAACGCCGCAATCACATCGGTCTGAGATACTGAGGGGACCATCTTGCGTGCCTGGTCCAGTATCTGGCCAAGCTTGTCCGCGTTGGTGGAGAGATCCGTCTTGTCCTCAATTTCCTCGGCGGTTGGTCCAATGAGCACCGTGCCTTCAACGGTCGGAATAACCAGCATGCCTTTAGATACCTTGGTTGGAACCGGAAAGAGTACCCGGTTGGGGCAGGCCTTCGTTTTGCGGTCCAGTAGATAGTACTCACCCTTGCGTGGAGTGATCTGGAACTCTTCCGCACCAAATATGCCTGAAACCTTGTCCGCAAAGAGGCCAGCTGCATTCACAACATAGCGTGCCTCAACGACCCTACCGTCGGCGGCATGTACGATATGCTTCTCCCCTGAGTGCTCGGCCTTCACGACCTCGAACTCACGGAGTAGCTGCACACCGTTTTTTACTGCCGACTCTACGACAGAAAACACAAAGCGGTATGGTTCTATGACCCCGCCTCCGGGGGCGTGCAGTCCTCCTACACAGTCACTCTCAAGTTTGGGCTCAAGCTCAAACATCCGTTCGCGAGAGCACATCTCAATACCAATGGCACCGTTCTCCAGACCTTGAGTGTAGAGGTGGTCTATATACTTCATTTCCTCGTCATTGAGGGCAACCACCAGGATTCCACATCTCGAAAAAGGGAAGTCGAGTTCGCGCTGCAACCGGTCGTACATGAGATTCCCGCGGATTTCCAGACGAGTCTTCAAGTATTTGGGGCCGTGATGAAAACCACCATGAACAATTCCGGAGTTGGCCTTTGAGACGCCAAAGGAGACATCGGCTTCTTTCTCAAGAAGAGCTACCTCGGTCTCATAGGCCGAGAGCTGTCGGGCAATACAGGCACCGCTGACTCCCGCCCCGATAATCGCAATATCGACCTTTGTTCGTTCGCCTGCGGCATGAGCGTTACTCTGCATGGTGTAACCTCCTGGACCATCGTGTTCATCTGTAGTGTTACATGGAATTTCAGAGCTGTAAAACATGGATTTCCCGGAATGGAGTCCGCGCTGCTGTGGGGTTGCCAGACACTTCAACATTTGCGCTGAGTAACCAGCTGCAGTACACTGAGGAGGTGAGTACACAAGAACGGGAGAAAGAACTCAGAGCGGTGTATGAACTCGCTGCTCGCTTTACACGAACGGATGGGGAGCTGGAAGCGCTGCTGCAGGAGACCTCGGAGATCCTCCGTGGCGCCATGAAGTTTCCCAAAAGAAGCTGTGTGGAGATACGAACCCTGCGGCGTCGGGTAAGCTCTGGGCCTGTAGCCATGCAGGACAGCGCTGCCTCCCAGGTTCTGGATGAGTGCGAGGTTATTCGCCACTACAGTGACCAGCAGCCGCTACAGATACGAGTGTGGTACCTTGGCATGTCGTCAGAGGGCGTGGAGGATAGTCACGACTACTCCATAGAGGAGTGGGAACAACGACTTGTCGAGTCCTGTGCCTCCTTGCTTGCGGACGTACTTCAACGGCGTGATATGGACGAGGTTCTACGCGAAACCACGAAGCTACTCCAGGCACAGGCTGCCGAGCTGGAGGGAAAAAATCACGCCCTGCGTGAAGTTTTGTCACAGATTGAGTCTGAGAAGAAAGCCGTCCAGGAACGAGCCGTTAGTTACATTGAAACCTACGTCAGGCCTGAACTCGAACACCTCAAAATGTCTGACCGTCTCGGTACAAGCGACCGCCACCGAATTGATACGGTTATCGCTGGCTTGGACGAGGTGTTCAGCGACGACGCCGCCTTTGTCATTGAGCTTGGTCGGGTGCTCACCTGCCGGGAGCTTGAGGTCGCGCAACTCATTCGAAGGGGCTTGAGTTCCAAAGAGATAGCCCTGCAACTCAATCTATCCGAGAGTACGGTGGACCGTCACCGGAACACTATTCGGAAGAAGCTGCATCTTAACCACCAGGGAATCAGCCTCATGAGCTACCTTCGCTCCGGTGATATGTAGTTTCTATGTAGTCTGCCTACATAGTTTTCCATACTACCCGCTACACCATTGCTGCACCATACTAAGGGCGTTGGTTGCAACCGCAACGCTGGCGACAAGGGCACACACATGGAGGTGGAGCAGATGGCTCAACGAACAATAGTTCTCACTCATGACGAATACCACGTTCTCAAAACACTGGTAGAACGATTCCGTTATAGCGGTAAGCTTGACCAGGGGCAGCTCACTCGGTTTATTGAGGAACTAGGATCCGCTCGCGTGGTGGACGTAACCCAACTTCCGCGCGATATCGTGACAGTGAACTCTGTTGTACGGTATCGCTACCTTGGTGCGGCAGACTCCGGTGAGACTTCCGAGATCCAACTTGTCTTTCCGGCCGATGTCAAACAAGGCCCCGGGCGAGTTTCTATTCTCTCACCCTTAGGACTTGCCCTTATGGGTGAACGAGAAGGCACCGAGATTGAGTACCTGGCTCCCGGCGGCAGCTTCCAGATACGCATAGAGTCGGTGGAGCAGTCCCGACACACCGCACGTGATCTTGTTCAAGGATAGTCTTTCGGCCGGGTGCTACTCGCCCGAGGAGAACCAGCTGCTGGCGAACTGCCGGACGGTTCTGCGGCGAACTGATCCACGAGCCTCATCTGCCTTTGGTCTCATGGAGGCAAACCTTAGATCTCTGGGGGTAGCCTTTGCCGGGTATCCACCTATTGTTGGCTCCAGCAACGGCGGCGAGAGTATCTCCGATATCGACATGCTTGTGGATGCGGTCATTCGCGACTCCGGTGATCTGGCTGTGCTCTTGCCGACCAAGGTGGCAGTTGGGCGAAGCTTCATCACCGCAAAGGCTCACTGCTTTGGATATCTTCGCGAAACATGCGAAAGACATCGGCGACTTGCGCCCTATGCGGACAAGGTTCAAAAGGCATGGGAGAACGCGGTTTTCTCGTTGCTTGCGGAGGATGTCTATCATGCAATTGTGAGTCATTCGCGGCTCTACTCACGAACTCTGGTACGGCGGGCGGCCCAGGAGTTGCTGAGTCTCTGGGAAAACCGCTTTGACACGAGCGTGACGGTTTATGGAGCGAGCCTGATTGACCTCTGGCGCGCACGTACGCAGGTAGTGCCAGTATTCGGTACCATGTTCGGAACTATTGAACTCATGAAGCTCTCCAGTTTGCTCGACGACGCCTGGCAGAGCTTCCTGTTTGTTGCCGCCGAGAACCGGGAGATGCTGCAGAGCGTGGAGGAGTTCATTTTTGGCCTGACACACGAGGAGATTGAGGTGCTTCGTGAGCGCATGTTGGAGGCGGATATATCGGTTGTGAGTCGGGCAGATCTGCCTACCATCCTGGGAAAGGCGTCCTCACACAGGTACGCACACGGCGACGCCAACCGCGATCCACGCAGCCTCTACAGCTCCTTCCTTCAACGCGCCGAGGCGTGCAGACACCGTGCCATATCCTCGGTTCCCGGTCCGCACCGAACCCTTGAAGAGTTCCTGCTCCTGGAGCTGCTGCAGGTCAGGCCTACAGCAGATTCGGCAAGAACATAGCTAATCCAGGCACGTAGGTTATCACAATAAGCACCAGAATCAGCGCAATGATGAAAGGATAGACTTCCTTGATGAAGTCGCCGATGGGAACCCCTGTAATGGAACAGGTCGTAAACATCATAGAGCCGAAGGGTGGGGTGATCCCACCAATCATAATGTTCACAATCAATATTAGTCCAAAATGAACCGGGTGTACTCCCATAGCGGTAACTACCGGTACCAGGAGCGGAGCCACAATAATGAGTACGGCACCCCCTTCAAGGAACATTCCCATTGCCAGCAAGAAAATATTGATCACAATGAGCATCATCCACGGCTCTGCAGCAAAGTCCATGAGCGAGCGGGTCAGGAGGAATGGAATGCGCTCCCAGCTCAGGTAGCGACCAAAAATTGATGCCGCAACAATAATGAGAATAACCGCACTGGTAGCGTACACCGTGTTCTTCATGATAATGGGAAAATGGTGCCAGCGCAGTTCCTTGTAAAAGAAGGCACCAACCACTGTGCAGAACACCACCGCAATTGCACCGGCCTCGGTAGGAGTGAACACCCCAAAACGAATACCAAGGATAATGCCGAAGGGGAGCAGCAGCGCCCAGATCGAGTGCTTGAGCTGTTTGAAGATCTCACCGGGGGGTGACATTTTGTCTCGGACCGGTTTGTAGCCGCGTCGAACCGCGATAATGTGCACCGTCACCATCAGCGCAATGGCCATGAGGATTCCCGGCATGTAGCCGCCAATGAACATTCTCGCCACCGAGACCTGCGCAATGAGGGCGTAGATAATCAGGTTGATGCCTGGTGGAATGACCGGGGCTATAGAGGAAGAAGCGGCGGTAATTGCGGTAGAGAAAGCCGCGCTGTAGCCGCGTTTCTCCATTTCGGGAACCAGAATCTTTGACTGCATTGCAGCATCTGCGTTGGCTGAACCGGATATACCGCCCATCATGGTACTGAGAACGACATTTACCTGCGCCAAACCACCCTTCATGTGTCCGGTAAGGACATCGGCCATCTTCATGAGGCTGGCGCTGATCCCGGAGAAGTTCATGATCTCGCCAACCATAATAAAGAAGGGGACGGCCAGGAGAGGGAAGGAGGACGCTGAGGTAATGAAGGTCTGCAGTATGAGGTCAGGGGGTGACCCAACATCACCAAAGGTGAAGTAGGCCAACGCCGCGGCAATTAACGCAAAGGCTATGGGTATGCTTGAGACGTACAGCGCCATCACGATAACAATAGGAAAAACTGCCATTGACTATTCCTTTTCTCGGTAAAATGTCATGAGTCGATTTTTGTCGTGGAAGCAACTGGTGGCGCTGTTGCAGCGTCTCCGGTCACAAGGTACTTTACGTCCTTAAACAGGAAGTAGATTGCGTGAAGCGTGATCAGGCCAAAGCCAACCGTGATCGAAAGATTCACATACATGGCCGGTACATTGAGCACCGGGGTTGTCTTGAGCCGGTTTGCCTGAATCATGAAAACGCTCAGATAACAGACATAGCCGTTGATAGCAATCATCATAAGGTCAATTACTATCACAATGATCTTCCGCACCGACTCAGGAAAGAGCTTGGTAATAAGATCAATACCTATGTGCATCTTGCGTTTGTACACCGCAGCAGCGCCAACAAAGACGCTCCAAATGAACGCCGTAGTAGCAACTTCCTCAACCCAGAAGATACCGCTTCTAAAGACGTAGCGCATAATGACGTTGAGGATGACAACGGACACGGTAACTGACAGGAATGCAGCGCTTACGATTTCTTCTGTGTTGAACAGTATGTTGGTCAGGGTTTTCTTCATGGTATGTCTCACGGAAAACCGGGACGGTAAGCTCATGCTCACCGTCCCGGAATAGTTTTGATTAGACTTAGTGTATCCGACTTACTGTCGCATTGCATCCAGTTCGGCAAAGACTGCTTCAAACACGCCTGGGGTCATGCCAGCTGTCTCGGCGTACATGGGGGCAAGCCGTGCGCGGAAGGCTGCGCCGTCAACTTCATGGAACTGCACACCATGGGACTCAAGTTCAGCCACAACGGCTGCATGGTTGTCGCTCAGGATCTGAGTTCCTTCCACTGCACCCTTGAGGAACTCTTCCTCAATGATGTTTCTGTAGTTTTCTGGAATGCCGTTCCAGACATCAATGTTGATGTATACACCGCAGGTTCCCAGGATGTGGCGACTGAGGCCGACATGGGTTGCGCCGGTTTCGTAGACACGGTTCCCAATGTTAGTGAACTCCGAGCCCTCAAGACCGTCTACCACACCCTGCTGTACCGCAGAAAGTGTCTCTCCCCACGGAAGTGGGTTGGCAATAGCGCCCATGTTGTTGAGGGTGTTGATGTAGAGATCGGTTCCAGGAACGCGGATCTGCTTGCCGGAGAGATCTGCGGGTGTCCGAACAGGTTCACGAGTGATGATGTTGCGGAAACCGTAGATGTAGTCGAGGGTCAGAATCTTAATTCCTGATTCCTCGGCCCGAGCTATCATGTCCTTGACAAGGTCCGTCTGAGTAAGGGTTGTGTACTCCTCAAAGCTCTCGTACATCATGGGGGCGTACAGCGCCTTCATGTCCGGTACGTAGTCACCAATAAAGGACGGGTCCTCTACCGAGATGAAGTTTGCACCACGTACAACCTGCTCAACGCCTTCTTTGTAGGCCGGGAGTTGCGCCTGTGGGAAGGTTTGGATCTCAATTGCACCATTGGTGCGCTCATAGATGCGTTCTGCCACCAGATCCATAGACTTGGAGAGCTGCTCCGCAGGGTTGAAGACGTGGCTGAGTCGTAGCACGAGCTTGTAGTCGTCATCGACAGTGGCCGTACGGTCTCCACAGCCAGCCAGTACCAGTGAGAACACCAGTACGACTGCCAATACGCCGAAAACCTTAAACTTGTTCATCGATCCTCCTATTGTTTAAAAAGAAATTGGATAATAAACTGCAAACGTTCAGCTGTCAATGAAAAACGTAACAGTGTGTCTCATTGTAGCTACCAGTGGATTTTCGACTCTGTACAGCGACAAGACTTTGGATTATACTGAGCAACATACTCGAGAATCCAATAATTACTATATCGGTCGGTTCTTGTCAGCGCTGGCCGAAAGAAACTTAAGAGGATGAGTCTATGAAAATGATGTATGTGATGCTCATGGCGCTTACGCCTGCAGCCCTGTGGTCGATCTACGCCTTTGGCCCGGCGGCCTTGGTGAGAATACTCGCTGGAGTTATCGCAGCGGTTGCCGCAGAAGCAGCCTTCCAAAAACTTACCAAGCAAAAGATTACGGTTAAGGATGGCAGTGCAGCTGTTACCGGTATGCTGCTCGGAATGGCGGTGTCCATCTCAACCCCCTGGTACGCCGTGTCGGCCGCTGCAGTATTTGGAATTGTGGCTGGAAAGCAGCTTCTGGGAGGATTCGGCAAGAACCTTTTCAACCCTGCTATGTATGGGCGCCTCTTCTATCTGTTTGTGTTTCCCGACTCAATTCTACCATGGCGAATGCCCTTTGATTTGACGACTTCAGCAACTCCGCTTGAGGTACTTCGTGAGACCGGTGCGCCCGGGGGCTTTGCTCTTATGGATATGTTCTTGGGTCGCATTCCCGGTACTATTGGTGAGATCTCCGCTCTTGCCCTTCTGTTAGGCTTCTCATTCCTGGTGTATCGTAAGGTCGTGCGATGGAGAATACCGGCAGCCGCATTCGCGGTAGTCCTGGTAATGGCTCTTGCCGCCGGACATAACCCCTTGTTCTATCTCTTTGCCGGTAGTCTTGTGGTAGGGGCCTGCTTCATGGCAACAGATCCCATGAGTTCACCGCGCTTCCCGAAGGGGCAGTTGTTCTTTGGTGCTGGTGTCGGTCTGATCATTATGCTCATGCGCTGGTTTGGTTGGCAAACACCCGGGGCCTACGAGTTCACTGAAGGCACCACCTTTGCGGTGCTGACCATGAACCTTTTCGTCCCGTATCTGAATAAGAAGTTTAAGCCTGCTCCGAAGAAGTAGTTCTTCGTTGAGCGTGTCACACCTGGAGGTTGTACAATGCCTGAGAGTTCAATAATTCGTGCGATATCTGTGATTGCAGTCATGCTGGTTGTCGGTTTTGGCTGGTTCCCCATAGCTCTTTCCCGTCTCAAGAAGAAGGGAGTAGAGGAGGCTGCGGCGCGGTCGCAGGCTAAGCTCCAAGCCAAGAAATTCTCCATGATGGCGGCGTTTCTGTACATGGTGTTCATGTTGAGCCTGGTGAGGTTGTTTCTCTAAGGGGGCCGAGCTGCCCCGCAGGAGAGGCTGTAACGGTCAAGTTCCTCTTGGTCGGCTACATCAATAATGAACGAGATCGCCTCATTGAAGCAAAATGCGTGCTGTCGGCCGAGAGTTCGTTCCATAGAAGCTTAACCGTCATGTCAGCCCCGGTCCCCGGTCGGGGACCGCCATCCTCCTGTCCATCCCACAACACATTGACAGCGCCCACCCCCGGTACTAGTATTAGGTATACGGATATATCGATATAGGCAGAGGTTAGGGGCCTGGTGGGAAACAGCCGCACTGATGAGGTCATCTCCAGCAGTAAGCTGGAATTCATTATTGATCATTCTCCCGACTACATTACTCTCATATCGCGTGACTATAGGTATGAGCTGGTGAATCGCAGCTACTGCGAGGCAATGGAGATAGGCCGTGAGGACATTGTCGGCAGAACTATCGCCGAGGTCTGGGGCGATGCTGTTTTCCACAATAACATTAAACATAACGTTGACCAGTGCCTAACCGGGGAAATGGTTGACTATGTAGCAACCTTCCGTTTTGGCCCCTTCGAGCGTACCATGCAGGTAACCATGTTGCCGTATCCTTCGAGCGGTGAGAATTCATCACACGTACTGGTCCGAACCTGGGATATTACCCGATTCTCCCGGATCGAATCTAAACTGAACAACTACGAGTTCTATGATGCGACTACCGGGTTGTTGAATCGCAGGTCGCTGGAGACCATGCTGGAGCGCGAAATCGCTGGCGCGGCTCTTGTGCCTCGTGCTACCGACCTTGCCCTGTTATTCATAAGACTACACGGATTTGAAGAGGTGGTTCGCCTCTATGGGCACCGCTACGGTGATCTATTGCTCGAAGACACCGCAATGCGGGTGAAACGCTGCCTGAAGTCCACCGACGGAGTGTTCAGATTCGAAGGCAATGAACTAGCCGTTCTCCTCCCGGAGGTGAACAGAAAGAGCGATGTCGCGGAGATAGCGCGATGCATTGGCGAGGCAGTCAGCGTGCCTTACCACTTTAAGGATCACTACCTCTCGGTCACAGCTAACATTGGTATCTCGATCTTTCCAGACGACGCTGCGGACATGGCTGGACTTACCCAACACGCCGTGTCGGCGTGTATTGAAGCTCAGAGTACCAACTCGCCGTTTCACCTGTACAACCGGAAGCTGCACGAAAATGCTGTGCTCCGCATGAAACTCATGTCTGATCTACGGGTAGCGTTCGAAAAAGGGCAGTTCGAGCTACATTACCAGCCCATTGTCGGGAACGAAGGACGCATTTCCGGTGCGGAGGCTCTTGTGCGCTGGAACCATCCCGACATGGGACTTCTTCAACCGGGTCAGTTTATTGAGCTCGCTGAGGAGTCGGGGCTTCTGGGGCAGCTCGGCAGATGGGTGCTCTTCACCGCAACAAGGCAGCTGGCTGCGTGGTCTGACCGTCGTGACTTCTTTGTTACGGTTAATCTGAGCGCGGAGGATTTTGGGCAACCGGATCTTCCCGATATCGTCGGTAGCGCCCTTCGCACTGCTGGAATAACCGAAGCGTCGCGGTTGAAGTTGGAGATCACCGAGAGCAGGTGTATGGCTGATCCCGAGGCAGCCATCGTACAAATGTCACGCCTATCCGCGATTGAGGTCGACCTCTGGATAGACGATTTCGGCACCGGCTATTCCTCGTTGGGTTACCTCAAGAGGCTACCTGCACGGGTACTGAAGCTCGACCGAAGTTTTGTGATGGAAATTGAGGAGTCCCCGGAGGACATAGTATACGTTGCAACAATTCTCAGCAGTGTCCGCTCGCGTGGGAAGGATATCCTGATTGAGGGAGTCGAAAACGCTGCGCAGTACTCCATACTTAAGCGAATTGGAGGCGGAAATATGCAGGGCTATTACTTCAGCAAGCCGGTTCGCGCCGCAGAGTTTTCCAGGTTGATGGCGGAGGACTGTCCGTTGCCGTTGTTACCCGAGTAGCCGCGCAGAAGTATCAGACGCGCGTGCTAGTCCTAGAAATCCAGCTCAATCAGCCATTGTGCAAGTTCGGCTTCCCTCGCCTTCTCGTCCGCGCTGCTTCCCTCACGGGTGTTGCTGTTTCCGTCTGCTGGCCAGGCGCCAAGACGCTTCTCGGCGACGATCCGCCCGTCCATCATGAACAGTACTCGTTCGGTACGGGCGGCAACCTTAATGTCGTGGGTAACCAGCATCACCGTGGTACCCTCGCGGTGCACGCCGCCGAGCAGATCCATGATCTCTCCGGAGGCTTTGGAGTTTAGGGCTCCGGTTGGCTCGTCGCCAAAGATGATGTCCGGTTTGTTGATCAGTGCGCGGCAGATACCGACCCTCTGTAGCTGTCCACCTGAGGCCTGAGTAATGTCGTTTCCGGCAATCTCGGCGATTCCCGTCCGTTCCATCAGCTCCGCTGCTCGCCCTTCAACCTCACGGCGGGTTCTATTCCCGCACAAATATCCGGAGAGCACGATGTTGTCAAAGATAGAGAGATTCTTCAGCAGATGTATCTGCTGGAAGATAAAGCCCATGTTCGTCAGCCGAATCCGGGCAAGCGCGGGTTCGGGAAGCCGTGACAGCTCCACGCCGTTGAAAAGCACCCTGCCTGAGGTCATTCGGTCCATTCCAGAGATAGTGTAGAGCAGCGTCGACTTGCCAGAGCCGGAGGCTCCCATCACAGCGACAAACTCTCCGCGCTGAATGCTCAGCTCTACCGAGCTCAGCACCGGCAGTTCGTTGTTCTTTCCCAGGACGTAGTTCTTTGACAGCTGCTGTGCTTCAAGTACCGTGGTAGTTGTTTGTTTCATGTTCATCGTAGTTCTCCGTAGTTTCGAGTTCATGTCATTCCACAATGGTAGTGGCGATACTGGTATTTCTGATGCGTGAGACGCTGAGCACCGTGGTCAGAGCCACGGCTGTTGCAAGCAGGATCGGGAGTAGCAGGTACGCCTGAAACGGGCGGATCACAAAGCGGATCTGCGCCGCACCCATGAAGGACCACAGCAGACCAACTGCACGCTCGCCTACCGTGTTGGACAGCACGGTGCCTGCAACGACGCCAGCCGCCAGAAGCACCAAGGCGGTGCTCTGGTACTGCAGCCGGATGTCGTTCAATGAAAACCCAAGACTCCTCATGACTGCAATGCGTGCGGTGTCCTTGATTATCAGCATCTTCAGAAAGAGCGCGGTGATCAGAACTGCAACAACTAGCCCGATTCCGACTGCCCCAAGCACGACGCCTGCGAGTTGAGAGATTGTCTGTCCCAGGGTCTCCTCTATGTATCCCTCAAGGTCGGTGATCCGGGCCGGGTGGAAGAGCCGCGAGTACTCCGCAGTTTTATGGGCCACATTGACCCCCGGTTGTACATCCACAATGAGCGAGTACCAGAGCACCGCTTGCTCCTCAACGGGCAGGGGCGCTTTTGCCGTCCGACCACCGTTCGTCACGTCCTGGTAGATTCCGCTGACCGTCATCTTCTGCGGCTCTCCGTCGACCACCACTATCAACGGGTCACCTAGTCCCCGACCCAGATCTTTGGCCTTGAGAACCGAGAGCGCGATCTCATGCCCGTCTCGCGGTGCTGCACCACTGAAGAACTCCAGGGGAAAGCGGGAAAAGTCGCCGGTTTCGACGGCCATACTCTCCTGCGTACCGTCCTCATGAATCAGGGTGAAGCGGGCCGTGACCTGCGGTGAGAAGCGAGCGATCTCCGGGTCTGCGGCCACGGTGGCGACCATCTCCTCAAAGCGCGCGCCGACGAGGTCAGTCTGTCGGAGGTCAATGCGGATGTCGCTGCGGCTAATACCCATATAGGTTATTAGGGATGGATCCTTCATGGTGGAATGGAAGTGAAACGGAACAAGAATGATTGCCGCGCAAACTGCGAAGATTCCCACCACGAGCACATAGAGTCGCGGCCGTTGCGTTACATCCCGTACACCCAGCACGACGTTTACTCCAACGCGCCTGCCGATGCGCAGGGGCAACACCCCAAAGCGGCGCAGTTGACCTTCGACTGCGCTGCTTCGAAGAGCCGCCACAGCGCTGATGCGGTGAATCGGCCGCAGGATCAGTACTGCCGACCCGACGACCATGGCGCTCACGAGTGCCGCCGCCGCAGGCGGAACGAGCTGCAGCATGAGCGGGGGCTTAGCCGACCCCAGAAACGCGGTTATGCTGGCTGTAAGCATGGGCTTCGCCACCAGAAAGAGCAGATAGCCACCTATCGACGCGACCCCGCCAAGGACAATGTACTTCAGCAGATAGAAACGTCGAATGTGCCCGCGACCCATCCCTATGGCCTTCATGACGCCAATCTCGCGGTAGTCTTCCTCAATTGTGGAGACGATCGTGAAACGCAGACAGAGCACCGCTATCAGCATGAGCAAAAGGCTCAGTACCACGACCACCGCAGCCACCATGCCGTCGGTCAATGCGTTGAATACTCGAAAAATGCGATGGTCAACCGACGGGCCGCGGTCTGGGAGTCCGGCAGCGGTGTATGCCGCCGCCAACTCGGCGGTCCGGCTCGTGTCGCTCAGACGGAACTCTATGAGGTACTCCGTGTCAGGAAGGTACGCGCGAAGCTTCGTGTAGTCGAGCTGGTGTACCAGAAAGCGCTTGGAGTGGATGATGGACGGATTCATCATTGCATCGCGAACAAAGCCCGCAATTCGAAACTCATGCGAAGTTGAGCCGGTATCGACCTGGACCCGATCCCCTACGGCAAGATCACGTGCCTCACGGTAGTAGAGCGGCACCCCAATCTCTCCCGGGGCCGGGTGCATGGGCCGGTTGTCGTGGTCCAAGAGAAAGTCAAAGCGCTCGTTCTGAACCACAAAGCTGATATCCATAACGCCGTTGTCCTCGGTCGCGGGCCCCTCGCCCAGAGTCAGGTGGGATCCGTCAACGCTTATCATCTCCACAATCTGGTACTGATCCACAAGGGGGTTAGCTGCCGCCCAGGTGACCACACGCTCCATGTCGATATCGCCAGCGTGCATCTGAACCAGGTGCGGAACCATGGAACGGTCAAACATTGTGTCTATTGAGGTTGTGAGTTGAACAATGAGACCCGCTCCGCTTGCAAGCATGAATGCCGACATCGCGACCAGTGCAAAGATCACCAGATTGACAACCCGGTTGCGCACCACATCACGTTTCAGGATCCGAAAAAGTATACCCGTCATAGTTGTAACGCCTCCCGCGTATGGGAAAAGGTTTTAGCGGTCATTCTGCGATCCTCCCAGCGGGTAGAGCGCACTCACCGAAATAAACCAGCCGTCGCCCGCAGACTCGGTTGTGCGTTCACGGTACCGCACTCGTGAATCAAAGGCATAACCCCCAGTGAGCTTCAGTAGCGCCAGGTCGACAGTACCAAACAACGCGTAGTAGTGCAGTTCCAGTGACTCATCCTCGGCCTCCAGTGCAAACTCAAAAGCGTCACTCTTCATTCCGACCGCCACGCCAGCCAGATCTCCCATAGGGTGGTCCGAATCGAAAAACCGGTAGACAAGTGCACCTTCAAAGAAGAGGTCACGTTCGTCCCGCAGCTTGTCAAGCCGCGCATCCAGGGTGGCACGAAGACGGCTCTGCGGCGCCAGGGTGAGACCCAGATTGGGCCCGGTAATGAAGTCCAGATTTGCGCTCAGCAACCGTGACTCCCACGCAGCGCGGATGAGCGGCACCGGTAGAAGAGGCCACGGATTCCCGTCTGCTGTCTCAATGCCAAAGTCGCTCACCGCAAGTCCGCCACCGAGCACCAGCGAGAAGCCCGGCTGCTGCACGACCTCGTAGCCGTAGGCGGCAGCAGCCTGAAAGGTTCGCAGACCCCCGACCACCGGCCGATCCGACTCACTCTTGAAGAAGCCCAGGTATCGGTGCCGAGCGTTCCGCCCGTCGGCCATAAGTTCAATTGAGTGATAGGTGTCAGGGTAGTCGAAGCCCAGATCCTGGGAAAAAAAGTGTTGGCTGTACAAGCCAATCAGAAACAGATTCTCGCTAACCGCAATCACTCCGGCGCCGGGGGAGTGTACTGTTTGCGACTCAAGGGAAAGCAGCTGGTACTGGGCAAGGGGAATAACTTGCAGTCTGGGGCTTGCCGCTGGGTTGGGGTCGGCCGCCAGCGTGGGGCCGGTACCAAACATGAGCCATGCAGCGAGCAGCGCGACTGGGAAACGTGGTGTCGTTCGAATCATGGGTTCCTCCAGGGATCCTGATGTGATGGTCTCAGCGTAGGAGGAAAACTCTGGAGCTACTATCGAACAAAGGTCGTGTTTTTCGTGAATCAGCCTACGATCTTCGTCGTAGTGGAATAGAAATTGAGCAAAAAGGGGCCGGGGAAGATCTTGGCCGTCCAGGATCAGCCCCGAAGGCGGTTGAGCAGCTCAACGCGGCTGCCCGCGCCAACCTTCTGGTACAGGTTGTAGATGTGGGTACGCACGGTCGCTGGCGAAATGCCCAGTTCAGCGGCAATCTGCTTGTTTGCCATCCCGCGTGCAATCAACACCGCGATCTCGGCCTCGCGTGCCGAGAGGTTAAGCATGCGCTGCTGCTCAGTCGGCACCGCGTCTATAATTGGAGTCCCGGATTTGTCCGGTTTGAACAGCTGCATCGCCGCGCTCATGGACACAAGGTTGAGTGAGAGATACAGCAGAGGGTCCAGCGAAAGGGTCGGCAGCCAGGGCAGGCGCGCGCTCTCCACGGCAAACTCAATGAGGCCAACGGGCGCAAGAAGCAGTGCCCACAGTCCGTAGGCTCGAATCAATGAGCGCATTGCCTTCGGCTCAACTGGGTGGATGGGGCCGCGGGCTGTAAGCCCAAACTTGAGGAGTGCAAGCCCCACGACACAGTGACCCGCGAGGGCCCACAGCTGCGCGGCACCAAAGCGTTCATCTGCGACCTGGGCCGTGCCGCCAGCCGCATCGTGCCCAAACACGATGATCAGTGCCGCGTTGGTGAGCGTCCAGAGAATTACGAGCCCTGCAAGGACTTCCATAGCCGTCGGCCGGAAGCGCCGCCGCTTCCGCGGGGGGTGCATCCGGTGCACCAGCACTCCGCCGGTGACCCACACTGCAGAGTTGAGCAGTGCGAGCACAACGCGCACCACCACCACCGTGGTGCGGGAAATACCTCCAGGCAGACTGGCGATATAGAAGTAGAGTACAATGACACCCAGCCCGAGCAGGAATAGCGACTGGAAGACCAGAAGAGGACCCAGGAGCCTGCTGCGCAGGCGCAGCTTCAGGAGTGTCAGCGCCGTGACTCCCATGAATCCGGTTGCAAAGAAGAGGACATAAAAGACAATCAGGACATGTTGCATTGTCGCCCCTCCCGGAAACTAACTCGACGGTTTAAGTCTTGCTCAAACCACCGCGGAAGCTTTTGTTTTCAGATGCCATGACAAAAAACAAATACCAATGACGGCATAGACGACGGTGAGAATTACAAAGAACCAGATATCAGTCACAAGAAAGCTGTATATGATATTAAAGCAAAAATGGATCCAGATCGCATTGAACAGGTTATTACTACGATCTAAGACTACATTCATAATGATAACGAGTGAGGTCATAACCACAACATTGGAAATAATGTAAGGGATGAGCGCAAACCCGGAAAAATCGGAGTCGACAAGCCAGAGGACTGCGTGCCAGAAAGCCCAGACAAGGCCCAGAATGAGGGAGCCCTTTATAAACCCATATTTGTTGTTCAGTTCAATACGCAGGTATCCCCGCCATCCTGATTCTTCTCCCGTCGGTCCGGACAGAAACGACATTATCAGTGATAAAGGCAATGCGTAGGATCCCAGACTGAAGAAGGTATTGAAGGCCTGTTGCGTAGACAGGGACAGGATCCAAACCGCCAGGAGCACTCCGCCAATGACGGCCGCGGAACTAATCAGCAAAAGATCCAGCCGCAGCTTTGCGGCAAATGCATTGCGGAAGAACTCCTTTACCGTCATAGTAGGTCTCAGTTTCTTAAACATGATGAGGAGTGCGAAGGTAGGAGACCAGGCACAGAGGTTTGCTATCCAGCGCATGGTCAGAGGTGACACCTGGAAGACCATAGACGCGGTTCCGCCCATTCCCAGAACCATGACCCAGAAGAGCAGATAGGCGAAAATAACATACTTCCACATCATGTCCAGATTCTGGATCTTCCGTAAGAGAGTGATCAAAATGCCCTCCCGTTCACAACGCAACTTAAATGGCGAGGCACCGCTTAGAGAACGGTTTGCAGGCTGTAGCGCGTGATCAAGAAGAACTGTCAGCTCGAAAGGTGTTCGTTTTCCTTTGGATAACAAGCTTGGCCTGGAATGAGTTTAGATTCGACTTATTGAGGTGTCAAGACAAGAGTTTTTTGAACGAGGTACGCACTTGTGCGAATAATTATTGCCGGTAGAGGACAAAGATCTCTACCGGATACCAGTGGAGCGCCATCTCCTCCAGAGCCCGCTCCCAACGCGAGAGAATCTCACGAGCAATTCGTTGCTGCTCCTCCGATGGGCCCCTTGGCACAGCTGGTCCAACTGGGCGATCACCGCTTTGACGCCGTTGCATATCATCCGCCATGTCCTGCGGCAGTGCCATCGCTTCCATGATCCGCCCCTGCATTATGAGCTCCATCCGCCGCTGCTCAACGTTGCGCATACCCTCGAGTCGCTCATTCTCTTCGGCGTCCCACTTATCTCTGGCTTCCTGTGCAACGCGGATCTCTTCCTGCCGAGCCTGGCGGGCGTCTTGTAACTGTACCTGCAGACGCTGTACGGCTGGCTCGTGCCGTCGATACACCAGCTCAACCTCACTTACAGGCCTCCCGCGTTCCATTTGGCTGCTGTTGACCGACACACCGCCCAGCTGGTTGAACCGGCGACCGAGCCGCTCTGCCTCCGCGGTGGGGAGCTCCTCGAGTCTCACCAGACGATCGAGATCTGAGAACACAGCACTCCGCGTGCTGCAGTTTTGCTGAACGATACTCACATACACCCCTGCCGACTGGATCGGCAAGCCCATCTTGGCGACGGCAAGGTCGTATTGAAGCTCGTCCAGATCCGGCCGGATCCAGAATGCAGCGGATGAAACCGGTGTTCCGGACAGTTCGGGTTCAGGGTATCCCGGTTGTCGCTGGTAGAAGCGGATTACCTCTGAGATGGGGTCTCGCGTGAAATACTGCGCCACTCCCTGTTCATTCGAAGGCCAGTTCTCAACCGCGCCAGGATACACGGGCGCAAGCAGCGCCTGGGGCAGCGTCTGTCCCTGTGCTGGTGACCCGGACAGCGCTGTCGAAAGCACGATTCCCAGAATAGCAATGGTCTTCATGGTCTCCTCCTCGTGTGCCTTGCATTACGGATGAGGTAACATATAGTCTTCAGGCCGTGACCCAGTCTTGAACCTCAATCAGACCGATCCGTGCCGCATATCGAATCACCTCGAGCGAATCACTGAGC
The DNA here is from genome assembly GCA_007127105.1 of Spirochaetales bacterium. GTDB lineage: Bacteria > Spirochaetota > Spirochaetia > DSM-27196 > SLAA01 > SLAA01. The sequence goes on along the minus strand of SLAA01000202.1, from coordinate 7,077 downwards.
TCAAGCTTCCTCATTATTCTAAGGTGGTGGGTCTCAACGGTCTTGTGGCTGATTCCGAGCTGATACGCGATGGACTTGTTGTTCATCCCGTTGGCCAACATCCGGAACACCTCACGCTCTCGGGCGGTCAAGGAGCCGTATCCGGCATCGCTATTTTGGAGTGTTCCGTCAGGAATCATCGCGACGGTGGTCATGAGAACTCCCGCCAGCTCCGGATCGACGTAGCACTGGTCCTGTAGTACCGCCCATACCGCGCCAACTAACTGCTCCGGAGTGGCGGTTCGAGACAGTAAGCCCTTTGCACCGGCCCCAACCGCCCCACGCACCCGATTGGGTCCACACACGGATGTCACGATCATGATTCGCACCTCGGCGCACAGATCTCTGACCTGTGTGAGCATCTGCAGCGCCTGTGAGTCGTTCGGCCCAAGGTCGACTATCACCACGTCCGGCGGGTGTTCAGAACAAAGAAGGAGAACGTCGGTTGCGTTTCTGGCTTGGCCGACGACCTCTATTCCCGGTTGCCCCCCGAGAATCGCCCGAATGCCTTCAAACAGGAACGGATAGTCGTGAATCATCACGACACGCGCGGTTCGCTGCATCGTTCGCCTCCTGATACCGGGGCAGATCTCCCCCTACAGTGCTCCGCGAATTCTACGCAAACTCACGCCCTCGCGCATCGTACTAAAGTCGTATATTTTGACCGAATCTGCCTAATCGGCGAATCACCGCTTCGTCGGCACCGCTTCGTCGGCACCGCTAACTCAGCGTCACCGCCATCTGACCGCTATCTTGATCGCGGCGGGGGGCCCCCGGGCATTTGGGGCATGCCACCGGCGGGGGGCTGCGGAGCTCCACCCCCACCAAACATTCCTCCCATTCCTCCAAAGGGCGAGGAGTATCCAGCTGGAACCTCAAACAAGCCCGGGTCTACTCTGCGTTCCTGAATGTTCGAGAGTTCGAATAGTCCGCCGTCGTCGCGTTCGGTCTTCATGGGAAACTGGAGACGGGTGTCGTACCACACCGTCATGGGCTTGCCGTCGCGTGGCAGGCACCTCCATCTTTCTACTGCACGCCCGTGCAGCGTTTCCCTTCCGAGCAGTGTTGCCTCGCCAGGAACACCACAGGCGGTTGGCGTGTCCGACCCAGCCGACAGAAAGGCGAGGTTGTCTGGATCGAAGGGAATCTCCATGTACATTCGGTGTTCGGGTACCAGATTGATCATCTTGTTACTGGATCGAACGAACAGGGTGATGTACGAGGTGCCGCCCTCGCGGCCCTCCATTCGAACGCCCGGGTTTCCGAGGAAGTACTTCCCCGCAACGGTCTTGCCATCTTCGACAGATCTATAATCGGCGGTGAACTCAACCGGTGGGCCGCCAGGATTCGCAATAAGATGCTCCGCCGCCACGAGCGATACTCCAAGCACAATCACCAACGCGACCACGCTTGCCCACGAGACTACTGACCCTTTCATGTCGTGCCTCTCCTTCCGTTTTTCCGGTGTGCGTAGTACTCGGCGAGCGCCAGGCGTGCGGTAGACCGAAGCGCAGCGCAGGCCGAACCGAACCTACAGTCACTGTCACCCGGGCGAGAGGAGAGCGCAATCAGGAGCATTCGCGGCAAAATCAGCATTTCCCTGACGCACGTCAGCTGGCCGCTCATTCAGTGTCGCTTCACTCTTGGTTTCAGGGGTGCACGCGTCAGTTCTCGGAGACCTTGTCCGGGCTGCGGACAAAATGGCAGTCGGCTGTATGGCTTGATATGAAGTGGTTATCTCGGAGGAGTGCATAGAGTTGAATGCGGTTCTCAATTCCGAGTTTGTCAAAGATATGGGTGATGTGGGTTTTTACGGTTCGCTCGGAGATAGATAGATACTTTGCGATGTCCGAATTCCTTCGCCCGGTCAGAACCTGTTCAATGATTTCTACTTCGCGTCGGGTTATACCGGCTGTGATGTCGGTGCGCTTGCCGTTGAACACCGGTCGAGCAATGAAGACGTACCCGATCCGGTTTCCGTTCTTGTCACGTAGAGCCGACACCTTGGTGTCGAGCAAGCCACGAGACGTGGCATGATTGCGCAGGTCAAGGACGATAGACACCGACGCTGAACCGGCGTCACTGCGAGAATCTATCAGCTGGCACAGGTGAGTCCCACCGGGGAACAGCTCATCAATACCGATGCCGGGTAACGACTCACCTGGTGCTTCGAAGAAACGTGCCGCCTCCTCATTGGCACGATACACCTTGCGCTGGTGGTCGACAATCACGAGAACATAGCCGGGAAACGAGATCAGCGCAATGTCCTCCAGTCGTGGAGGGGCTGTCAGGAACTGGAATCTATCGACGAGATACGCGAAGCAAAGCAGCCAAACGAACTTGAATAACAACACAGTCCCCCGTGACGGCACGCGAAACAGCAGCGGGACGACAAGCACCTCCAGGAAGGTGACTATCACGAGCAGAACGACCGAGGCTCCCAGAATGTGAAAAGCCCGCTTTTCTCGAACGGTTGCCGACCTTGTGCCCCTTCTGAAATAGACTATCCCCGCCGGTACGTAATACGCAAACCAGATCACGAGCATGCTGAAGAATGCCGCCGACCCGTATTGGTGATTCAACTGCCACGTTCCGTTAACCAAGGCGAAATCGCACACATAGTCGTCATGAAACCAGAACAGTTTTGTGGACAGCACGCAGGGAAGGTATATGAAGTAGACGAGCCGGTATCGCCGTGGAGTTGTCTCGGTAACCGCAAGTGCAAAATGTAAAAAAGAGCCAAAATGAAGTAATTGGAAGAGGCTGCCAATGAGAAACAGCCGTCGGAATGCACTGAGGTCGCCGGTGGAGAGGGTAGGCACTGCGATAACCGCCCAGGTGCCCAGAAAGATCGACATCAACAGAAAAGCTTGTCGTGGCCGCGAAGAGGGATCCCGGCGCACTACCAGGTAACCGAGCACGAACGACAAGAACCCCGTTAACGCCGCAACACTCACCATCCTGGGCCTCCCCCTTTGCAAGCAAAACGGTTATCGGCGCCTCCTCTGGCAGCTGCAGCGGGGAAAAGGCACTCCTCGCAGGGGGACTTATTGCGCTAAATAATTGTTATCCGTTTCCCGGTAATTCGCAACAGGTATTTCTCAGGGGAGAGCGTGAACTCGATATCGAAATTCCAGGGCGGCGGGTGAGGGGTTTGACGGCGCTCTATCTCATTTCGTCATGCTACGAATCTACCTGGTGGACTCGGCAAGCAATGACCAATCGGCCATCCTGGATAGTTGGTGAGCGAACGCTCTGTGCCCCTAATTCGTCTCGGCTCGCGGTACCAGCAGCTCCGGAGGATCTCCGCCTTCGGGGACAAAGATAAGCGCCTCACCGTTTATGCAGTAGCGCTGACCAGTCGGTTCGGGGCCGTCCCTAAAGACGTGTCCCAGGTGGGCGCCGGACAACGAGTCTACCACCTCGATCTGACGGGAGAAAAAGGATGCCTCGAAGAAATACGCAACCGCGTCGGGGGTGATGGGCTTGGTGAAACTGGGCCAGCCTGTACGGGAGTCGTACTTGTCCTCGGAACTGAAGAGGGGTTGTCCCGTAGCCCGGGAGTAGTAGATTCCCGGCTCGTAGATGCTGTCCAGTTCACTGGTGAAAGGACGCTCTGTTCCGGACAGCCGGATGATGCGGTACTGTTCGGAACTCAGTCTCCGGCGCCACTCCTCTTCTGACAACTGCACCGGAAAGGACATTCCCCGCCACCGTTCATCGTGAATAACTCGCCGGTCAACATCGTACTGGGTGGCAACTCTCACCAGGGGCCGACTATCGACCCGGACGGCACGGAGGTGGCCTCGCGCCAGTTCTGCCGACTGCTGCCAACTTGACACCCCGACGCTAACAGCGTCACGAGTTGAACCTGCCACCATTCGCTCGGAGACTACCCCGAAACCCTGTTCGGAACGACCAGCAGACTGAGCCATAATGGTCACAACCCCTAAGCCCATAAACAGCAGCGAAATGGCTGCGAGCAGAAAAAAGGCAACCGGCCTTCCGGTGTGTTCCCTTGCTAGTTTATTACCTGTCATATTCGTCTCCTTCTTCTGTGCAGCATCAAATATACGACAAAAATACTAAGAATTAAGGCTCAGCGGACTCATTGGTCTAAGAAACCGCAGGCACCCTGCAAGTAGCGTCAAGATATTCAAGAAGACCCCCGGATTCAGGATCCGGGGGCCGGGAGGTGTGATTGCCCGGAGGCAAGGCTGGTGGTGTGTTGTGCTGGAGTTCTATTGTGCGAGCTTACCAGCAATCTGGGCAACGTGCTTGCCTTGGAAGCGGGCACCGGCGAGTTCATTCTCACTCGGCATGCGGCTGCCGTCGCCGCCAGCAATTGTACTTGCTCCGTAAGGGGAACCACCGGAGATCTCTTCCATTGTGGTTTGGCCCTGGAAGGAGTAGGGAAGTCCCACAATTACCATGCCATGATGGAGCAATGTTACTTGGGTAGTCAGGATGGTAGACTCTTGCCCACCGTGCTGTGTGGCGGAAGAAGACATTACGCTTCCAACCTTCCCAACAAGTGCTCCTTTGGCCCACAGTGGTCCTGTGGAGTCCAGGAACATTCGCATCTGGCCAACCATATTGCCAAAGCGAGTTGGAACACCAAAGATTACTGCGTCTGCAGCTGCCAGATCATCGGGGGAGGCGACAGGAATACTGGAAAGCTTCTTCTGCGCCTCGGTCGCACCCATGGCCGCAATTACCTCGTCCGAAAGAAGCTCCGGAACACGCTTTATCTCAACGGTGGCGCCCGCCTCTTTTGCTCCCTCAGCGGCAGCTTTTGCCATTTCATACATATGTCCGTAGGTAGAGTGAAAAACAACTAAGACCTTCACGAGTTCTCTCCTTTGCTCATTTGAGCTTGTACTGCCTTCCCCAGCTTTAAGCTAAGCCGGGTCAGGGCTTCTTGTTCTTTTATTGTGAGTGAGGAGGCCGCACGTGCGAACCCCGCAGCAATCATTGGAAAGTAGCCTTGGATCAGGTTGCGACCAACAGTCGTGAGCTTAATCACAACGTAGCGCCGGTCGCCCTCTTTGGCGCTGCGTTCCACCAGACCGCGGCCAACTAAGCGCTCAATTACAACGCTCACGTTACCTTTGGTCTTGAGGAGCTTCTCGCCAACTTCCGCCTGGCACATCGGCCCAAGGTGATACAGTGCCTCCAGGACGCCGAACTGCGTCAGGGTTAAGGTTTCGGGCAGCGGCGCATAATGCAGAGCACCCTTCTGTAACCAATCAGCAGATCGGGTCAGCGCAATGAAGAGATTCAGTGCACGTTGCTCCTCGACTGTCCCGGCGTGTTTGGTGGACACGGTACCCTCCTTTTCGTGCTTCGGAAAATTTCCGGCCCATTGCGTGAGCCGATAGTTCAACATAGAACGTTCAATGTTAAACTAAATATCATCATGACAATGGAATTAGTCAAGTGCTTTGTCAGGAAATTGCAGATGAAGTATCGGATCCAGGACCATGGTTTCTTTGACAATGCCTTTGGGTATGTTCCGGAGTATTATTAAACACGTGCACAGGCAGAAATACAGATAGAGGAGAGGAGTTCACAATGAACGATATTTCACCACAGGTCCAAGCCCGTTACCAAGCGGTGCTGAGCATCTTGGCCGGAGTGCTTGGGCAGGAAAACTATACGACTCAGATTATGGGCCCCCAAGATGACATGCCTTTGCCGACCTTGCTTGTTGCGCTCGGAATGGATGAAGAGAGCCGTGAACGGTCACTGGGAATTACTATCATGCCGCTCGGAGACAACTCGCTCGCGGCGACCGAACTGGTGCAGTTCTATTCCCGAATGCCGTTCCCGGTTCCGGCGGCACGAGACACCGAGCTCAGGGCGGCAACGGCGGCAGTCAACGCCGCAATGGCGCTTGGGCATTTTGCGGTACTGGGCGAGGAGCTGTTCTACCGCTACGTGCTGGCTGTTCCAAACAACACCACTATCGACAGCGCCACGCTTCTGGAGTTGGTCGCACTCCTTGAGTTCCATCAAGAGCATTTCGCGGACTACCTCGAAGGCGTTATTGACGACGAGATCTCTCTTAAAACGCTCCCCGAACTTATTGCCATGGGTTGATCCCGTGCTGATGCCTTGCGGCGGCCCGGCGGCCCGGCGGCCCGGTGGCCCGGTGGCTACCGTAGCCGACTCAAAACCCGTACTGCTCATCCTTGATCTCACGCACCCGAGCGTAGACATCGGCCAGGGTCAAAGCGTCGTCCACGAGGCGCTGCAGGCGGAACCGTACATCGTCGTCAACAATCTCGCTGCCCTGGAAGGAGCGCTCCTCAATAAAGACGTAGGTCTCAACAATGTGGGCCTTGAGGTAGCTTAAGATTGGTTTGAGCTGTATCTCCGGAATGAGGTTGTGCCTCTGAGAACCCGCGGTAATGAACATGCCCACGACCTTGTCGCGCAAGGCATCGTCCGGTAGCAGGTCAAAGACGTTCTTCAACACGCCGGGGATAGATGCCTGGTAGATTGGTGAGCCGAGCAGCACAACCTCGCTTTCCATAATGGACTGAGCCAGCCTGCCGGTCTCACCGCGATAGTCAAGGTAGTTGCGTCCGTCGGCAAACTCCATGGAGTAGTCGGCCAGATCAATGAGGGCGGTCTCGTGTTCTGTGTAATGCTCCTGCAGGTACTCGGCGGTGTAGCGCGCGGCGCTGCGGGTTTTGCTTCCTGCTATGGAGCCTGACAGCACTATAATTTTCATGCCGCCTCCTTCCGGGTGTGCTTACGAACTGCTGGCAGAATCTCGCCTGCAATGACCTCAATGTTGCGTTGCAGGCGCTCAAAGGGTACACCTCCAAAGTCCATCTGGGCGATGTAGCGTTGCATGCCAAACTGCTCGTGCTGGTACAGAATCTTCTCAATGATTTCCTGCGGGCTGCCAATGTTCATGACGTTGTGCGGGTCAACCCCCTGCGCAAAGAGCTGCTTAGGGAAACCCTGACCATTGGTTATCTTCATGCCTTCGTTTATGTGCGGATACAGTTCGCGCAGGGCCTGTTG
>SLAA01000146.1 GCA_007127105.1 Spirochaetales bacterium | reverse complement strand
TGAGCGCCGATGAAGCCGGACGCCGCCGGTATGTTGAGGCCGCGCCCGAGGACATAAAAGGCTTTGTTGACCCGGACACGGCTGCCGAGCTGGCCCAGGAGTACCGAGGCGCCGGGTTTTCCGACTGGCGCCTGCCGACCTACCGTGAGCTTAACGAGATGTATACGCACCGCGACCTTATTGGTGGCCTGTCTGCGGATTGGTACTGGAGTTCCTCACGGGAACCCGCCTACGGGGTACGGTATCAGCATCTTGGTCATGGCTCCCAGGGCTATAGCCGCTACGAACTGTTCAACTATCGCGTCCGACTCGTGCGCGAGTTCTCATCTTCCACTGCAGACCCCTAGCCACCGAAGCTTTTTGTTGCAGGCCCATGCAACAGCGTGTCGTAAGTTCATCACCCGGGAGTGTTCGCTATCCCGTATCCAGTGAGGACACGCCAAAAGATAGCGAACCTTGCCCAGCGCCAGCGGTTTCACTATCTTTTGAGCATTGTAACACCAAAGGATTTAGAGAATGGATAGACTGCTGGGAATTATTCTGCTGCCAGCAGAACTGCTCGTGAACGTCTTCATCTCAATGCTTCTCGCAGTCGGGTTGGGACTGGTCATTGCGGCTGTGTACCGCCTAACGCACCGTGGGATGAACTACGAAAGCGGCTTCCTCTCCACCCTGGTACTGCTTCCCCCTATTGTCTCCATTGTGATGCTGTTCATTCAAGGGGACCTGGTTCTCTCGCTGGGGTTGGTCGGCTCTCTTTCGATTATTCGGTTCCGTACACCAATTAAGGATACGCGTGACATGGTGTATCTGTTCTGGGTCATTGCTGTTGGCCTGGGAACCGGTACACAGAACTGGACCGTGTCGGTACTGGCAACGCTCTTTCTGACCATTGTGACCAGCTCGTTCTATCTGTTCAAGTACGGTCGGCCGCTGCATGCCGAGTACATCCTGGTCATTTCCGGTACCACACCCAAGGGGGAGGACGAGGTTGATAGAGTGGTGAGAACGCGTCAGGCAAATGTTCAGCTGAGGAACCACGAGGTGCGCGGCGAGGAATGGGAGCTGACCTATGAACTCCGGTTTGCCCGTGAGAAGGAGGCCGGTGTACGGCAGGTGGTCAGCGAGCTTCGTAGCCTTTCCGGGGTAGGTAGAGTTTCCTTGCTCACGCCTCAGTTGGCGCTGCCAATGTAAGGACGGTTGTTTGGACGGTATTTCCCGGTTCGAAAGAAAGTATCTGCTGAGTCTTGCGCAGTACTATAGGTTGCGAAACCGGCTGCATCCGTTGGCGGAGCGCGACTACTACTCCCGCGCCGCCGGTGGCTCTTACCTGGTACGAAGTATCTACTACGATACACATGACTATCGTGCCTGGTATGAAAAGGACGATGGCGACTTTGGGCGCATTAAGCTCCGTATCCGGGCCTATGCCGACCGGTGGGAAGACTGCGACAAGGTCTCGTTGGAGATCAAGACCCGGCGCGGCAACTCCATGGTTAAGTACACAACCCAGGTCGAGCCGGATGAGTACCTTGAGTTCGCGAAGGCAGGCCGGTGGCAGTCCCTGGACAATCCAGTGGTAAACGAGTTTGAGCGTCTGCGGCGGGTGCGGCAGTTGGAACCAGTCTGCCTGGTGCAGTACCGCCGCGAGGGCTTTTCTGCGCGCGACGGCTCGCAGGTGCGCTTCACCTTTGATCACGATGTTGAAAGCACGCGGGCATCGTGGTTATTTCCCGACGCGCCTATCTTGAATCCTCACCGACCTAAACGGCCAATTTTTGAGGTGAAGACTCGGGCAGGCGAGCCAGCCTGGTTGCATGGCATAATCCGGGACCACACTCTCAAACTGGCGGCCAACAGCAAGTACTGGCAGGGAATAGAAATTATCAGACCCAACATGGTTACCCCACGAGAGGTGGCACCATGAATCGGCTGCGGCGGCTTCTTGTGGGGAGTATCCTTGGGTTTGTGCTCCTCATAGCTGTATACGTGATTCTAACAGCGTTGGTACGGGAGTCTCCTTTTTCCGATGAAGGACTAGAAGCAGCAGTGCGCGATCAACTAGGATCGCCCGGGAGCCACATTGCTCTCAACGACCTTGAAACACTTTCCGAGCTTAACGCCTCGGGGCGTGGCATTGAGAGCCTTGAGGGAATTGAGGCGCTTCCCAATCTGCGCGAACTCAACCTGGCCGACAACCGGGTAGCGGATCTTTCACCCCTGGCGGGGCTCAGCAGATTAGCTGCGCTTGATCTGAGCAACAACTACCTTGCTGATCCGGACTCGGTCAACCTGGGCGCGCTGGAGGTGCTCTCGGAGCTCACGGAACTGCGCCTTGCGAACAACCGGGAGCCCGCCCATCCGGAGGCTCCCGGCGATGCCGGTCGGCTGTGGGATATCTCGGTGCTGACCAGTTTTTCTGCGTTGGAAGTACTTGATCTGAGGGACAATCATATTGAGGATATCTCACCCTTGTCCGGTCTGGAGTACCTGCGGGTGCTGGATCTGAGGGGCAACCGCCTGAGCGAGGACGCGGTAGAGGCTCTGCGACCCTTGTCGCGCCTGGAGTCGCTCAACCTCCGCGAAAATGACCTCCGAGATATCGAGGCTCTTTCTGCCCTGCAGCAGCTGGAGTATCTCAACCTTCACTCGAACCACCGAGTTGAGTCGATACTGCCCATGGCCTCGCTGTCTCGCTTGAGGACGCTCATTCTGCGTGGTGTCACGGTGGGCGAACAGGCCGAGATTTTCCGCGAGTTCGGAAACCTGGAACGGCTCAACCTACGGGACACCGGAATGAGAGACCTGAGGGTGCTGGCCGAACTTATGGAGCAAGGCGCACTCCAGGATCGGCCGGAAGAGGGTGTTTTTGCCGAGCTGGATATTCGGGAGAATCCAGTGGGAGATGCCGAGGGCTACCGCGTGCTGGAGCCCTACTGGAGTGGTATTGCCGTGCGTCGCCCGGCGGAGTTGCCGGAATGACGAGGTG
>SLAA01000197.1 GCA_007127105.1 Spirochaetales bacterium | reverse complement strand
TGCATTGGAGGATCGGCATGATTCGGAAAAGCTCGGAGAGCTTCTTGCGCGTGCCGATACTGCTCTATATGAGGCAAAAAAGTTGGGCAAGAACAGGGTCTGCTGTGCGTAGAGTGCTCACCTGGCCGATCTGGGCACGGCGTGCCAGCTCACCGGTGCCACACATGCCAGCTACCAAGCAAGAGACAACGGGCCTTCGGGTTCCGGTCGAAATGAGCAGCAGTTTCTTGGTGGACTACGGTTGCTCGTGCCATGGACTGCTTCCCGACCCCGAACAACTACGAGCGAGGAAGATGAATGTAAAAAGCGGTTCCGACTCCAAGCTCGGACTCAACCGTGATCTTCCCCTGATGTACCCGCACAAACTCGTTGCAGACGGTGAAACCCAGGCCGGTGCCAGCCTCGTACCGTGTTCCTTTGGTCGAGGCCTTGATTGAGAAATCGTATATGTCGGCTTGTTGCTGTTCGGTCATTCCTACACCGGTGTCCGTGACCGATATCACAACCGCCTTTGTGTTCGACGTCGCGCTCACCGAAATTGACCCACCGTCAGGGGTGAACTTAATGCCGTTAGAGAGCAGGTTGCGCAGAATTGTTTTGATCATGTACTCATCGCCGTAGACCGTGACCTCACCGACATCGTTCCTGAGAGAGATCGATTTCTCCGCAGCGGCTCGTTCCAGAATCGTGATCTGAGAGCCCACCAGCTCATGCAGCGGGTGTTCGGCTGGATCATAGGTGATGTCGCCGCGCTGCGAACGTGACCAGTCCAGCAGGTCATGAAGCAGTTGCGATGCGTTTTCCGCTCCAGAGGCGATAATCTCGGCGGTTTCGCGGGTGCTTGCAGGGACTTCTGCTGTCTCTTTGAGTTCGATATCGAGCATTCGGCACAGCGTGGCAAGTGACCCAACCGGGCCACGAAGATCGTGAGACACAATGGAGAAGAAACGATTCTTTGCCTGTATCGTACGCTGTAAGTCTTCCCCGATTCTGGTTAACCGTTCACGTCCTTGTGTTGTTCGTAGAAACAGGATGAATACAGCCGTGGTCAGCATAAGGAGCGTAAGCCCGAGCACCCAAAAAAAGCGGCGGAGTGCTGGTAGCTCATCGAAACGAGAATAGCCAAGGATGAAGGCGACGTAGTCGCCCTCAAAGTTTCTCACCGGGAGCAGTGAAACCACCACCGGAACGCCCTGCATGGTGAAAGAGAGACTCGTCTTCTGATACTCCTGTAGAATTTTCGTGAGGTCTGGTGAGGCTTCAAGATCACCAAGGATGCAGTCATACTCAAGACCAAGCACTGTGCTGGTGTCCGGGTATCCAAAGGTCGTCTCGCGTGCAAATGCACTGCTAAAGCAACTGGGTTCGTAGTTCTCAAGCTCATCGTCAAAGACCGTGCGCTCAATGATTTGCTGACTGAGGACAAAATCCAGCGCTACCGGACGGCTCGCTCGGATGCGGGAAAGAACGGCCTGGTAGTTCATGCTAATCTCAAAACTTCCGACATGCTCCGCGTCGTGAAATAAGGGATACACGTAACGGAACCCGTTAATAATTCTCCCCTCCTCAAAGCCGTAGGCAGGCAGCAGGGTTTCGTTTGCTGCGCGAACTGTCGGGCGCGCGTCTGAGAGGTCATCACCAAAGCGTTCCGGCCGGTGAAAGCGCAGAAAACTCCTATTGTCCCGCAGGTGGAAGTGGAGCTGTCGGAATTCAAGTTCTTGCAGAATCACATAGTCTTCTGCGAGATAACCCAACAGCTGGCTCCGCAGTTCAGCTAGCTCGGGGCCTTCGGCCAGGTGCGCATCCTGCATGAGTCGAGTGATTGCGCCATTGGCTGCGACCTGTGCATGAACGAGTTCAGGTGTGGCCGCCACGGTTGAGGCTACAGTTTCATAGGCGACTTCCAGCTCTCGGGTACGTTCCTCAAGACGAAGATCAATCTGCGAGCGGTAGCCGCCGATCAGTGCAACCAGTATCGCGATGATGGTGAGGATATAGACCAGCGTTGAGCTCACTAGTCGCACGCGATGTGAACGAAACCACTGAGCAGGCCGGAGCTTTTCAAGCGTAAGATGGTCTGATTTCGTATCCTTCAACGGGCGACTCACTTTTTCTGTTGTGTTCAGTCCAAATGATAGTGAGAGGGCGGTATTTGTGCAACGGTCAACGAGGTTGGCAGAAGCGGCGAGCATTCAGAAAGGCTTGTACTATGTCAAAACTTTCACTGTGGGTGACCGCCAGCATGAGCGCGGTCTCGCCTTCGTTGTTGCGTTCATCAAGATCCGCTCCGGCCTCAAGCAGAATGTGAATTTGTTCGGGGTCCAAGACATATCGTGCGGCCATCATTAAGGCAGTCTCACCTTGCACGGAGTCCGTCGCGTTTATGTCGTGGTCAGCTAACAGCTCGTGAAGCTGCTGAGCGGTCATATCTGCCCATGTTGCGGCGGACAAGGTTGGCCATGGCTCGCGGGTGGTCGTCGTCTGTTGTGTATCGCATGCAGAGAACACGACAGCGGCGCAGCACATGAGAAGCAGCATGCCTCGCCAAGGCGTTCGTGTTGATTTCATAGAAGCAGCCCCTCCTTGACGACCAGTTCCAGGAAAGAGTATAGCAAAGTTTTGTAGATCCGGTGTAACAAAATATGGGGCAAAAACGTTCACAATTGAACTGACAGACAGTCCGTTCTCCAAGGCCTACACGGCGCGAGTGCGTGACCAGCCTACTGCCGAGCATACCATAGCACACGGGTTTGCTGTGTGCCGTCTACCCTTCAGTCTCAACGCGCCTAGTACACTAGTGCAGGAAGGGGAAAATTCTGGTACTCTCCAGTCGGAGTATGATGAGGTTTTTGTTGCGAAATCTGCTTCGGTATAGAGTTCCTGTTCAATCGTTTCGATCTTTCGTCTCATGGTGGCCTATCAGGTCGGGGAACACAAACTCAATACTGCCACTTTCCAAGACGTTCATCCGGACATGAACTCCATCGGAAAGTCTCTCAAGCGCT
>SLAA01000190.1 GCA_007127105.1 Spirochaetales bacterium | reverse complement strand
TCAATGAGGCCTTACGCGCAGGGAACGCCACGAAAGACCGCTTCTTCTCTATTGTCTCACATGACCTGCGTGGACCCATTGGCGGCATGCGATCCTTCCTCACCGGGTTTGAGTCGGAGATTGAGACCATGCCCGCAAAGGAAACCAGGGACGTCTTTCGTGTTCTGAAAGAAACAGTTGCTGGAATTGAGTCGATGCTGGAGAACCTCCTGTCCTGGTCGCGCCTGCAGTCCGGAACCATGCCTATAGAACCGGTGGCACTACGCGTCGATGAACTGGTGGATCAAGTTTTTGAAAGCTACTTCGTTGCGGCCCAGGCCAAGAGCATACGACTCGAGCGCAGTTTGGGCGAGTCGGTGTTTGCGCTGGCCGACCCTCATGCCCTGAAGACGGTGCTCAACAATATAGTTAACAATGCAGTGAAGTTTACACCACGCGGAGGCACGGTCGGTGTAGAGATTGAGCAGTTACCCGACACTGCCTGTATCACAGTGCGTGACACCGGCGTTGGAATTCCGGCCGAAAAACTGGAGGGTGTTTTCTCGGTAGACCAGGTAGTTCGAACCCGCGGTACTGCTGGCGAAAAAGGGAGCGGCCTGGGCCTGAGCCTCTGCAAGGACCTGGTTGAGCAAATGCACGGCACCATTGAACTCAGCAGTACCAAGGGCGCTGGCACCACCGTAGTCCTGCGGCTTCCAAAATGTCATTGACCTCCGGGGTTGACCGACCCTACTATACGGTATCGTGAATGTAGACGCCTTACTCCCACTGCTCCATAATGCCGCGTTGCTGGTCGCCACGGCGGTTGTGTTTGATAGCGCCCCGACCCGGGTGCCGTCGCAGACCCACTCCTTGAATTCTCAACTAGGCCATGGTCTGGCGCTTGCCGCAGTTGCTGCCGTTGCCATGCTCACACCGTGGGTAGTGGTTCCGGGAGTCGTCTTTGACGCCCGTTCGGTGGTTATTGGCCTCTCGGCGCTATTTTTTGGAACGGTGACAACCATGGTTGTAGTGGTGGTCGCGGCTCTGGTACGAGTCTCCCAGGGAGGGGTCGGAGCCCTGCCAGCAGTGGTGGCCATGATCGGCGTCACCTCTGTCGGACTCCTCTGGCGGCACCGGCTCCGCACTGAGCAGGCAGACCTCGGGCCGCTCCAACTCTGGCTCGTTGGATTCACAACTCATGTAGCGGTGCTGCTTGCCATGCTTCTACTACCCTGGCCGACAGCTTTTCAGGTACTCAGGGCAATTGGTGTGCCTATGCTGGTGATCATGCCAACAGCCACCATGCTCGTTGGACTGCTGTTTGTACGACGCCTGAAGCGGGAACGAGCAAAGAGGGCCCTGGCCGAGACATTTGGCCAACACAAGGTGCTGCACCATGAACTGCAACACCGTGTGAAGAACAGCCTGTCAATGATTGTTGCAATGATTAGCCTTCAGCGCGAGAAGTACCACAACGGGGAAACAAGGGAGGCACTCGCTGAACTGAGTGACCGAGTATCTGTCATGGCACAGCTGTATGGCCAGCTCTACCAGAGCGCCGCAACCACTGGTGGAGTTGCCGACAAGGTGCAGATCCAGCCCCTGCTCACCACGGTCTGTGACTCACTTGGCAACTCGCTCGGCCACGACGGCATTACCGTTCGCTCCCACATTGACGATGTAGAACTGGAGGCCGGAAAGGCGACGTCTCTCGGCATAATTGCCAACGAGCTCACAACAAACGCGCTGAAGCACGCTTTCCCGGTTCGTGATTCCTCCACAGTTGTTAGCGCCGACAGTCAAGTCCTGCGGACAGCAGTCCACCAGCCCGCCAGTGTTGAGGTGAGTTTTTCGCAGGCCCATGGTGAGTACATGCTTGAAGTCAGCGACACTGGGATAGGCCTTCCAGATGATTTTTCGCCACCGAGTTCGGCTGGCTTTGGTCTGGAGCTTGTCCACATGTTGACTGAGCAACTCAATGGCAGCTTCAGTTTTGAATGTGCCTCTGCGCCCGCCACTCACGACTCACAGGCAAACAGAACGGGCGCCGTTTTCCGGGTTGTTTTTCCGGCATAGGCAGACGCCGTGCGTGGAATCTCGTAACGCAAGGCCTGCATTGCCTGAGCAATGCAGTACACAAGATTCGGAGGCTGGCCAATGTCCAAAACACTTCCCACCGTAATTGATCTTGCTCGTGAACTCATTCGCCGAGAGTCCATTACCCCCCACGATGCAGGATGCCAGGATCTGATCAGAGAGCGCCTTGAGCCCTTGGGGTTCACCTGCCGCGATATGCCTTTTGGAGAGGTAAGCAACCTCTGGGCCCGGCACGGAACGGCCGAGCCTCTCTTTGTTTTTGCTGGACATACCGACGTGGTGCCACCCGGCACCGTCTCGGACTGGCGCCACCCGCCCTTTGCCGCCGAGGTCGCGGACGGATATCTGTGGGGCCGAGGCGCCGCCGACATGAAGGGCGGGCTCGCCGCCATGACCTGTGCCCTTGAAGAGTTTGTGCGGGCAGTACCGGACCACCCTGGCTCGGTGGCACTGCTGCTGACATCTGCCGAGGAGACCGCCTCACCCGATGGCACCAAGCGCGTTATGCAAGAGCTTATAGCTGCGGGAGAAACACCCACCTGGAGCATTGTTGGTGAACCGTCAAGCCTAGAGCGTGTTGGAGACCAGGCTCGGCACGGCCGCCGTGGCTCAATTACCTTTCGCTTGCGTGTTCGCGGCGTGCAGGGCCATGTGGCCTATCCACATGGGGCCGACAACCCCATCCACCGGCTGGTTGCCATTCTTGCGGAGCTGCAGCGACGCGAGTGGGACACCGGCGACCGTGACTTCCCCTCAAGTGGCTTCCAGGTCGTGTCGGTGAATGCCGGGGTGGGCGCGGAGAATGTGATCCCACCCGAGGCCTCGGCAGTCTTCAACTTCCGTTACGGCCCGGCACAGAGTGCCGAGAAACTGCAGGCGCGAGTTGCAGAGGTCGTTTCAGCCTACTCCGAGAGCTGTGAAATACAGATACATGATGCTGGCCGTCCCTTTATTACTCGTTCCGGCCGACTCCTGGAGGCTACCGCAGAGGCCATTGAGGCTCATACTGGGAGCCAGCCGGTATTCTCTACCTCGGGAGGCACATCCGACGGTCGGTTCATTGCACCGGCCGGAGTAGAGGTGGTGGAGCTGGGTCCAACCAACGCCACAATCCATGCCGTGGACGAGCGGATTGGGATAGATGAGCTCCCCCAGCTTGTTGCAATCTACACCGGTATCCTTCAGCGTCTCCTGTCAGCTGACGGCGGGCACACGTCTATCCCTTGAGCGCCTTCACTGCCAGATCATCGAACAACGCCACCGGTACCGCTGGCGCAGTTTTTATGGATACACCGGTTGCCGCGGTAATAGCCAGCGAGACCTGAATAGCCTCAGGAATACCCGGCAGCTCCACCATGAACAGTAGATCATACTCCCCTACGAGCCCGTACACCCACTTCAGGTTCCCCCCATAGCCTTTAATAATGTCCTCCGTCTTTTTGGTTCGCTTGGGGTCAATTTTCTTGATGGAGTCTTGACTGTAATTTCCAAAGAAAAAGAAGGTAGTCATGTTCGGTGCTCCTTGTATCCTTGTTGATGTCGTACTGCGAGAGCCGATCCCACGCGATGCGTCTGCACGACACACCACGCGCACGGACAAGCTACCGCGAAATAAAGCCAAGAGCAAACCGAATCATCCCGTGGTACAATTCCTGTATCTTAGGAGGCTGTATGAGAACCACACTCCCGGACGCTGTCCGACCAGAGACGGTCGGAATGTCGTCAAAGTATCTGTCGAATATCGACAAGCTTGCAGAGCGGTTTATTGAGGAAAAGGCCTATCGTGGGGCAGTCGTGCTCGTAGCACGGCATGGTGAGATTTGCTACTTCAAGTCTTTTGGGGAGGCCGATGTAGATGTGCCCATGCCAAAAGACGCGGTTTTCCGTCTGGCATCAATGTCAAAGGTTCCAAGCGCAGTCGCTGTCCTGCAGCTCTTTGAGCAAGGCAAGATCAGCCTGTTTGAGCCTATCTCCAAGTACATTCCAGAGTTTGCCGAGCCCAAGGTTGCGGTGCTGGACAACTGGGGTGTGGTGAAGATGGTTTCTGCAAAGAGGGAGATAGCGATCCATGACCTTCTGAGCATGACCGCCGGTATGACCAATACCTGGTGGTACGACCTGTTCACCCCACGTTGTTATAGCGTCGTACCAAAACTCTACAAGGAAGCGGGGCTTATGGACGACCTTGACGCCCCAAACATCACCCTGGAAGACAACGTCAAAATCCTGGCCCAGATGCCGCTCATGGCGCACCCAGGTGAGATGTTTGATTACTCAAACAACAGTGTAGAGACACTATGCAGGCTGGTAGAGATTGTGTCCGGTGTAGATTTTGACACCTATCTTCGCCAGAATATTTTCGAGCCCCTCGGGATGCATGAGACCTGGTTTTTCCCACCGGATGACCAGCTCTCGCGAGTCCCGGCGGTGTTCTGGGCTGGTACCGGCGAAAAACAGACAGAGAAGCACCCGCTTGGTCTTGGTATGCTCGGGCCAGACTACACATTTAGCCCCTACAAGACCTACTTCAGTGGTGCCGCCGGGTTACACGGAACCACCTATGACTACTACCGGTTTGCCCAGATGTTGCTGAACAAGGGTGAGCTTGACGGAGAGCGGGTACTCAGCCGTGCCTCGGTTGAGCTCATGACAAGCAACCAGATTGGTGAGCTCACCAACTGGCAGCTCACCGGCAACAAGTGGGGATATCAGCTTGATATACAGGCCGGTGTGAACGCCGCTCCGGGATCGCTGCACTATCTTGGGGGTCCGGGCGCCTACAGCTGGCAGGGGTTCTGGAGTACCAAGTTTGTGAACAACCCTATAACCGACACGGTCATTCTGACGATGTCTACACCGGGCTTTGACGGCGCCCTGCCAAACAACCTGAGAATGATTGCGGCCGCAGCTGCTGCGGTGACCGACTAGCTCAGACCTGCAAGCGCACCGTAATGGAACTACTCCCGGCCTCGGCCGGGAGCTCTAAGCCACCCCCGGACTGCTCGGCCAGACTGCGGGCCATTTCCAGCCCAAATCCAAGGTCACCCTGCACAACCTGAGCAGGCAGTCCGGGGCCGTTGTCGCTCACCCGCAGCACGAGCATTTCCTGCGAGCCAGTACTGCTCTCGGCTGTATATGGTTCTAAATACAACTCAACCCTGATTTCTGCCTGGCGCTCCTGCGCTGCATACTTAAGCGAGTTAATGACCAGCTCATTGGCTATTATGCTCAAAGGAATGGCGGCATCCCGGTCCAGTTGCACATCGGCAACGGCAAGATCAATTGTGTCGGGCTTCCCAACCGCACGACTCCCGGTTGAGGGGTGGCTGGAGACCACCACTGGGAGCAAGCGTTCAAGCACAGGGCGAATATGAACCTGTCCAACATCGCTCTGGCGATACAAATGCTCGTAGATCTCGGCCATGACTCCAAGTCTGGACTCTGCGTCGGCCAGTGAGGCCTGCACCTCATCCGACTCCGCATGGAGGCGTTGGAGGGTGAGCAAGGAACGAGTAACCGACATATCGTTTTTTATACGATGATGCACCTCATGAATAAGCAGTTCACGTTCTCGTAACAGTTCACGCAGCTGGGCAGTCTGTTCCTCTACAAGGTCCGAAAGTTCAGCGTTTTCTGCAACGCTGCGCTCATGAACCAGTCCAAGGGCCCATAGGCTCGCGACAGTAAGAGCGGCACCAGCTACCAGAATAACTGCAATGATAAGGGAGAGCTGCCTGTTGGAGGTACCGTACACATACCCCGCTGATCTTCCCACCACAAGCTCCAGACCGGAAGGAAGCTGGTAGCTATGGCGCTCCATGCCAGGGCTTGCACTGCCCTCCTCCGTGTCCTGGGAGCCGGGTATGTGAAGCCTCACCTCAGTTGGGTAGCCTCCCTGCATAGCCGCATCCAGCGCGCTGCGTGCCGATCCAAACGAAAGCAGAAGCACATCATGCCCAAGTGGTCCATGCTGCGGATGAACTATGGGATGCGTCACAATCACGGTCTCAGGCAGTGAGCCCACAGAGTTGCTCCTGCCCGGCATGGGTAGAATACGCGGCGAGTCCGGGTCAGGATGAACCCCGGTCGGAATAGCCTCGGCCAACCCGGCCTCGGCCACCGCATTACCCTCAAGATCCAGACGCCGTACACCAAGCGCCTCCGGAGAGGCCAGCAGCGCGTCTTCCAGTCGGGGCGAGGCGGACTCAAAGTATGCCGCCGCCGAGATCCGCCCCTCACGCACCTGCACCATATCGTTACGAATCACGCTGCGGCTGCTGAGCTGGGCCGCTATCTCAATGAGTTGATTCAGGTGGCTTTCAAGAAGTATGTGAATGAGCCGAGTTTCAACATGAAACTGTGCACGGTCACGTTGATAGAAAAATGTGCGTACCGGAAAAGCAACCAGCAGGACTGCGACGACGGTCAGAAGTACCACCGTTGCCCCGCCAAACCGGACAAGTCTTCGTTGTTTACGCCTGCGGTTGGCCCAACGAGCTGAGGAGCGAGTTTTTGTCATGACGAGAGTATCAACAAAAAGCTCGGCGCTGGCAATACAATCAGGGAGCGACCTGTCTTTTTCGCTTGCCTTTTACAGCGCACAAGCAGACATTATATATAACCTATCGAATATAACGGGAGAACAATATGACAAAGAACGTAGGAAGTGTTGATAAAGTGGTGCGGGTAGTTGCAGGAGTTGCACTGGTCGCGGTTGGCATAGTGCAGGGTGGCCCATGGTGGGCGGCTGCGGCCGTCGGCGCGGTACTGCTCTTCACGGCTACCACAAGTTTCTGTGGGCTCTATACCTTGCTTGGAGTTAACACCTGCAAGGTGAAGAACAGCAACTCATAAGGCTTCGTGCCGGGTTGCGGCCCGGCACCCTTCCACGAATACTATCCCCGACATCGCCCCACACTCAAATGATAAGCCATGGAAATATAATAGGCAGATACACAATCAGTAAGAGAACCACAACCAGTCCCAGCATATAGGGCAGAATTGCTCTGGTGATTTTCTCCATGGACAGGCCGGTGATAGATGAGGCCACGTAGAGGTTAATTGCCACCGGCGGAGTGATCATACCTATGGCCAGCCCCACCACAATAATGAGGCCAAAGTGAACAAGGCTCACGCCAAGCTGGTTCATGAGCGGTAGAAAAACCGGGGTGAGAATGATGAGTGCCGATGCCGTCTCAATAAATATTCCGGCCAGTAGAATGAGAATCGTCACCAACAGCAACACCACCGCTGGTTCGGTTGACAGGGAAAGCACCGCAGCAGCAATCTGCCCCGGTATGCCCCAGTTGGCCAACACCCAGCTCAGGGCTGCTGAGGTCGCGATAATGAACATGATCACCGACATCGTCGTGACAGATCGCACCATGACCCGATAGAGATCCCGCAACTTCATGTCACGGTAGATCACCAGTGAGACAAACATGGAGTACACCACCGCAACCACTGCCGCCTCGGACGGAGTGAAGTATCCGGAGAAAATGCCACCAAGGATAATGACCGGGGTCATGAGTCCCCAGATCGCATCGACAAAGGTTTTGGCAATGTTCTTTAGATCGGGGCTCCGGCCGGTTGGGTAGTTGCGTTTTACCGCTTGTACTATGGCAATGCTCACCAGGGCCAGGCCCATGAGCAGCCCCGGGAAAAAGCCGTTGAGAAAGAGCCTCGCCACCGACTGTTCGGCAATGACGGCGTAAATGATCATGGGCACCGAGGGCGGAATAACCACGCCAATGGTACCGGCCGAGGCAATGAGTGAAGCACTTGAGGCTTCATCGTAACCTTTGCGTTTGAGCTCGGGAATGAGTGATGAACCCACCGCGGCGGTAGTTGCCGCCCCCGACCCGGAGATAGCGGCAAAGAACATTCCGGCCAGCACCGCCACCACCGAGAGCCCACCCTTGAGAAAGCCAAAAATGGAGTCGGCAAACTCCACCAGCTTTTCCGAAACCTTTCCCTTGGCCAGCAGATCACCCGCAAGAATGAAAAATGGTACCGCAATGAGTGCGAAACTGTCGGTTCCGGCAAACATGCGCTGGGAAACCATGAGCAGGTTTATTCCGCCCGACCAGAGCGCAATCATTGAGGTGATCCCAATAGTAATTGCCACCGGTATGCCCAAGAGCATGAAGACCAGAAAGGAAAGGAGAATGAGCAGGCCCATTCGACTATCCCTCCCCTACTGCAGGGGCGTTGCCAAACAGCAGCTGGAGCAACTGATTCAGGCAATGGAGCCCCATAACAGCCAGAGAAATGGGCATGACCATATACACCCAACGCATGGGCAAGCGCAGTGCGGCCGAGAGCTGTCTGCTTTGCAAAGCGATGTAGTTCACGGTTGTCTGAAGCAGCAGCGCAAAAAAGACCAAAGCAATGAGCAGCGCGGCGCCCCGTACCGCCTGCCGCAGCCGCCCCGGCACGGCATCTACAACAAAGGTAACTGCAATGTGCATGCCGCGCCGGTACGCAAGCGTGGCCCCCAAAAAGGTTGCCCAGACGAGGAGGAATCTGGATACCTCCTCGGTCCAGGGGAGTGCCCGGAAGAACACGCGGAAGACAATCTGCATGCTGGTGGCAACGATCATTCCCACAAGCGCCGTCACGGCCAGGCGTTCCATGACCGCATCAAGACCGGAGCAGAACTGGTCAAACAACCTTAAGAACAGGGGCCCGCGCTGCATAGTACTATCTCAGCTCGGCCTGAATGCGGTCGAGATACTCGCCGAACTCGGCGCCGTATCGAGCATAAACGCTTTGAATCTGATTCTGGAAAGCTGCAACATCCGGGTTCTCAATAACCTGCATCCCATTGGCCTTAAGCGCCTCAAGTTGCTCTGCCGCCATGTCGGCGTTCCACTGTCGCTCATACTCGGCGGCTTCCTGGGCGGACTCGGTGAGAATTTGCTGCACATCTGCGGGCATTCGATTCCAGAGTCCCAGACCCATAACAATGAGTGCCGGAGAGTAGGTGTGGCGAGTCAACGAGAGGTACTGCTGCGGCTCATAGAGACGGAAGGAGTAAATGACGTTGATCGGGTTTTCCTGTCCGTCAATGGTCCGCTGCTGCAGTGCGGTTAGCGTTTCGGTCCAGGCCATTGGAACGGTGTTGGCGCCAAGCGCCTGAAAGGTATCAACGTAAACTGGATTCTCCATGACTCGGATGCGAAGTCCGCGCATGTCGGACGGTGACTCTACCGGGCGCACCGAGTTAGTAAGATTACGGAACCCGCGCTCGGCATAGGCCAGGCCCTTGAGGTTCACCGTCTCGAGCTCACGCAACAACTCCTGTCCAATAGGGCCGTCAAGAATCTGATACGCTTCCTCGGGAGTAGCAAAGAGGAAGGGCAACTCAAAAACTGCAATCTCAGGCAAGAAGCCGCTCACGGGGCCGTTAGTTATAACGCCCATATCTACCGTGCCAAGCTGCATGCTCTCAAGCAGAGTGCGTTCGTCGCCAAGTTGAGCGTTGGGGAAAATATTAATGGTGATCTTGCCGTCCGTCCGGCTTTCCACCAGCTCCTTAAACTTCTCGGCGGCGACGTGAAAGCCGTCCTGCTCATTTACTACATGGGCCAGGCGCACCGTCATAGGGTTCATGGTCTCAAGCGATTCCGAGGTGCCCTCCGCCTGTCCCCCTGCGAATGCAAAGGCTGCCGTCATGGCACAAACAAATACTGTAGCGAGAATTTTTTTCATGTGTGTCCTCCGTGTGAGTTTCTCCAGGTGTTAGACCACCCGCTCAAGTAGAAATGAAATGACGTTCAGTTAATCGGAAAAGACGAACTCGGGTCAAGTACTTGTACTCGGCACACTCCAAGGTGTCCCCATGTGTCGTAAAGAATAAACACACTGTAGGCAAAACGCTATCACTTTGCTATCACTTTGCCTACAGCCTGTCTACGAAACAGTTCCGGGTATACGGTCCTGGCGTGTTACGGAAGCGCTTGACAGCTTGTGTACCGATCGGTATATTGCAAAGCATGCGGGATCAAGCCAACAAGCTCCTTATCCTTGAGAGCGCTCTCACCCTGTTTACCGACCACGGGTATGATGCGGTTGGAGTCCAGACGCTCTGTCAGGCATCCGGGATCACAAAACCCACACTGTACCACTACTTTGGGAGCAAGCAGGGTGTGCTGCAGGCACTGGTTTCCACCTACACCACGACCTTTCTCAAGGAACTGAGCGAACCCTTGCAGTACGCGGGCGACCTACCCCGGAGCTTGGAGAGCATAAGTGCGGAACTGTTGTCCTTGACCCAACGCTACCCGGAGGCCCTTCGGCTCTTTCTAACGGTACAACACGCCCCCAAGAGCAGTGAAAGCAGCCGGGCGGCCAGCGGGTTTTTTAGGGAACTAAAGCGATGTCTACGCGAGTTGTTTGCCGCAGCAGTCCGGGATCATGGAAACATGCGGGGGCGCGAGGATGCCTACGCTGTTTCGTTCCTGGCCACATTATTTGGATACATCGACCTGGTGCTGGAGGGACTTGTTGAACCAGGTCCGGATCTGCCACACCGGATTATGCATCAGTTCTCGCACGGCATTTATTCATAACAGAGGAGCATCACATGAACAGTCAAAGCAGCACCCAGGCCGAAGCCTGGTTCGAAAACGCATTCTTTTATCACATATATCCCTTAGGCTTTTGCGGGGCACCCGCCCACAACAGCGCAGAGGCCGCGGGCTCACGTTTGGGTGCCCTGCACGAGGTCATTCCGCACCTACGTGAGTTGGGCTGCAACGCAGTCTATCTGGGCCCGGTTTTCTCGTCGCAGGAGCACGGCTACGACACCTCCGACTATTACCACATTGACGCGCGCCTCGGCAGCAATGAAGAGTTTCGTGACCTGGTGGGGGCGCTGCACGCGGCCGACATCCGGGTGGTGCTTGACGGTGTGTTTAACCATGTCGGCCGGCAGTTCTGGGCCTTTCGAGACCTGCAGGAACATGGTGAGAACTCGGCCTACAGCGACTGGTTCAAAGGGGTCGACTTCTCCAAACAGAGCCCCTATGGTGACGCCTTTAGCTACACCGCCTGGGAGGGTCATTTTGAGCTGGTTTCGCTCAACCACCGGAACCCGGAGCTGCGCCAGCACCTGTTTGGTGCGGTCGACTGGATGATAGACGAGCTTGGCGTTGACGGTCTGCGTCTTGATGTGGCCTATTTGCTTCCCAGGGAGTTTCTGCGCGAGCTCCGTGCCCACACGCGGGCAAAACGCGAGGATTTTTACCTGCTGGGTGAGGTAATACACGGCGACTACAGCGAGTACCTGGGGCCGGAGCTGCTCAATTCCGTTACAAACTATGAGTGCTACAAAGGTCTTTGGAGTTCACTCAACGACGGCAACTACCATGAGATCGTCCACTCAATTGGGCGGCAGTTCGGTGACGGTGACGGTGACGGTGACGG
>SLAA01000053.1 GCA_007127105.1 Spirochaetales bacterium | reverse complement strand
GCCAGCCCCTTGGAGATTTTGGCATGCTTTATTTTGAGGTCGACAATCGCGTCGCGCAACTTAGAGGGGTGCAGGCCAGGAATTGGCGGCTGCATGAGCGGATTGACCTCGAAGTCACTCAGAAATGCTTCTGTGTCAAACTCAAGCTGAGTATAGAACAGAGTCGGAACACTTTTGGTGCTGCTTGCGTCGGTAATGGAGTCACCAAACTCCATAATATTGAGCTTGCTCAAGACCAGCATACGCACCGGGGTTATCTCGGCGAACACCCGCAACACACCGGCGGCTCTGGTTTGAATCTGGTCCGGATCATCCGGCACGAGTTCAAGGCAGGCGGCTTCCGGTGAGGTTAGGTACACCTTGTTGATCTTTTCAATGTCTATATGCTCAAGCACACGGTACACCGAGATAAACTTGGTGGCCTTTGGGCGACCGTCCTCGTGAGGGACCAGCTCCGCCATGGCTTCATCTATTGGGAAGTAGGGATGCCTGAAGCTTGGGTCAACCTCGGCAAAGATCACCTTGCCGTCGTAGTGGCGAGTCGAACCTGCCACATAATGGCGGGCGAACTGATCCGGATTGTACTGCGACCCAACCAGGGACGGATTCGGATGCAGTATCAGGTAAAGGTGTTTATCATCACTCATAATTTCAACTACCCCCAGTAGCGTTGTAGCATTGGTGCAATCACCAGACTGACTACAGCCATTAGCTTGATAAGAATGTTCAAGGAGGGACCGGCAGTATCCTTGAAAGGATCGCCAACGGTATCACCAACAATTGAGGCGTTGTGGGCTGCAGATCCGCGACCGCCACTTGCGCCCGCCTCGATCATTTTCTTGGCATTGTCCCAGGCACCACCGGCGTTGGACATAAAAATGGCCAACACGACACCGGATGCGGTTACACCTACCAAAAGACCTATGAGCATGTCAATTCCGCCGGTGAAGCCGACCAGTACCGGAGTTGCCGCAGCAATGATACCAGGCAACATCATTTCCCGGAGTGCCGACCTGGTGCTAATGTCTACACAGAGGCTGTAGTCTGGCTTCTCGGTGTCCAGGAGGATACCCGGCTTCTCGCGGAACTGGCGTCGAACTTCCTCAATCATGGCAAAGGCAGCCTTTCCAATTGCGTTCATTGAGAGTGCGCTGAAAAGGTAGGGAATGACTGCTCCGAAAAAGACACCGACCAGAACGGGAATTGACATGAGGTCAATCTCACCCGCACCTGACTGCTCACGAAAGGAGGTGAAAAGGATCACCGCAGTAAGCGCGGCCGAACCAATAGCGAAACCCTTACCAATGGCCGCTGTGGTGTTTCCAACTGCGTCCAGTTCATCGGTAATCTCGCGAACCTCCGGTGGGTAGTTTGCCATAACTGCAAGTCCACCGGCGTTGTCGGCGATAGGCCCGTAGGCGTCGACAGCAAGCTGAATACCAAGAGTTACCAACATGCCGAGGGCCGCAACGCCAATGCCGTAAAGACCCGCCAGGGCAAAACTGCCAAAGATTGCCGCGCCAATTACGAGGATGGGGAATACGCTGGAAAGCATGCCCATTCCTATTCCAGTGATAATGGTCGTTGCAGCACCGGTTTCACAGGCCTTCACAATTGCGTTCACTGGGCGGGTATTGGTGCCGGTAAACAGCTCGGTGAGGAGTCCAATAGCTACGCCAGCAGCAAGACCAATGACTGTGGTGAAAAAGAGGTGCCATGGTCCGGAACCTGCGTAAAAGGTCTGCCCGCCAAGAATCCAGAAGATAGCCGGTATGGACATGAGAGCAGCCAGTATTGCAGCGCCAAAGGTACCGGTGTTCAATGCCACCTGCGCGGACTGACCCGGCTTTGTGCGTACAAACTGCACTCCAATGATGGAGGCGACTACACCAATTGCGCTGAGAATGAGTGGGAAAGACAGGAGCCGTAGCTGTATTCCTTCACCACCGGTAACCGTGAGGGCCAGTATCATGGTACCAACCAGAGATCCGACAAAGGACTCAAAAAGGTCAGCTCCCATACCGGCTACGTCACCAACGTTGTCACCAACATTGTCCGCGATCACGGCGGGGTTACGAGGGTCATCCTCGGGAATTCCGGCCTCAACCTTGCCGACCAGGTCGGCGCCGACATCGGCAGCCTTGGTGAAGATACCACCACCGACACGCGAGAACAGCGCAATGGAACTTGCGCCAAGCGAAAAGCCCGAAAGGATGGGGAGTATAGTAAAACGCAGGGTATCGGGATCTGATCCCAGGAAGAACACACTACCACCAAGTACGGTCACAACGCCCATGAGAACCAGGCCGACCACACTCATTCCCATAACGGTACCGCCGGAAAAGGCGACCTTGAGCGCGGCGTTCTGTCCCTGAAGCGCGGCGTGGGTTGTGCGGGAGTTTGATGCGGTTGCAACTCGCATTCCAATGAAACCGGCAAGTCCGGAGGCAAATGCGCCAAGAACAAAGGCGGCTGCCTGCAGGCGAATGTAACCGGTATTAGCCACAGCCAGGAACGCCGCGACTATCAGAACAAAAGGAATGAGCACCTGATACTCACGGCTTAGAAAAGCCATGGCACCCTCGGTTACGTATCCCGAGATGCGTTTAAGGTCGCCCTCTTCCAGGGGCTGCTTGTAGATCCATTTGGTACGCACGACCGCAAAAAGGAGCGCTGATAGCCCCCCTAATGCAGCCGCCCATAGTCCGACTGTCAATATCATCTTCTTAACCACCTATATGCTTTGAGAATTTCGCTCCATACTATCCGAATACGAACACGTTGGCAAATGGTTGAGTGGCTTGATACAGTACGGAGAATCAATTTATGGGCCGGAATCGACATTAGCGGATTGCGTGCATTACAGCCTTATAGACGCCCTCGGCACGCATTCGTTCGAGCCTCAGGTAGTTCCCACCCGTGCCTTCGGCAATTCTCCGTAGAATGCGCTGTCCTTCCCGTCCAGCGCCACTGTCGACCGCGAGGACTCGAATCCGCTCCGCCTGTAGGACACTGGTAATCTCGTCGAGTTCTCTGCCAATGTTACCGCCACGTTCAAGAGGAACGTTCGACTCGCCGTCAGAGAGCAAGACAAGTAAGGCCTCTACCCCGGACGCCTTGGCCCGTACGGTCCGCGCCACACGCCGAGCCTCTAAGAGCCCCTGTGCGAGTGGAGTTGCCCCTCCAATCCAGAGGTTCTTCAACACAGTTCGTGCCCGTGCAACGCTTCGTGAAGCAGGCAAAACCGTCCTTGCCTCCTCATCCTGGAACACCACCACCGCGACTTCATAACGACTTTGATATATTGGTGCTAACAGGCCAACCACCGCGCCCTGGGCAGCGCTGATGCGCGCCTCGGTCTGCATTGAGTCCGAACAGTCCAGAACGAATACCACCACTGCGCTGACGGGAGCCCTGCGGACCGCACGACGAATGTCCTGTCGTTCCGGCCTGGCGCGACCCCTGGCAGCGGCGGCTCGCAGTGTCGCTGCCGGAACGACTCCGGTGAAGCTTGATCCGGCTGGCAAGGCTTCAACACCGACACGCTGTCCGGAACTCCCAAGACCGGAAGAACCGCGTTTGGCGCTTCGAGTAGCAACGCGCTTGATGCCCGAAAAGGAAAAGTCTATTTCAACCGCGCCGGGCGCCGGTGCCTTTGTGAATTTTTTTTTTCCAGGAACTGGAACACGATACCGCCAGCCGCGTTCTGGCCAGGAACCGCCATCGCCTCGATATCGTACATTCCGTCCTCAGACGGCGCCCAGTCGACAGCATTTGGATCACCACCATCTGCTCCCTCCGATCCGGCCTGACTCTCGGAGGTTGAACCGTTCTCATCTTCTGATACGCGAGTCTGAAGAGCCTCGTCTCCTACCGCTCCCGCTATGAGGTCGTCAATGTCGGCAATGGTTTGTTCTTCATCTGCAAACGGTGAACTCTTCATGCGGTGCGGTAAAACAAGACGCGCGGCCTCGCTTACGTGGCGCAACCGCACCTCGTCGCGCTCCAGAAACGCAGCCAGGGCGACTGCCGTTTTCATAATGGTAAGTTCTGCCCGGTGCCCCTGCACTCCGGCGTTTACGGCCACGCGAACCGCGAAATCCCAGGCTTCCTCGGCAATGTGCACCGCCGCCAGACGCGTCCTGGCCAGCGAAATTTGACGTCTGAGCAGGTCTTCTTCGTCGGAATACTCCAGCGCAAAAGCCTCGGCGTCACGCTCAAAGGACAGCCGCCGGCGCACTATTTCCCGCCGGGCTTCGATATCGCGCACCGAACTCACCTGAACGCACAAGCCAAACCGATCCAGAAACTGCGGCCGCAGTTCGCCTTCCTCAGGATTCATGGTGCCTACGAGAATGAAGTTCGAGGGATGCCGAAAAGACATTCCTTCACGCTCCACAATGTTCTCACCCGATGCGGCAACATCAAGCAACATGTCAACTAAGTGGTCAGACAAGAGGTTTACTTCATCGACATAGAGTATTCCGCGGTGTGCGGCCGCAAGCAAACCAGGCTCAAAGCGCCTTTCCGCCCGTGACAAAGCCGCACTCACATCCATGCTGCCCACCAGACGATCCTCGGTGAGATTTAGGGGCAGGTTCACGACCGGACTGGGTATGGTGACAAGCTCCTCATCTTCGCTTGTGCATACTTCGCACAGTTCGGCAGAGTCTGACGGGTCGCAGTTAAACCGACAGCCGGAACGCACCTTGATTCCGGGAATGAGTGAGGCAACTCCACGAACCGTTGTTGTTTTTGCGGTGCCTTTGTGCCCCTGTATCAGCACGCCGCCTATTCCAGGGTCGACGGCACAGAGAATTAAGGCGGTCTTGAGCGCTTCCTGCCCAACCACCGCCGAGAATGGATACTGTCTTCGCATTATGCCTTGCACTGTAGCGCAAATGCGTGTCTTCGGCTACCTGCATGACAAGAATCAACGTGCGCCAGCCTCAACCAAGGCCCGTACCACGCGAACGTTTCTCCGTGACGAGCCACCCCGCACCGCTAAGTCCAGCGGCGAGCGGCCAATGGCATCGGTTGAGTCGATTTCGGCACCGGCGTTGATCAGAAGCTCAATTGTTTCGGGAATCCGAATGCCCATATGCAATGGCGTAGCGCCGAAACTGTCACGCGCATTCACATTCGCTCCAGCCTCCAGCAACACCTCTACAGTGCTCGGATGCCGGTGAGCCGCGTGCAAGGGAGTACGTCCAAGGTAGTCCTGCGCCTCCAGCTCGGCTCCGTTATCAATGAGCACACGCACGATCTCGGTGTGGCCGCGTCCAGCAGCCCAATGAAGGGCGGTAGGCCCACCGGTCTGTGAATGCAGCCACGGCACTGGGAGCAGGAGAAACAGGAATGCCACCACCATGAGTCTGCTTGACTGTACACATTCAATCCAGGTCGGGCGACCACGCATGGCCGGAGGATAGCGTTGCTGCTTCATACACCGGAATTCTATGACTTTCGCGGAACTTTTCCAGTCAGAATTGCCGATTGGCGTCTGGCTTAACTTGATAAAGTCAGGCGTTCCGGTACACAGTGGCACAATTTGTGCCGGGCGCGACGCTTGGTGAAAAAATAGGAGGAACTCATGTCGGATGTATCGGATATAGCGGCGAATCGCATTGAGGCCAAAACCGTGGTACTCGGACTTCAGCACACCTTTGTGATGTTCGGCGCCACGGTTTTGGTACCAATCATTACCGGGCTTGATATTGGGGTTACGCTGTTCGCGGCAGGGCTAGGCACCCTGATCTTCCATGTGCTGACCAAGGGCAAGATGCCGGTCTTCCTGGGAAGCTCGTTTGCCTTCATTCCACCCATACTCGCGGTAACTGCGGCGTCCGGTGGGAATATTGCCTACGCGACCGGTGGTATTATGGTTGCCGGCCTGGTGTACCTGGTCATTGGTTTCATCTTTCGCTTTGTATCTTATGAAGTGCTGAAACTCATCCTTCCGCCACATGTTACCGGGCCGATCATTATTCTCATTGGTCTTATTCTTGCTCCGGTCGCTATAGACAGTGCTGGCGGCGTAAACTCACCGGCCTGGGTGGTTGAGACTATTGGTACCGGCGGAGCATGGGCAGTTGCAATCTTTACCTTTGCGGTAGCGGTGTTCGTGAAGGTTGGGGCCCTGAAGTTCGGCTGGAAGTTTATCTCAACACTGCCGGTTCTCGTAGCCCTCGTTGCTGGCTACCTGCTTTCAGTGATTCTGGGCATTGTCGATTTCGGAGGCATAGCGGAAGCACGGTGGTTCGGTCTGCCAGCCTTTATGTTGCCTCGCTTTTCGACAACCGCCATTCTCATGACGGTTCCTATTGCGATTGTCACGGTTGTAGAACACTTTGGCGATGTAATTGCAATAGGCAATGTAGTGAAGAAGGACTACCTCAAAGACCCCGGGGTGACCCGCACCCTGTTGGGAGATGGAATTGCTACATCGATCTCGGCTCTGCTCGGAGGCCCGGCGAACACCACCTATAGCGAAAACACCGGAGCTGTTGCCCTCACCGGAGTGCACACGCCAATAGTCATGCAGATTGCGGCCGTTTTTGCTATCATACTTTCGCTGGTTCCCAAGTTCACCGCACTCATTGCGGGAATACCGGGCCCGGTAATTGGGGGCATCTCAATACTCCTCTTTGGCATGATCAGTTCCATAGGAATTCGCAACATGGTCGATGCGCGCGTAAACATGGACGACCCACGACCGCTTATTATCTCCTCAGCGATGTTGGTCCTGGGTTTAGGTGGCGCCAATTTCCAGACTGGTACCTTTGAACTTGGCGGGCTCGCGCTTGCCGCAATTGTGGGAATAGTCCTGAACTTGATCATCAACTCTGAGAGTTTCCGCAAGAGCTCCGCTGTGTAGTCGTTCGCCGGCGGTTCTCAGCTATCCATGTTATTATGGGGTTTGGAAGTTTATGAAAACCCAAAGCAGTTTTAACAGGAGGCGACAATGTTACGATTTGACGGAAAAGTTGCAGTTGTGACCGGTGGGGGCGGTGATATTGGGCGTGCAACCTGTGTCACCCTGGCAAAACAAGGCGCAAAAGTCCTGGTTGTAGACATGAACGAGGACGCGATAGCGAAAACCGTGGACGAGGTTCAAGCAGCGGGCGGCACGGCCGAGGGCTTCACCGCAGATGTCTCGAAGGCAGCAGACTGCGAGGCCTATGCGGGCAAGGCGGTGGAGTTGTGGGGCCGCATTGACGTTTTTTTCAACAACGCCGGTATAGAAGGCCCGGCGGCACCTATCACCGACTATCCGGAAGATGCATTTGACAAGGTTATAGCGGTGAACGTAAAGGGTGTGTACCTTGGAATGAAGAGTGTAATCCCCCACATGAAAAGCGGATCCGCAATTGTGAATACCGCGAGTGTTGCAGGACTCCAAGGCTCACCGGGACTCGTTGGTTATGTTACCTCAAAACATGCGGTGATTGGCATGACTCGTGTTGCCGCGCTCGAGCTGGCCGAGAAGAACATTCGGGTTACCGCAATCTGCCCGGCCCCAATTAAGGGGCGCATGATGAGCAGCATTGAGAAGAATGTGGGTGCTCAGGAAGAAGACGCGTTTAAGGGGATTGTGCCCCTTGGTCGTTACGGAACTCCGCAAGAGGTCGCGAACCTCGCGGTCATGTTGCTTTCAGACGAGGCAAGTTATTTGACCGGAAGCTTCTACACCGTGGACGGCGGCACTACGGCCCAGTAATCACGGTCTTTCAGTAGGGAGTATGTGCCGGTCAAGACTTTTGGCTGGCACTTCCTGCCGCCCTGCTCTTGCATACTACAGTTTTGCTGCTACAATAATGACATTATGAACCAAACCCATGCAGAAACAATTGCCCGTGCCGCACTCGAGCGTGTAGACCCGGAGCAGATGATTGAGCAAGCCCTGAGCATTGAGGACAACCACCTCGTTGTAGCGACCGAGAATGAGCGCCATGAGCTTGATCTCACCAACTTCCGCCGCATTGTCGTACTTGGAGCTGGCAAAGCCACCGCCAAGATGGCTCGTGCGGTGGAGTCCGTCCTGGGAGACCGAGTTGCCGAGGGTGTGATCTCGGTCAAGTACGGACATACCGCCCCACTCTCCAAGGTCAAGACTATTGAGGCCGGACACCCGGTACCGGACGAGAACAGTATTTTGGCTGCCCAGGAGACGGTGCGCATTGCATCGGAGGCCGACGAGGAAACCCTCTGTATAGTGTTGATCTCCGGTGGAGGCTCCGCGCTGCTGACCCTCCCGTACAGCGACGGAGAGCACTCCTTAACGCTCAGCGACATGCAGGAGACGACCAACCTTCTGCTCTCAAGCGGCGCCACAATTCAAGAGATTAACACCATTCGCAAGCATATTTCGGCAGTCAAGGGAGGCCGACTGGCTGCTCATGCCGCGCCCGCTACCATCCTTAGCCTCATTCTTTCGGATGTTGTAGGAGACAATCTGGAGAGCATTGCCTCCGGACTCACGGTGCCGGATCCTGACAGCGGTGCAGATGCCTGGGCTACGGTACTTCGGTATCAACTCCAGGACCGCATCCCCCCCAACGTGGTGCGGCTCTTGCAGGCCTGTAAGAAGGACCCGCACCTTGATACGCCAAAGCCCAAAGACCCCGTCTTCAACCGAGTCCACAACGTGCTGATAGGCACCAATGCCCAGGCACTGGAGGCCGCACGAGTAAAGGCCGAGGAGCTTGGATACAACACCCTGGTCTTGAGCTCTCAGGTAACCGGTGAAGCGCGCGAGATTGCCAAGTTCTACTCGGCCATCGCGGTCGACCTGGTAGCAGGCGCAAAGGCCTGCGCATTGCCAGCGTGTGTGCTCGCCGGTGGAGAAACCACGGTCACGATACGGGGAACTGGAAAAGGTGGGAGAAACCAGGAGATGGCAGCGGCCTTCCTGGCCGAGATTGCCCGCAGACCAAAGGCCTTTGAGGGTGTAACCTTTCTTTCGGCTGCAACCGACGGCAACGACGGACCGACCGACGCCGCGGGTGGCTTTGCATCGACCGAGATCCTGGCCGCCGCTCACGCGGCAGAACTCAGCCTGGAGGAAACATTGGCAAACAACAACTCGTATGAGTTTCTGGACCGCGCTGGAGCTCTCTTCAAAACCGGTCCAACCAATACCAACGTGTGCGACCTGCAGATCCTCCTCGTTGATGCTTGAGCTCACGGCTTAGCTGATAACGTAAAAAAATAGGGCCGCCGGATGCATATATGCCCGGCGGCCCTTCAATTTGAGTCGATGAGGGCTAGAAGAACTTAAATCCAAGCAAGGCCATTGCTACTACGCCCATAGACACCACAACAATCCCTAGCTTCTGTAGCCCATCGGGCAACTCGCCAAGCTCAAGTTGCTCCCGAATCGCAGCAACGATAACAAAGGCTAGATAGAACGCCAACCCGGCGCCGACCGAGGCGACAACCGCCTCGGCAAACTCAAGCCCCTTCAGCCACAGCCAGATCTGTGAACCGACAAAGAGCGGGAGAGCAATAATCTCACGCGGAATGCCAATCCAGTCACCTTGTAGTTCACCCCAGCTGCGGAGGATCAGAATAGCTCCCAGCGCCACAACAAGAAACAGGAACACTGCACCAAAGCCGAGCTCGCCAGGCAAAGCGGCTGAAAGCGCCCAACCCAGAAAGCTCGCCGGAATAAGACAAGCAATGAACTTAGCACCAGCGGTAGCCGCGCTGCGGGGGCCTCGCTCGGACTCGGAAACTACCAGCAGAGTCCCGATAAAGGAAACGAACACAAGGTTTTCCAGCAGTAGGTACCTCAACAACTGCGTCAATTGTGGGTTCATGCTGCAGCCTCCTTGTTCGTTTCGCCGCCGTTCTTTTTGACCAGACGCGCCAGTATGATGAGTACGCCGACAAACAGGAATGCGTTTGGCGCCAGGTTCGCGGCACCGTACGGTGCAAGCTCCACCGGGATCATCTGCATTTCAAGCAGCGTTCCAAAGGCCATGAGCTCACGCACCACACCCAGGACAAGCGCGACAACCGAGAAGCGTACGAGCGCGGGCAGCATCGGTGGCGAGTGCTCGTTGCCGAGACACCCAATATAAACCAGAGGCGTCACGCCCAGAAGTAATACGTACAACGCCGAGTCCGCGCTCACAGGAAGCACAAAAGGGCCCACCGCATACACAATGTATGCAAGCCCCAAGCCCAGAGCGGCCAGGATTGGGGTAGTGAACTCCGGGGTTATATTTCCCCGTATTGCTTTGGCAACCGCAGACAGCACAACGGTAATGACCGCAACACTCACAACCGCGACAAGCGCCTCCGCCACTCGGGCCGTGAGCCCGAGCAATGGGAGGATTCCAAGCAACACGGATTGTTCAAGCAACGTCAGTTTCTTCACACAATCCTCCTCTTAACGGCCAACGGCATCACGAACCGCGGCCTTCACGCCCTGGCTCGTCATGGTGGCACCACTGACGGCATCTACATCCGAGCTATTCGATGCAAAAATCGCGTTCAGCGTTTCTTCAAATCCAGGATCACTGATACCAGGCGTCTCGGCATGGTCCAGTATCTGGATGTCTACAATCCAGCCGTCCTGCACAACTACTTCAAGCTCAATGGGTCCGGCATACCCTTCGCCAACACCGGTGTAGGTACCGTCTTCAACCGGGCCAGACACCTCGGCGCCACCGCCGGAGAGCGCGTCCTTGACTGCATCAATCAGTCCTTGACTTGTCATTGTTGCACCACTCACGGTATCAACGTCGGTACTATTGGAGATAAATATGGCATTCATGGTTTCTTCAAAACCCGGATCACTAATCCCAGGAGTCTCGGCGTGATCCAACACCTGTATATCTACAATCCAGCCGTCCTGCACCACAACCTCGACCTCAATTGGTCCACCGTAACCCTGGCCAACTCCGGTGTAGGTACCGTCTTCGGGCGGGCCTGCGGGCGCCTCGGCGGCCTGCCCCCCCGGAAGAGCGGCACGCACAGCACCAATTATTCCCTCACTGGTAACAGTGGCCCCACTCACGGCGTCCACATCTGGTGACTGAGCCTCAATAATAGCAGGAATCACCTGGTCAAAGGCTGGATCGCTTATGCCGGGCGTCTCGGAATGGTCAAGCACCTCAATGGACTTCAGTTCTCCGCCCTCAAACCTGAGCTCGAGTTCGATCTCGCCACCGTAGCCCTGACCAACACCGGTATATGTGCCATCCTCAACATCGGCAAAGCTCATTTCAGCCTCGCCAGCGCCAACCGCATCACGAATTGCGGCCAGCATAGCCTGGCTGGTTACGGTTGCCCCCGAAACGACATCGACATCGGTGCCCTGGGCTTCTAATACTGCTTCAGCAATTGGGCCGTAGGCACGATCCCCAATTCCAGGAGTCTCGCCTTCCTCTATGACCTCGATCTCAACTGCCTTGCCACCTTCAACGACAACACGCACCCTGATGGTAGACTGATAACCTTCCGCACTACCGGTGTATTCACCGTCGTCGACTCGCTCAAAGATGGGGCCG
>SLAA01000214.1 GCA_007127105.1 Spirochaetales bacterium | reverse complement strand
TCAAGCAGACTCTTGAGGACGTGGTGATCATTCGTAAACCATGGAGCCGCGAGGCGCTCCGCGCCGCAGTTGTCTCCTGCCTTGACGCGGAAGGCCCCGCCAATGGCCCCACAGACGCGCAGCCTTAGTCGCCCAAGCTACGCCCGGACCAAGGACTCGCCGACCGCTACCAGCCGAGCCTATACAAGCGACTCGCCGCTCATCTCGGCTGGCTTCTCCAACCCCATGAGTTTAAGCACGGTTGGGAATACATCGGCCAGTCGTCCACCGGAGCGCAGAGAGGACGAGGGTTCGTCCATGCTGCCGGTTGCATCACCCGTTCGGTCTGCGTCCACAATAATGCAGTCCACGTCATAGGTCGTGTGCGCGGTGTGGGCGCTGTTATTCTTGTCCTCCCACATCTGCTCGGAGTTACCGTGATCTGCGGTTACAATCAGCCTGCCACCGCGCTTGAGAGTAGCCTCAACGAGAGCCTCCACGCAGGCGTCTACCGCCTCACATGCCTTAACCGCAGCATCAAGTTTCCCGGTGTGGCCTACCATGTCGGCATTTGCAAAGTTCACCAGAATGAAGTCCTCACAGTCATCGGCAGATAGCCGCTTGAGCACGATATCGCGCACTTCATACGCGCTCATCTCCGGCTTGAGGTCGTAGGTTCCCACCTTGGGTGACTGTGGCATCTCGCGGCCCTCTCCGGTAAAGGGTTCATCACGATAGTCGTTGAAGAAGAAGGTAACGTGGGGAAACTTCTCGGTCTCGGCGCAACGGAACTGCGTCAGGCCCTTCGCACTCAAATATTCACCACCAATGTTGACCATCTTTGGAGCCTTGGGGAACGCAACATTGACCATAGAGTTAAGATCCGCCTCGTACGCGGTCATGGTTACCCAGTAGATGTC
The DNA here is from genome assembly GCA_007127105.1 of Spirochaetales bacterium. Lineage (GTDB taxonomy): Bacteria > Spirochaetota > Spirochaetia > DSM-27196 > SLAA01 > SLAA01. The sequence continues at coordinate 2,186 of SLAA01000214.1, read as the reverse complement.
AAGCTTTTTGCCACGCTCAAAACCCTTCTCACCGCTGTCGGGCGAGGGTTTCACTGCACCCATAAAAGGATCCATAACAAAGGCCCGAATAATTTCACGCGGACGGTCACCCCGGTAGTTGTAGAAGATCGCGGTGTCACCGTCTTCCATGCGGGTGTCTTTCCAGTCACTTCCTACGTAACGAGGAGTCACAAACTCATCACCATTCTGGCTGTCGTTGTCCGGGTTGTCGTAGTAGTGTTGCATGGCCTCGGTCGCGGTCTCAAAAACCGGCACGGCCTGGTCTCGCCCGGTCAGCATGTCGTAGGCCCGTTTCACACGCTCCCAGCGGAAGTCACGGTCCATTGCCCAGTAGCGTCCGGTAAGCGATGCAATCTTGCCTACCCCAATTTCACCAAGCTTCTCCTCAATCTGCCGCACAAACTCTATTCCGGTATAGGGTCCGGTGTCGCGTCCGTCGGTGAACAGATGCAGTGCAACCTTGCTGTGGCCTTCACGTTTGCATAACTCCACGCAGGCGTAGAGGTGGGTTAGCAGACCGTGGACACCGGCATCGGAAGCCAGGCCCATAATGTGCACCCAGCCGTTGTTTTCCTTGGCCCGGCGCACACCGGCCAGCAGCTTCTCGTTCTGGAAGAACTCGCCTTCGCGAATTGCTTTGGTAATTCGTACCGACTCCTGGTACACAACACGTCCCGCACCCAGGTTCTGGTGCCCTACCTCGGAGTTTCCCATGGTGCCGTCGGGAAGTCCAACATCCTCGCCCGAGGTATGAATGCGGGTCCAGGGATACTGCTTGAGCAAGCGGTCGTTACACGGCGTGTTCGCCAGCTTCACTGCGTTGTATTTGTCATGTTCACTATAGGGATTGTTGCCCCAGCCGTCTCGAACCACCAGAACCACTGGCTTTGGTCTATTGCTCATGTTTCCTCCAGCCTCTTTATCATATTACGCGGGTATATCGATATTTTCACAATTGATTGCGCCCACATGCTGATACTAATCAAGGAGGCGCCTTGGTGCAAGGGCCGGGGTGCGCAAGGATTAAGAGTCAGAGTTTTTCGAATATTCGGAGGCATATTTCGGAGGCATATCTATGGGCATAAATATGCCTCCGAATTTCGCATAAATCTAATCGCCCCGCCACCCAGGCACTCGAGTGCAGCGCCGTAAGAACTGCTGCTGGCGGCTTCCGTTTTGCCGCGAACTTGGCTAAGATGGAGACCATGAGAACCTTCGACCCGCAGAAGGCGGCACGCCAGCTTCAGCAATCATTCGAGATCTTTGAGGTGCAGAAGGAGCTCAACAAGGCGGGCGATGCGGCGAAGCACCCTCATCTGGAGCCGCAAGAACTGGAACGCCGCTTCTGGCGCCGCATGCGCGCCCGCAAGGATGCACAATGGAACTGAACGAGGCCTTAATTCAAGTAATTGACGCCTGCGCCGAGGCCGAGTTGTCGTTTGGTCTTGCCGGTGGTTTTGCCTTTGCGCTGTACTGTGAGCCGCGCGCAACCTACGATATCGATCTCATGATGTCCGGAGAGCTTTCGACTATTGAAAAGGCTGTTCGCACACGGTTTTCTTCGGTGTACCGGAACACCCAGAGCATGCGCTACCCCCTGGTCGAAGTTTCAAGACTACTCCTGATCCAAGCTGAGCAGGAGTTCATTCTGGATGTCCTCACGCCAAACACACCCGAGCTGGCCGCCGAGTTCGAGTCCGGGCTACGGAAGGTGCCCTTTGCAGGCCGAGAAGCTCCGGTACTATCTCCTGAACTATTATGGCTCCTGAAGCAAAGCTCGACACGGGCTCAGGATCGGCTTGATGCTGACCAGTTATACGCTGTACTTGATACGGAAGCGGCCGCCTCACTTGTTCACCGTTTCGGGTTGGGCTCTTGAGCAAACCTTTCACGCACGGGGGCGGGGCCCCTTACGCAAGCGCGACCTCTGGCGCGGCCCTGAACCCGAGCGCGGTGCCCATTGTGTACCACCCGGAGTACGTCACCCCGTTGCCGGACGGACATCGTGTCCAGCGTTCTGATCATTGACCTGGACGTACACGCCCACCGCCACTGTATGCTCCACCGTGCCGCGTGTTCCACGGACGATGGGCATGGGGTTACTCAGCTACAATAGTAACAATCTCGTAGCGTGTTCCGGTGAATTGTTGTCGAGCATCGGGCCG
>SLAA01000230.1 GCA_007127105.1 Spirochaetales bacterium | reverse complement strand
TGATTGTAATTGCTGTTATCGGTGTCGCTACGACCAGTGTTTTTATTGTTGACCAGACCGAGCAGAGCGTTGTGCTGCTGCTTGGTGAGTATAATCGTACCGTAGGACCGGGACTGCAGTTTAAACTGCCCTTCGGTATTGAGACAGCGTACAACGTACCAACCCAGGTGCTCCAGAATGCCAGTTTTGGTTTTCGCACCACCGCTCCGGGTGTAACAACGCGGTATGACGACCGCGACTACCCGGAAGAGTCAATCATGCTGACCGGAGATCTGAACATAGTTGATGTTGAATGGATTATCCAGTTCCGCATTGATGACCCGGTAAAGTGGCTTTTCGAGGTGCAGGACCAAACTAAAACGATTCGGGACATCTCGCAGTCGGTAGTAAACCAACTGGTAGGTGACCGAGCCATTCTGGACGTCATAGGAAGTGAACGCAGTAACATTGAGCTGCAGGCACTTGAGATGAAGAACGATATCTTGAACAGTTACAATCTTGGTGTTCGTGTTATGCAGGTACGTCTGCAGAACATTGTTCCGCCGGTCGGTCGCGTGCAGGACGCATTTGAGGACGTCAACCGGGCGGTACAGGACATGAACAGGCTCATTAACGAGGGCCGCGAGCAGTACAACAGGGAAATTCCCCGCACCCGGGGTCAGGCTCAGCGGCTTGTCCAGGAAGCCGGTGGTTACGCCACCGAGCGGGTTAACCGCGCCAGAGGTGACGCCGCGCGTTTTGAAGCGGTGCTTGGCGAGTACGCTGCCGCACCGGCAACTACTCGAACACGTCTCTACATTGAAATGATGGAAGACCTCTTCATGGAGGATGACGGTACCTTGTTGATTGACCGTGAGCTCGACAACTTCCTGCCGCTCCTGAATCTGCAAGGAGGTTCACAGTGATGCGAAAACTTATAAGTGTAGGCACCGTAGTAGTTGTCTTAACTGTTGTGTTCTTTATGCTTGGGCCGCTCTATGTCATTGACGAAGGTGAGCAGGCGGTCATAACCCGTTTTGGTGAGATCGTCTCCAGTGAGACTACTGCCGGGCTTAAGTTCAAGATGCCGGTAATTGACACCGTAGTGCGCTATCCCCGCCGGTTACTCAGCTGGGACGGAGATCCACGCCGTATTCCTACCTCGGAAGGCCAGTTTATATGGATTGATACTACAGCACGCTGGAAGGTTTCAGACCCAGCTCGTTTCTATGAGTCGGTCACTACCCTGCAGTCGGGATATGCCCGGCTTGACGACGTAATTGAGAGTGCGGTGCGAACCATCATTGCTGACAACCCCTTGGTCGAGGCGGTGCGAGACTCTAACGTAATTAACGAACTTGAGCGAGACGTCGTTGCTGTTGGGGGTGAGGCGGATACCGAAGACCTCGGTGAGTTTGAAGACTTTGAAGAGCTGGAAATGGGCACCGACTTCCCAGACATCCAAAAAGGCCGACGTGCTCTCTCGAATGAAATGTTCAGAAGCGCAGCCGCAACTACCGAGGACTTTGGTGTTGAACTCATTGACATTATTGTGAGGCAGATTCGCTACTCGGACGATCTAACCGAGAGTGTCTACGACCGGATGGTGTCTGAGCGAAACCGTGAGGCGCAGTTCTTCCGCTCCACTGGTGAGGGCCGCAAAGAAGAAATCCTGGGACAGTTGGATCAGGAACGCCGGACTATTCTTTCCGGAGCCTATGAAGAGGCAGAGCGCATTCGCGGTGCCGCAGATGCACAGGCCGCCGCAATTTACTCAGCCGCATACCAAGGAGACCCGGACTTCTTCCAGTTCTGGCGGTCAATTGAGTCATACCGGGGAACCTTGCCGAACTTCCGCAAGACACTCAGTACCGACTCCGACTACTTCCGGTTTCTGCACCGCGAACTTGGGCAGTAAGGTTTTGGCTTGAGCGAGGTGGAGTGAATTATTATGGCGTATAAGCCGCTATCACAGCTCATTGACGGGATAGACCTGCTATCCCGTCATGGCAATGCAGATCCGGTAATTAAGCAGGTAGCCTACGACTCGCGTAAGGTAACGCGCGGAACGCTTTTTGTAGCTATTCCCGGTGACCATGTAGATGGTCACACCTTTATTGGTGAGGCTATTAAACGCGGGGCGGCGGCAGTATTGTACTCCGACCCTGCAGTCGATGTTTCCAAGGCTCCGGTTGCCCTCCAGGTGGCCGAGTCTCGCCCCGCCCTTTCCCGCATTGCTTCGGCATATCACGGTAACCCATCGCACAGACTTCAAGTAGTGGGGGTTACCGGTACCGACGGCAAGAGCAGTACGGTGTTCTTTATCCACCAGTTGCTTGAAGCCGCCGGTGCTTCCTCGGGTTTTATATCAACGGTATCCATGAACACCAGCGGAAAAACCAGCAAGAACGACTTACGGCAGTCGACTCCGGAGGCACCAGAGATACAGGCTGCCTTAGCCGATATGCTGAACTCCGGCAAGAGTTATGCCGTTCTTGAGGCTACATCGCATGGTCTCTCAGAGCGCACTTCACGTTTGGCACATGTGCGCTTTCAGATGGGCGTCTTTACGAACTTAAGCCATGAACACCTTGAGTTTCACGGCAGCATGGAGCAGTACCGCAGTGACAAGGGCAACCTGTTCCGGGCCTTGAGTGAGACGCCGGGGGGGACGGCAATTCTTAACGCCGACGATGAAGCCTCTCGGTACTTCTCTCAACTCTCGCCGGTACCCTGCGCCTACTATTCTTCAGCAGGAGCATCCGAGGCAGAACTACGAGTAGAAAACCGTGTTTCGGACATGCGGGGCAGTAACTTCAGCTTGATTGACCGCAAGTCCAAGAGCTCATACCCGGTACACCTTCCGCTTGTAGGAGCCTTTAACATTGACAATGCCTTGGCCGCAGTTCTATGCGTTTCGCGGCTGCTCGACATGCCAGTACCCGACCTTGTTCCGCATCTAGAGAAACTACAGCCCGTGACAGGGCGAATGACTTCAATCCCGACCGACGGCTCCTTTCACCTGATCGTGGACTACGCGCACACCCCCGGCTCCTTTTCAACAGTGCTACCCATGATCAAGGAGTACACCAAAGGACGCCTGATCGTAGTTTTTGGCTCGGCGGGTGAACGCGACCGTGCAAAGCGCCCTATACAGGGTGAGCTTGCCGCACGCTTTGCCAATATCGTGATCTTGACCGACGAGGATCCGCGGGGCGAGGACTCAGACCTCATCATTGCCGAGATTGCCGCAGGGTGTCGCAAAGAACGGCCCGACTGGAAGGACGGCCGCGAGATCCTGCGCATAGTTAACCGCCGCACGGCTATTGAGACTGCGGTAGAGCTTGCCGATAAAAACGATACCGTTCTCCTACTGGGTAAAGGCCACGAAGGGAGCATTATATATGCCGACGGGCCGCAGCCGTGGAATGAGATTGAGATAGCCGAGCAGCTGTCCCAGTCCCGAGCGGCGCTCGTTTAGCAGGCCACTGTGGGTGTGAAGGAGAAGTTGCATGAGTTTACGCTGCGCCTTACTCTACGGGGGTAAGTCCGGGGAGCATGAGGTATCACTGCAGTCCGCAGCCTCGGTTTTCCGCAATATAGACCGAAGCAGGTTCGAACCCATTCTCATTGGCATAGCAAAAAGTGGCCGCTGGTACCTGCAACCGCAGAGCATCCATGAAGCTGGAGTAGTACCGGACACTGCTCTTGACATCATTGAAGATCCGTCTCAGACCGTTGATTGTCGACCAGGGGTCGGATTGTTTTGCAATGGCGAACAACTGCAGCTCGATGTGGTTTTCCCGGTACTGCACGGCTCGCTAGGTGAGGATGGAACGGTTCAGGGGCTGTTGGAGGTGGTTGAGTTACCTTATGTAGGGGCGGGTGTGCTTGGTAGCTCGGTTGGGATGGATAAAGACCTGGTCAAGCAGCTGTGGCGAGCGCATGGTATTCCAACCCTGGACAGCCTTACGGCGTCCGCCGTTGAACTTGCCTCGAATGCTGAGCTCAAGGCCTTCATAACTCGATGTATGGAGACCTTTGGACCGCAGCTGTTCGTGAAGCCTGCCCGGACAGGTAGTTCGGTTGGAATCACCAAGACTCACTCTCCGGACGAGATCGAGCCAGCTGTCCAAAATGCCCTCAAATACGACACGAAGGTGCTTATTGAACCGGCCAGACCAGTTCGCGAGATTGAAATCTCGGTCATTGGGAACGGCGAGCCCTATGCCTTCCCCCCGGGTGAGGTCATTCCTAGCCATGAGTTCTATGACTACGACGCAAAGTATCTTGATCCAGACGGCGCCCAGCTTATTGTTCCGGCGCACCTGGACTCCACGGTTATGGAAAAAGCTCGGGCCATTGCCGAGGCAGCCTATAGTGCGGCCGCCTGTGAAGGAATGGCGAGGGTCGACTTGTTTTTACTGCAGGATACTCACGAGCTGGTTGTGAACGAGATCAATACGATTCCTGGCTTCACCAGAATAAGCATGTTTCCCCGCATGTGCTCCGCAGCCGGACTTTCCTACTCGGAGCTTATTACCCGTCTTATTGATCTGGCACGAGAACGCGAAACTATACGAGCGTCTTTACGCTATGAACGTTAAGAACGCTAAGAGCGCTACGGGCCTTCGGTGCCGCGCGCGGCAGTTCACAACCACTCCCCGCTACCAGTCGCTCTACCAATGCTCGTATGACACTATGCGGTTCATGTTTAGGCGCTGCTCACCCTCGGTGTGACCTGCCGAATGCCCAACAAGCAGCAGCATAACAACTCGCATTGAGTAAGGAACCGAGAGCAGAGACTTGACTTCTTGTTCCCGGAAGGTCGTAATGCAGCAGGAACCGAGCCCCTCTGCGGTAGCCTGTATCATCATGAACGCCGAGGCTATGCCAAGATCAACCGGATACGAAAGCTGTCCATTGGGCATTTTGTACTCAATATTCGTTGTGCACAACGCAATAACTACTGGAGCACGACCAACGTACTCTTGCCCAAAACTGGCGTTTTCCAGTTCCTTTCTCGTTGCTGCGTTGCGAACAACAACATATCGCCAGGCCTGGCGGTTCTTGGCTGATGGCGCCTGTCGCCCGGCCTCGAGGATGCGTTCAAGCTGTTCCGAACTCACCTCTTGGTCGGTGAAGTCCCGTACGCTGACACGTTTTTGAATTGCCTGGAGTAACTCCATGTTTTCCTCGCTTCCGACGGCGCTTGACCAAACTATGCTCATATCCCTATCCTAGGAAAGGAATGCATAATCGTTATCTCCGTATCGTACTTAGTCTAACAATTTCTGTACTCTTTTCACAGTACCTATCGGCGCTTTCACCTACCCCGTGGGAGACAATTCATGCCGATATTGGAGCTTTTGCACCTCGGATCGAGGCTGCTGAGGGCGAACTCGCCTTAATTGAGTACATAGAGCAGTTCGCGGCTGCTCGCTCCTTAGAAACTCAAGTCTATGACTTCTCCGGGTTTCGAGGCGGCCACTCCTTTTCCAGGGTAGTAAGCATTGAGATCTCCGGCGACCGTGAAGACACTATCTGGGTTGCCGTAGCGCTCGATCAGCCGCGTAATGGCCTTGTTGGCGAGGAGCCAGCTTCGGGCAACCTTGGGGTTACCGCTGCGCTTGCTCTGCTCCAACGCTACAGCGATGTCACTCCGGAACTGAGCTTGCGTTTTCTATTCCTGGGCTCCGAACATGGAAGCCTTCAATCCGGCGGCTCACGCATGGTACTTTCGCAGTACCTCCCGGGCGAGCCGGTTGCGCTGTTGTATCTTGACCTGCACGAAGCTCGCTTACCACTGCACCTGCATGCCGGAGCAAGGGGCTCGCTGGCACCGCTGTGGTTGCTCGAGGGCACGGCAGACGCTCTGGTCAGTGGGGGCCTGAGCTGGAGCGTACCTACAGCCCTTTTGCAACTCCAACGAATAGGACTGGGACCTCACGGAAGCCTCATTGAGCCCTACCTTCATGCCGGTATTCCCGCACTCAAGCTTTCGGATAGTGAGTCTGTCTACTCCACTCCTATTCCGGTAGATCGCTTTGGCGGACGCTTTGAAAACGCCATAGATAGTTTCCTGAGCGCTCACGCCGAAGGCCTACCTTCCGCTTGGGACCGAAACTACCTGTTCTTTCGTACCCAGTACGGGTACTTTTCAATGAATGAAGCCTTCCACGTGGCAGCAATATTCATGGTTCTGGCCTTGACCTTGCTCTACGGCTCGGTTGCCCGCGGTCGTACTCGACGTTACCGCAGCACCATTGCACGCAATCTCTGGAACATCCCGGGATTTGCTGCCGTGTGTTTTGCTTTTCTTTTCGCTACAACCCTGATCATACGCCAGCTTCTCCATATCCGGGCCTTCCCTGAGTTGTGGTCGTATTATCCAGTACCTTTTTTCCTCCTGAAAATCCTGGGGGCGATCTTTCTCTTCACACTGACACTTCAAGTTGTTATGCGCCTGCCCTTCTCCAAGAACGGCAGCTTCTACTCGGCAACGGCTCTTCTCCTACTTTTTGCTGGTGTAGTCGTTTCTGCAATTGTCGATGTAGCAATGAGCTACTATTTCATATGGGCCTTTCTCTGCGCTTTCCTGTTTTCGGTTTCTCGGCGGCGACGATATATGTTTCTCCTTATGGTGCTCGCTCCCACCCCATTGCTGGTGTTCACCTTTGAAGCATTGAGTTTACCCGAGCTCAGGGTGGCCGAAACACTACTGCTCTCACCGATTCGAGGCAATCTGCTTCAGACCCTCGTTGTGTTGCCATTCCTGCTGATGTTTGTACGCATGGACTTCCTCATTCCTCACCCTTCACCTGGCAAACGACGTTGGACCTTGAAGCTCTTGTCATCTCTGACAGGATTCAGCTCCGGCGCCTTACTGCTCCTTCTGCTTGGGATAACACCATTCAGTGCGGAGTCCCCACGGCCTGTATCGGTTGCTGACCACAGCGACGTTGAGAGTAGCTCGCGGACGGTGACGGTTCGCGCCCCGAATCGTATTGGTGATGTAAGCCTTGTGCTGCATGAGGATCGCTATGAGATTTCGTCTCTGGAGCGAGAGGAAAGCTTCAGTGCCACTCACCGAGACTCACCGCTTGAAGTACAGGTGACAACAAGTGTCTTTCTTGACCGAAAGCGTGTCAGACTGCGTGTTGATGCCGACCGGTCGCTGTCGTCAATCCGGCTGCGCCTATTGTCTGAGGAACCACTCTTCCTTCTCCATTCCGAACTACCTACAAGGCTCACCGATGATCGTCGCAGCGGTGAGATCTTTATTGGGGCGAACCCGAACGTGCCATTGACATTTGAGTTCACCGTACCCGCCAACGCCGATGTAACCCTGGAGTTTCTTAGCGTACCCCGCACCCAATCTCCAGAAAGCTACATCGTTAGTCCTGCGGACAGACTGCTCCTGACCGAGCAGTTCCGCGAGTTGGTGTTTCTACAAGACGCGGCGAGATAGAGAACCATGAGCAAAGCTTGGCTGCACCTTGACCTGGATGCGTTCTACGCCTCGGTGGAGCAACTTGACCGGCCGGACTGCCGTGGACTTCCGGTAATTGTCGGCCAGGGCAAGCGAGGGGTAGTTTCGGCATGTTCATATGAGGCCCGCCGTTTCGGTGTTAGGTCTGCCATGCCTGTGGCCCAGGCCGAGAAGTTGTGTCCGCACGGCATATTTTTGCCGGTGCGCATGCACCGCTACCAGGAAGTCTCGCGCGCTTTAATGCTGCAATTGGCTGAGTTCACCCCTGAGCTGCAACAGATATCGGTTGACGAGGCCTTCCTTAACCTGAGTGGTACCGAACGCTTACTCGGTCCGGTAGAAGCGAGTGCTCAACGCATTAAGCAGCAGGTTCGAGAGCAGTTTGGCCTGTCATGCTCGGTAGGAATTGCGGAGACAAAGTTCCTGGCCAAGCTCGCATCGGACTACAAAAAGCCCGACGGCTTGTACCGGGTGCTCTCCGGCGAGGAGCTCAGCTTCATAGACACCCTCAAGCTGTCTGATCTATTTGGAGTTGGCAAACGCACGGTGCAGCTCCTTCAAGGACTGGGTGTTCATTCGCCCTCAGACCTGCGTCAATTCAGAAAAGAAGAGCTGCGTGGGCACTTTGGCCCCTCGACCGGGGAGTATTTGTATCAAGTTTCCAGAGGCATTGATCCGGGAATATATTCTGGAGCCACAGAGGACCGTTCCATTAGTCACGAGACAACCTTCGAGACCGATCTCCGAGATCCTGAGGCGGTTCGCACCGTGCTGTTGGAGTTGTGCGAGGCTGTTTTCTTCCGAATGGCAAAGCAGGAGCTCAGCGGAGCCGTCATTTTTGTGAAGCTGCGTACTCATGAGTTCACAACCCGCAGCGCGCGCCATACCCTCAGCCGACCAGTGCTCTCTTTGGATCTGTTCTACCAGGAGTGCTTACGTCTCATGGAAAAGACCTGGGATGGCTCACCACTAAGACTGATAGGGGCTGGAATTGGCGGACTCCACAACATGGATGAAGACCGCCAGCTTGATTTGTTCAGCGACAAGTCGGACCGCTCCGCCAAAGTAGATGCGGCCGTAGCCGAACTGCGAAGGCGTTACGGAGCCGAGGAACTGGTACGTGCCCGGCTTGTGAAGCCACGGCGCCCTTAGGTCTAGGCCGGGTTCACAATATTTCGCTGTTCACCCCGCCCAAAAGCCTCAATATTAGACCGAACGCCCTCCATAAGTCGCTGGCGAGCCTCAAGCGCCGCCCAGGCAGTGTGGGGTGTCAAAATAAGGTTGGGGATCCCTGGTGCAGGCAGGGGATTACCGCGAGGTGGCTCAACGCTCAGAACATCCACCGCCGCCCCGGCGATAACACCCGCTCGGAGCGCATCTGCGAGGTCGGACTCGTCCACAATGCCGCCGCGGGCGGTATTGATCAGAAAGGCAGAGGGTTTCATCTTCTTTAGAGAGTCCTTATTGAGCAGGTTCCTGGTATCCGGGGTGAGCGGACAATGGATACTCAAGAAGTCACTCTCCTGGATAACGGAGTCGAGCTCAGCCCGCTGAAAACGTGCATCAGCAATAGGGCCTCGGCGATACGGCAGCACCTGCATTCCAAAAGCCAGGCCCAACTCTCCGACCGCCTGACCAATATCGCCAAAGCCAATGATGCCAAGTTTTTTCCCCCGCAGTTCAAAACAGCGGTACCGCAAAAGAGTATAAATCTCTGACTGCTCCCAGTCACCTCGGTCCACATCGGCCGCATACTCGGCCAGATGTGTGGCATGCTGCAGGATGGCCGCAAACACCTGCTGAGCAACCGAGTCGGTACTGTATCCCGGTACATTGCTCACACCAATGCCGCGCTCGCGTGCAGCGACAATGTCCACGTTGTTGTAGCCGGTTGCACTCACAGCAATAAATTTCAATGTGGGCAACTTTTCCATAGCCTCACGGCTTATGAGCACTTTGTTGCTAATGATGACATCTGCCTCTGCAGCTCTTTCTACAACATCTTCGGGCTGGGTGTTGTCGTAAGGTGTAAACTGCCCTAAGGCCTCCAGCCCGGAGAGCTCAACATCTCCGTCCAGCACAACAGTGCCAGCATCCAGAAAAACAATGTTCATACAATTGGCTCCTTCAATGTCTTATGGTAGGATACATTCATGATTCAAGTAAACCCACACTACGCAAAGCTTCAGTCTTCATATTTGTTCAGCGAGATAGCACGCAAGGTAGAAGAATATCGTTCAGCTCATCCAGATAGTGAGATAATTCGGTTGGGCATAGGCGATGTAACCCTGGCTCTACCACCCAGTATCACCGCTGCGTTTCGGGACGCGGTTGAGGAAATGGGTAGCGATGCCGGCTTCCACGGATATGGCCCCGAACAGGGCTACGCATTCCTGCGAGAAGCGATAGCAGAAGGCGATTTCGGCTCGCGCGGTATCAACATCGCCCCTGATGAGATCTTCATAAGTGACGGCGCCAAATGTGACACCGGCAACATCCAGGAACTATTTGCAACCGATATTCGGGTGGGCGTACCGGACCCGGTATACCCTGTGTATGTAGATACCAACGTCATGGCTGGCCGCACCGGGGCCTACGACAACGGCCGTTTCGAGGGGCTGAGCTACTTCGTGGCAAACGCCGAAAACAATTTCATTCCCAGTCCTCCGGAGAGTGGGCAGGACACAGTCGACTTGATCTATCTGTGCTTTCCGAACAATCCCACCGGCGCAACCGCAAGTAAGGAACAACTCGCTGCCTGGGTTGAGTATGCACAAGCCCATAACTCACTCATACTCTTTGATGCCGCGTACGAGGCCTACGTCCGTGACCCTGAATTACCAAGCTCAATTTATGAAATTCCTGGAGCAGAGAAAGTAGCTGTTGAGTTCCGTAGCTTCTCCAAGACAGCAGGGTTCACCGGCACACGGTGCGCATATACCGTCGTTCCCAGGGCGTGCACCGCGTATGACCAGACAGGAGCCGCAGTATCGGTGCGTGAGCTCTGGAACAGACGCCATACAACCAAGTTCAACGGTGTCTCATATCCGGTTCAGAAGGCCGCAGCGGCCTGTTTCACCGAGACTGGACGTGAAGAACTGCGCCACATGACCGACTACTACCTGCTCAATGCTGGCCTTATACGTACCGCAATTGAGTCGTTCGGGTACAGCTGTGTTGGTGGGGTAAACTCGCCCTATGTATGGATCAACTGTCGCGGTGATTCCTGGGCCTTCTTTGACAGGGCTCTTGAACGCGCTGGGGTAGTTATTACCCCGGGTACCGGCTTTGGCCCTGCCGGAGAGGGTTATGTTCGCATTAGTGCCTTTAATCACCGTGACAAGGTCGAGCAAGCGCTGGAGCGCTTAACTCAGGCATTTGAGCAATAGGTGTGGGACTGGCTACGGTGTTGTATCCTCAATGCCGTAGGTATGCCGCATTCTCAAACGCTTGGTGTCCATATAGGCTTGGTTGTGGGGATTCGGCTCCGCTACAATTGGGATTCGTCCGCTAATCTCTACGCCGTAGGCCTTGAGCTTCTCAATTTTGTCGGGGTTGTTACTCATGAGTTCAAGGGACTTCACTCCCAGTAGCCTGAGTATGCAGGCAGTGACACGGTAGTCCCGCGCCTCGGCAGGAAAGCCCAGCTGCTCGTTTGCTTCAACGGTATCAAAGCCAAGCTCCTGAAGCTTGTACGCTCGCAGCTTGTTCATGAGGCCAATGCCACGTCCTTCTTGACGCATATATACCACGACTCCCGCATTACGATCGGCGACATATCTCACCGCCAACTCGAGCTGCTCGCGACAGTCACACCTGAGTGAACCCCAAACATCTCCGGTATGACACTCTGAATGCACCCTCACCGGAAGACTCTGCGCGCCGCGCACATCACCGAGTACCAGTGCAGTGTGCTCTTCGTCTGTTTGATGGTCGTAGAATCCGTACAGACGAAAATGCCCAAGCCGGGTCGGAAAGTCCACATCTGTAACAAACTCAACCCCATCTATTACCGTACCCGGCTCAATAAGGCCCACCGGCGGAGCCGCACTCTCTGACTCGGTTCCAATAGATGTGGTTTCCGATGCTCCGTTAATAGAAAATGTGTCTTTCCAAGCTCCGCGCATAAGTTGCCTCCAATTAAATCAATTGTAAAGTAGTACTGACCATCATGAAAGTCAAACTTGGATCAGCGGCACCAGTCCAGACGCCGGGCCGGAGCGGGTTGTCCACCACTGCTTCTTCCAGTATATTTCGAGTTAACATGTCCCAACGGCCTGAGATTACCATCACATTTGCCCAAAGCCTCGATGGGTGTATAGCGACCAGCACAGGTGACTCACGATGGATCTCAAGCGATGAGACCCTTCGGCTTGCTCATGAACTCCGCGCCGAGGCGGATGCGGTCCTGGTGGGGGCTGGTACGGTAAAGGCGGATAATCCACGTTTAACCTGTCGCATTAGTGGCCACACCTCACCGCTGCGGGTCGTTCTCGACGGCCGCCTCAGTATGCCTGCCGACTCGCTGGTAATTACAACAGCCCACGAAACCCCTACCTGCGTAGTTACCTCAGAGCAGGCGCTTATCAAACAAGAAGACAAGGCTTGCACACTGAGGAAACACGGTGTGCGCATACTCGCGCTCCCCGGCGAGAGCGACGACAACCCAGATGTGCTTGCGCTGCACTCAGTGTTGGAACTCCTTTCTGCCGAGGGCATTCAACGACTCCTCGTTGAAGGCGGTTCCGGAATCATCACAAGCTTTCTAAGTGCCCGGCTATTTGAGCGTCTTGTACTGGTTACCGCTCCGCTGATTATCGGCGCTGGCATACCATCTGTGCGTGATATGGGAGTGCGCAAGCTTAGTTCAGCGTTGAAGCTGCGGCCCGGTACACCCCGTCTCTTGGGTCCCGACCTCGTCTGGGAGCTCTATCGTGAGTAAACTCGCCCGAGGGGTCTTCTTCACCGGCAAGCAATCGGTTGTGTTGCGTGAGTTTCCTCTGGTGGCCAAGCCCGGTGAGCTACTCGTGCATTCGCTGATCAGCGCGATCAGCCATGGCACCGAGATGCTGGCCTACAATGGTCGCCTGCCGGACACATCGGAAGGAGAAACACTCGAGGCGCTCAAGGGCGAGTACAGCTACCCTCTTCTCTATGGATACATGAATGCAGGGCGGCTTGAAGACGGTTCCAAGGTGTTTGCGTTTCGACCACATCAGGACTATTTCTACGCCCTGCCCGAGGATCTCATATGTATCCCCGAACACATAGAGCTTGACGACGCGGTACTTATCCCCAGTCTTGAGACCGCACTCAGTATAACTCACGACACCGCCTTGAGCTTCCAAGAGCACGCGGCAGTAGTCGGACTCGGTGTCATTGGCTTGCTAACGGCTGAGTTGCTTCTGCGGGCAGGTGCTGCCTCGGTGATTGCGGTCGACTACTCGCCGGAAAGACGAAGTTTAGCACAGCACCTTGGCTGCAATGTCTCTGCCCCCGGCCCAGAGTTCTCCGAGCTGGTGAACGATGTTACGCAAGGACGCGGGGTAGATCACGCTATTCATACCAGTGCCTCGCCTGAGGGGCTTCAGAGCTGTGTCGATATCTGCGCACACGAGGGCAAGGTTGTGGAAGCTTCATGGTACGGACGAGACGAAACACCAGTTCGCCTGGGTGAGGTTTTTCATCGTAAGCGCATTCGAATTACCAGCAGCCAGGTTTCTCACATTCGAGCGGAGCTCAGCTCACGCTGGGACAAGAACCGCCGCATGCAGGCGCTCATGGAGCTGCTACCACAGGTGTGCCCTTCCAAGTACATTAGCCACAGATTTCCACTCGCAGAAGCGGCACAAGCCTTTGAGTGTATTGCGACGAACAATAAGGCCCTGCAGATAGTACTAACGAACAAGGAGTAGCCGTATGTTTGCCACCGGAGTTAAGGCGGAGCTCACCGCACGCCATTTTCTACCCAACGAGTCCGGGCCCGAGTCATCTCCCCATAGCCATCCATACGAGGTTGAGTGGATCTGCACTACCACAGACCTAGACTCCTCTGGATATGCGGTGGATATCTCAATGATGGAAGGTGTGCTCGCAGAGGTACTTGGTGCCATAGATAATGTGCTTCTCAACGATCTACCCTACTTCAGCACCCGGCAACCCAGCCTCGAAAACCTGGCCACCTACCTGCATCAGCGCCTTGGTGAGTCCGCCAGGGCAGCCGGTGCGGCGTTCGCCACTATGGAGATAAGAATCTGGGAGTCGCCGACCGCATGGGCTTCATACCGCGAATAAGGGTACTCCTGTGCGCACCACCACCCACGCCTGCGATCGGTGGTGGTTACCTCTATAACCAGGCTCTGTCGGCCCACCCCGCGTTCTATTACCACTACCTCGCACCAGCCACACTTCGCTCACGACTAACTCAAATATGCGCCGAGAATTCTCACGGCGCTCATGGCATTACTCACATTCTGTTGGACAGTCTCTACCTTTCTTCAGCAGCCGATCTGTCTGCTGCCCTGGCGACGCTCAACTCACATCGCCGCAGCGACGCGAACACCCCCGAGGTCGGTTTTTTAGCGCATCTTCTTCCCTCACAAAATCTTCAAGAGCAAAGGTTATCCGAGAGCACTCGAAGTCGCACTCATATGGGCACACGCTATCGCGCTCCGACGCACACTGCGGCTACCAGGTCCGCGGAGGCCATGCTCCTGAAAATGTTTGCCTTTGCCGTAGCCCCCAGCCAGTTCGCTGCACAACAGCTCATTTGCAGAGGCTTGGCAGCCACGCGGGTGGGTGTAGCTTATCCGGCGCCAGTGCTCAGGCCAGACCGAGACGTTGCTCACCCTGAGCGCCGGAGGGCAAAACCTCCGCGGTCTGGGCCAAGCTTCCTTAGCGTGGGCAACTGGTCACCGCGGAAGAACCTGGTGGGACTACTTGAGGCTTTTGGAGCGCTGAAGCAGTACGACTGGCGCTGGACACTTGTCGTGGGCGACGCGGCACATCACGACGTCTCGGGTCGGACAGAGTTCATGAAGGGCTTACATGAACTGGGTATACAGGACCGCGTTACTATTGAAACCCAACCTTCGAGGACACGCCTGCATGGGCTCTACCACGACGCAGACTGCTTCGTCATGGCTCCGCTTGCCGAGACCTATGGAATTGTGTTTGCTGAGGCACTATCCTATGGCTGTCTCGTGGTGGCGCCTGATACCCCTCCTTTTACCGAGTTTCTCACGCCGCACCTCAACTCGCTCCTTTGCCACCCCGACCGGACAGAGGACTGGATAGCAGCCCTTAGAACCGTACTTACCAATGAGGAAAAACGCAGCCGCATGCAAGCGCAAGCGCCGCATGCACCGGCTGCATCTCGAACATATGCCAACACCGCAGTTGAAGTAGTGCGTTTTCTTGGGGGCCTAAGAGCAGGAGCACACACCGGCCCAGGATCGCTATTGGCCCCTCCGGCGAGTCTCCCGTGAATACAGCCTCACCTCGGCCCTTGGTGTTATTGGTCGCCGGACAGGTATTTTCAAAACTCGCCGTAGCCCTGTACCTGCTCTCCATGACCCTTTACATCCGTGGACTTGACGGCGGAGCCGGTCTCCTTGGGCTACTGCAGTTCTTGTCCCTGGCACCCATAGTTGTGCTGTCCCCAATTGCTGCCACATTGGCCGATATGCGCGGACCTAAGGCCATTATGCTCATCTCGGACGCCGGGCGCGGTGCGGTCTTGTTAATCCTGGCAGCAGTGTTATCACTCGCCACCGCCGCGTCACCGGCTCTTGGCATTTCCGCCGTGCTGGTAACCGCCTTGCTTGTAGGCCTCGGACAGGCCACCTTTCAGCCAGCAGCAGATACATTTCTCCCCGATCTTGTACGTCCCACGGCATTGGGCGCCGCAGTTGCTATCCGGGGAGCCTGTGTTCAGACCGCGAATCTTGCTGGGAACGCGGTCGGTGGCCTTGTGTTTCTGGCACTCGGGGCACCTGGCAGCACGAGTCTCACGGCCGCCCTCTTTCTGCTTTCGGCCGCATGGGAAACCCTTCTACCTGAGCTGGGCGGAGGGATCAAAAGCCCGGTCAAAGCACCGACGAGTTGGCATACACTCGGATCGCTGTTCCGGCGCCTGCTCATTCAAACTCGCATTGGCATACGTTTTGCCCGACGTACTCGAGGCCTTGCTGCCTTACTCATTATGAACCTGAGCTTTCATGCAGGTTTTCCTGTCTTACTCATAGCCTTGCCGTTTTTTATTGAATACCAATTAGGACTCGGACCACACTATCTGGGATATTCCTTCGCGGCTCTGCTTGCCGGTGGTATTCTGGGCTACACGCTGTTGGCCTCTATCCGACCAAGACTGGGACACCGATTATTGGCTGCACTCGTGGCCACCAGCGCTCCAGCGCTTTGGATTATCGCCGCGAGCGCAAACATCGTAGCGCGGCAGCAGGCCATTCCGCTCTATTTTTTTGCACTTGTTATGGCTGGTGTTGCTGCGGCCGGGGTTCACCTCATTGTGCATACCGCAATTGGCCTGTCAGTACGCCGCAGCTTTCGCGCGCGTGTATTTGGTCTTTTGGAGGCCTCGACCGGCGCAGCCTCCGCGTTGGGGTTCCTGTTCGCTGGCCCTCTCCTTGATCTACTCATGCAGAGACTGCCAGCGGTGCTTCTGGCGGTGGGGATTTCTGCCTTACTGCTTTCATTCCTTAGCTTCCGGAGTCGAGGGATTCGCCATTTTCTGTTGCCTGGAAAGGTAGGAGTTTAGCCCGCCAGATGCCCGACGCGTAAGGCGCAGTTCATTAACCCTTAAAGACTTGGTTTCCCGAGCTGCAGTTCCTCAAGACTCTCACAGTGGTCCTTGAACTCAGTAAAGGCAAGCTTGAGTTCCTTCAATGCCTGATCAGACCGCACAGCATCCTCGGCTCGGGAGGAGTCCTCAAGCGCACCCGCAGCATCTCCCAGAGGTTTTGCCTCAAGATTCCAGGCGCCGCCCTTAATTCCGTGAGATACGGTTCGAGCAGAGGAGAAATTTCCAGCCGCAAGATCGTCATGCAACTGATCGAGTTGGCCATCTACCTTCCGTATGAACTCACCAACTACACGTTTCACCACATCGCTCTTACCCATGAATGCCCCCACCGCCGCCTCGTAGTCGAAAGGCACAGTCGCTGGCATGGCTCTCTGCTGCGCAACCGACTGGACACCAGCCTCTAGACTGTCCTGGGAGGGTGCCACCGCATGGGTATCCGCAAGCGGCTCCGCAGACGACCGATCCTCGGTCTTGAGGTAACGCTTGAGAAATGGGAGTAGATCGTGGCTCTTAAAGGGCTTGGTAAGGTAGTCATTCATCCCCGCCTCGGTACAACGCTCTCGTTCGCCCTTGAGAGCGTTCGCGGTAACTGCGACTATGGGTGTGGAAAACCCCGCCTCGCGAATGCGTTGAGTTGCCTCATAGCCGTTGAGATTCGGCATCTGAACATCCATAAAGACAAGATCACAGCCGTCCTTGGTCACCGCCTTTACCGCCTCAACACCGTCAGAGGCAGTCATGGTGGTGTAGCCCATTTTGCTGAGAATGGTCTGGAATAGCTGCTGGTTCACAAAGTGATCCTCGGCAATGAGCACTCTGTAGCGAGAATTCTCGGATTTCTCCGGTGCGGCACGCGGTGTTACGCCCTCAATGACGGGCTCATCTACGCTTTCCAGTTCACCAACTTCCTCAAGCTCTTCAAGCTCAGCCACGGTTTCAAGAGTTTCAATCTCTTCCACGGAGTCTAGATCGTCTCCGGCGACAAGAACCGCGTACAGTGCGTCAGTAAGTTCTCGCCGTTTGACCGGCTTACCCGTATAGGCTTGAAACCACTTAAGCAGCTTCATCTTGGCTTCGCCATAACTCTTTCCAGCCGGGCTGAGAAGTATGAGTTTGCTATCCCGAAAGTCCTCATTAGCTCGGACCTCACTGGCAAAATGCCATCCATCCATTCCATGCATCTCCTGGTCAACCAGGATTGCATCATAAGCCTTGGCGGCAGCCAGCGATTGTTTCAGTTTATCCAGACCGTCCTGCCCGGTCTCGGCGACAGCAACCTGGGCGCCGAGCGCATGTACGTACCGACCAATCACCTTGCGAGAGTTCGCATTATCGTCCACCACAAGAACTCGTTTTCCCTGAAGAAAGGGGGTGGGTCGCGCGGCAACGACCTCTTGCACATCTCCGAGGGGTACCGTGAACCAGAAGGTCGACCCCTCATTCTCCTCGCTCCGTACGCCAATGTTACCACCCATAAGGTGAACCAGACTCTTACTGATAGAAAGTCCCAATCCGGTTCCACCAAACTTCCGGGTCGTGGAGTCATCCACCTGACTAAATGCGCGGAAAAGGCGTTTGCGCTTCTCCGCAGGTATCCCTATTCCAGTATCCTGCACCTCAAACAGCAAGTCGTGAATGCGTCCGTTTCTTGTACGTGGGCGAACCCGCAGATAGATCTCACCCTTAGAGGTGAACTTTGTGGCGTTATTGAAAAGGTTCACGACTATCTGCCGCAGCCGCACCGGGTCCCCCGAGACACGGTCCGGCAACTCAGGTGAGAGAAAGGTAATCACCTCAAGCCCTCGTTTGTGAGCCTCCAGACTCACCATGTCGACTGCATCCTCGACCATGGTCATGAGGTCAAACTCAATGTACTCGAGGGTTAGTTTACCTGCCTCAATTTTCGAAAAGTCCAGAATGTCATTGATCAAACCCAACAACACATCGGCGGAAAAACGAATCTGTCGGCCATACTCGGCCTGTTCATCGTCAAGCCGCGTATCCAGAAGGAGTTCGGTAATGCCGGTAATGGTATGCAAAGGAGTGCGGATCTCATGACTCATATTTGCGAGAAATGCCGACTTTGTGCGGGTAGCCTTCTCAGCGGTTTCCTTCGCGCGTTCTAGTCGCTCCCGGCTGTTTTGCTCCTCGGTCGCGTCCTGCGCAAGAAGATGCAGCTGCGGTTGCTCCCCATCACCGTCCAAACGGCTAATCTGCAGGCGCACCCACCGCTCGCTCGTGGCACACTCGAGCACCAGCTCCTCTTGCGCATAACGATTCGCCGCGACCTGCTCCAGAGCAGCTTCCCACAACGCGGTCTGTTTGGGCGCAAGTATCTCGCCGATAGCGCGATCCTGGAGCTCACCGCTGTCGAGCATCGCACTGAGCGCGCCGTTGCAGCGTAACACCTTCCCCTCAACACTGAGTATGGCCATGCCAGCAGGTGAACGTTCAAAAACCAAGCGAAAGACTGAATCGCTCTCCATACTGTACTGCTCCGGAAGCTCAACCATGAATGAGAAACAGGCTCGTGAACATGAATCTCACGCCCCTAGAAATTAAGGCGAAGCACCTCGGCCGCCTTCTTCTGTATCCAGTCCGGCTTGAGAGGCTTGATCATGTAACTCTTCACACCGTACCTTAACGCCTCAACAACCGTTTCCTTCTTGGAGAGCGCTGAAAGTATTATGACCGGTGTCGTAGATTCTGTCTCATGAAGATGTTTTAGAACTTCAAAGCCGTCCATCTCAGGCATCATGAGATCAAGGAACACCAGGTCGAATCCCTCGGCGCCACCGGAGTCGACAAAGAGCCTGCCGTTTTCAAACTCCATGATTTCGAACTTTGTGTCACTGAAGGCTGCGTTGATGAGTTCGCGGATCACAAAGTCGTCGTCCACTACCGCAATGCGTACGCCCTTCTCCATACTGGAAAGCTCATCGGCGGTGTTCCGCTCACTATGGAAGCGCAAGTCCACCGACTCTCCGGTACTGGCCTTGCGGGGGCCAGCGCCCCCCTGGAGGAACTCGCTTTGTACCACGCCTCCGTCATCACTCATGAGCTCTCCGGCACGTTTGCCAAGCAGCCCGTCCATAGCTGTACTCAGGTTATTTGTGACTTCAATTTCAGAGTAGTCTGAGCGCTCCGAGACGAACTCACTCACGTACTTTGAGTTGGTGAGCACCTTAATGAACCTCGGCTTTGCACGGGTGGTTTCCAACACCGTATTGAGCAGGACACCAAACTTGAGCGAGTCACCCGCCTTAATATCGATGTTTGACATGAGGATCAATACCCGTGGGTTCTTCAGCTCATACAACTCAATGAGTTCCTGTATCTTGTAACGCAACAGCTCAATTTTCTCTTTGTTCAGGCCCTGGGAAACCTCTATAAAGAGGATTTCGTCGTTGACGTGGGCTTCAATAATGCAGGGTGTATTGTCAAGATCCAGTTTGACCTTGAGCGTTTCACCGACCGCCTCCAGAAGCGCGTCTACCTTAACCGGCTTGGTAAAGAACTTGCGCACTCCATAACGAGCTACCTGGAGTATCTTGTCCCTGTCAATTTTGGCAGAAACCATTATCACCGGAATTCCCTTGGTATTTGGATCCCCGTTCTTCTTTTCCAGTAGCTCTACCGAACTAAAGCGCGACAGGTAGTAGTCCATGATAAAAAGGTCCGGGACGATCTGCCGCAACTTGGTAGAGGCGTCTAGACCGTTAACAGCTGCGGTCACGTCGAACCCATATTCTTCAAACTTCTTTTTGAGAAAATCGCGGAAGAGACTCGACTCATCAACAACCAGAATGGTCTTCATAACTTTTTCTCCTGTACCTCTTCTTATAAGGGATATCTATCGGTTAATCAAGTTTTAGTAATGGACGAACTGCCTAAAAGACTTGGTTGACACGTCTCATGTCGAGCCGTAGTCTCAAGTACGCAGACAGGAGAATTGTCGCATACACCCTACACTTGCGAAAGATGTCGGGCACCTTGGTGGCTTGCCGGAGAGAAGAATGTCAATACTCTATGATCACGAAACACAACTAATCCTGGGGGACCCGGCTATTGTGCCCCGCGGACGGGAGGAGGCGTCATCCGCGCCCAGATCCAGCGCGAATGCAGTCCGGGCTGCAGCAGGTCAAATGCTGCGAACCGTATCTGGTTGGCGAAAAATATTTGCACTCGACATGAACCACCAGGGAACTGATCTGAGTGCTGCAGATATCGACCTGCTCTGCTGTGTGGCAGCCGCCTATCACGCGTACCTTGCACAGTCCGGCTCAACACCACCATCCATAGGCATTGCAGTGGACTCGCGGCCCACCGGTGGAGTGATTGCCGACATACTCATTCGATGCTTCATTGCCCTGGGCCTTTCTCCCGACTACCTCTTTATCTGCCCCACGCCTCAACTCATGGCGGCAAGCGCCTCACCCGACTCGGAATTCACGCACTTCATTATGGTCACCGCGAGCCACAATCCGGTCGGCTACAACGGATTTAAATTTGGCAGGAACGGAACGGTGTTGTCCGCCACGGAGCACGCCCGCTTACTTGGGTTTTTTGATCAGCTCATAGACAGTGAAGCCGAGATCAAGGCTGCGGTGCACCTGAAACACAGCGCGCAGGCAGACACTGTAGCGCAGGTCTTCGGTCGCGTTGCAGATCTACGCCACAGCTCGGCGGCAAGCTACAAGACCTTGATTGCTGCAGCGATAGGGCCCGGCGGCGAAGGTGGTTTCGCCGAGCTGCGCGAACTCTACCGTGCGGCCTTCGAACAACGGGAGCTTGGAATCGTGATCGACCATAACGGAGGTGCTCGCTGCACCTCTATCGACCAGTACCTTCTTACATCACTCGGCATAGCGGTCAATAGCATGAACGACAAGGCCCGCGAGATTCGCCACGCTATACAGCCGGAAGGAGATGCACTTCTTCCTTGCTGTCGCGCCTTGGAGGCCGCTCACAAAGTCAACCCGGGATTCCTCCTGGGTTACGTCACGGACAATGACGGCGACCGAGGTACCACGGTCATGATTGAGAACGAGGTGGCCAGACCCATGGAGGCTCAAGAGGTATTTGCGCTTGCCTGCGTTTCCCGCCTGGCTACCCTGGTCTACCAAGGAGCAATTCGTTACAACGAACACGGCGAATGCACCTCAAAGGTCGCACTCGTGTGCAACGGGCCAACCTCGCTTCGGATAGACCGCATCGCCGCAAGCTTTGGTGTTCGCGTCTTTCGCGCCGAGGTTGGTGAAGCAAATGTAGTTGGCCTTGCCGCTGCAGTTCGAGAGCGCGGTTACCTGGTGCCTCTCCTTGGTGAAGGTTCTAACGGCGGCTGTATAGTTCCTCCCGCACAGGTGCGGGATCCGCTCCTTACGGTGAGTTCAATACTCGGTCTGCTCCTGCCGCCCACCCCGCTGCAGGGACAACCAAGCCCAGGTGGCTACTCCTCACCGGTAGCGGCATGGTGTGAGCGGTTGGGCATATCACCGCCAGAGGGCGAGATTCAACCCACAGAACTGCTTGACCTCCTGCCGGCATTCAGCACCACCGGCGTTGCCGAAGATCGCGCCGTGGTGGCCCTTCAAACCCAGGACTATGGCTCACTAAAGGATGCCTACGAGGCGGCCTTTCGGGAGGAGTGGTGTCGGGCCAGGAAGGAGTTCCAGCAGCGCTACGGGTTCTCAAGCTATGAGGTGGTTAATCATGTCGGAGGGGAGGAGCGCCACGGCGAGGGACCGGCCTACAGGATCGGCGCGGAACGTGCAGGAATGAAAATCCTCTTCAAGGACGATATCGGCAGCACGGCAGGTTTCCTTTGGATGCGCCCGTCGGGCACCGAACCGGTATTTCGCGTCTGTGCAGATATAGCAGGCCATCGCGCCAGGGATGAGGCCAAACTGCTCCGTTTGCACACTGAACTCATACATCGTGCCGAAAAATTGGTGCTGAGCGCTTAGCTCACCCGGAAAAGCCCACCCTCTTGCACAAGAAAGCCTTCGGCACAGAGCTGCTCAAGCGCATACTGGACGCGGTCGTACTCAAAGCCGGTGGCCGCAGACAACACACCTGCGTCCGCTGCCTCGGTGCTGCTCAAGGCGGTAAGGAGTCGCCCCCGCAGCTGCCGGTTTGAGTTTTTGAAAGCGCTCTGTCGGGTGTAATGGCGGCTCCGCGCGTTGGCGTTACCAAACTCCCGTTTAAGAAACACTCCGTAATCCATGAGGGCGTTGTACCAATCGCGTGGTGACTCCCTGTAGAGGGTAGCATTCGCCAACGGCAGTATGTCTTTGTCGCTCACCGCTTCTTGATCTGGAAAGAACAGCTGCAAGAACACGCGGCGTATATTTGTTTCAATGAAGACCACCGGCTTGTCAAAAACAAATGCCTGCAAGGAGCCAGCAGTTCCAGGCCCAATACCGGGCAGCGCGAGCAGGGAACTCTCTCCGGACGGTAGCTTGCCTCCGAACTCGGTAACTACAATCTCCGCTGCCCGTTTAAGGTTCCGCGCCCGGCGGTTGTAACCAAGGCCACTCCAAAGCGTCAGCACCGTGCGTAGTTCGGCCCCTGCAAGAGAGTTCCAGTCCGGCAGCACCTTGAGAAACTCAAAGTATTTTGGAATCACCCGCTCGGTCTGGGTTTGTTGCAGCATGATTTCCGAGACGTAAATGCTATATGGATCATTTATCTGACGCCACGGAAACTCGCGTCCGTAGCGTCGGTAGTACTCAAGAATGAGCCGCTGAAACTCCGCGATCTCGTCCGGGCTAAGCGCCGGACTGGACCTGGCTCCAGGCTCAGGCGCTTGCACCTGCGTCTTTCTCCCGCTTCTTGCGTGCTTGTTCAGCTTTGCGACTAATGCGATTCCAGGCACCAGTGAGTCCCATTGCCTTCTTTGCCGCAGACAGCGTTTCACCCGCCACCTCCCGCATGCGCAGGGTACCGTTGTAGATCACCTCGTCGGCAAACCCGCTCTGAGCCTCAAACTCGGCGCGACGCTCACGGATTGGATCCAAGAAGGCATTCAGGGCGGATGCGAGCCTGTCTTTAACCTCAACATCTCCCACGGTTCCGCTTCGGTACCGTTCCTCGAGCTCGGCAACTTCGGCCTTATTGCTATTAAAGGCATGGTGGTATAGAAACACCGGGTTTCCTTCGGTGCGACCGGGAACATCGGCACGAATCCTATTTGGATCGGTGTACATACCTGCAACCTTCTTGTTCACCGTTTTTACGTCGTCCGAGAGTAGAATTGTGTTACCGAGCGACTTTGACATTTTCGCCGAGCCGTCGGTTCCAACGAGAGTGGGTACAGAACCAATACGCACATCCGGCACCGGGAACACATCCTCGTACAAGTGGTTGAAACGCCGCGCAATCTCCCGCGTAAGCTCAACGTGAGCCTCGTTGTCCTTTCCAACAGGAACGATATGGGCGCGCGGAGCAAGAATGTCGGCCGACTGGAGAACCGGGTATCCCAAGAGGCCGAAAGGCATTTCGCTCAGATCCGCGGCACGTGCCATATCTTTCAGACTCGGCAGACGCTGGAGGCGGGGCACCGAGACCAGCATTTCAAAGATGAGATTCAGCTCGTAGGTTTCATGCACCGCTGACTGCAGATAAATGACCGCCTTCTGGGGGTCTATACCACACGCAAGGTAGTCCAACACCATTTCACGCGAGTTCTCTGCAATGCTTTCAATTTCTTCCTTCCCAGGGCGCGTGGTTAACATGTGAAGGTCGGCAATTATGAAGTAGCACTCATACTGGTGCTGCAACAGAACACGGTTGGCAATTGAACCGACGTAGTGCCCCAGGTGAAGTCGACCGGTGGGACGATCTCCGGTCAACATACGTTTTGTTTCCATTTGTGTAGGCCTACTCTTTCTTGGCTTTTAGTCGACGGAAGATCCGCCGCGGTTTTTTTACATTTCCAGTACCCATCAGTATTCCAATGGGTTCAAAGCCGGGAATATTTTCGAGGGCAATCTTGACCGCAACAGTCAAAGGAACAGCCAGGAACATTCCAATAATTCCCCACAGCCATCCCCAGAATAGCAACGAGAACAGTATTACGACTGGACTGAGGTTGAGCCTGTCTCCCAACAGCATAGGATCAAGCACGTTACCAATGAGAAACTGAGTAATGGCCATAGAGAGGGCGGCCGCTATGACCGGGTTGTAGTCGGGAGCAAACTGAATAATGGTGAAGGTAATGCTCAGTACCGTAATGATAATTGAGCCTATACTGGGTATGAAGTTAAACAGCATAGTAAGCACCGCCCACACAAAGGGGAAGTCCACCCCAATCACGCTGAAAGCAGTGTACACAATAACACCGGTCATGCTACTGACGAGCAACTTCACGCGCAGGTAGCGTGCAATTTGGGTGGTGATGTGGCGTGCCACAATGGTTATTTTACGGGTAGTGTGATCATTCAGCGCCATCCTCACCTTGTTCCGGAGAAACGGCTTCTCCAGCAGCAGAAAGAGCAGATAGATCAGAACAATGGTAAGCGCCCCGGCAAAGGCCATGAAGTTACCGGAGAGCGAGATGAGATACACCCGGGTGGTTCGTGTGAGATCAAGCTGATCTAGAATATCTGGCGGTAGCTCAAAGCGGGCTATGGCTTCAGACAGTATTTCAATAAGCCGCATCTGGTAGGTGGGAAACTCACGCAGCAGCGCCTGTATGCTCGAGTACAGGATCAACCCAACCAGGAATCCGAACGACAACACCAAGACCAGGATAATGAGAATGGAAACGAAGCGCGGGATGTGCAACTTTTCCAGGACATTAACGGTCGGGGCGAGTACAAAATAGAGTATGAGGGCAATTACGAACGGGAGGACAATTCCTCCCGTCAAACGTAATACGCTTCCGACTGCAACAACCGCAAGGGTTAGCAGCAGTGCTGTGTTAACTTTACTGTTGTCCACTACAACGCAGGTTAGCAGAAATTCATGGCTGTAGGAAACCCCTATGCATGAATTGCCCAACCTTCGGCTCCGCGAGCAGCCTCCATCACCGCCTCTGAGAGCGTCGGGTGTGCATGTACCATGGTAGCAATGTCTTCTGGCAGGAGCTCTGCATGCCGAGCCAGCAACAACTCATGAACCAGTTCGGTTGCGTTGCGACCGGCTACGTGTGCGGCCAGGATCTCATGGGTGTCGGCGGCATACAGGAGCTTGACCAAACCCTCGGACGCCTCAATAGCAACTGACTTACCTGCCCCTCTATAGGGAAACACCGACTTCTCAAACTTCACTCCCCTTTCGGTGAGTTTCTGCTCTGTCGGACCAAAGCTGCCAATTTCGGGCTCGGTGTATACCGCAGACGGAATGTCGTCAGGATTCAACCTCTTTGGGCCTTTGTGCCCCGCCATGTACTCCACGGCAATCTCACCCTCTTTGGAGGCAACATGCGCAAGCAACGGTGTTGCAATGACATCACCAATAGCAAACACACCCTTCACGTTGGTCTGATAGTAGTCTCCGACCTCAATGAATCCTTTCTCGGTCTTGACACCAAGCTTTTCCAGTCCCAGCTTCTCGCTGTTTGGCGCACGGCCGACCGCTACAAGCAGCTTCTCGGCCTTCAGCTCCTCTTTCTTTCCGTCCTTCGTCTCAAGACTCAAGGTAACTCCAGAGGAGCTCTTCTTGAGCGCACCGGCCTTGGTTCCGGTCAGCATCTTGATACCACGCTTCTTAAAGTCCTTGGCCAGAACCTCTACAGCCTCGGCATCCTCAATTGGAAGAATGGAATCCATGAGTTCCACCACAGTGACCTCAACACCAAACGCGTTCATCACGTGGGCAAACTCCATTCCTATAGCTCCGGCGCCCATAATGGCCAGGCTCTTTGGAAGATCCTCAAGCATGAGTACGCCTGTTGAGCTCAGCACCTGCTTTTCATCAAACTCAAAACCCGGGAGCTCACGCGGACGGGAGCCGGTTGCAATGAGCACATTCTTGGCCTTCACCGTGGTATCGCCGACCTTTATCTCACCGGCAGCCTTTAGCTCGGCATCTCCCTCAATGTACTCAATGGAGTTCTTCTTCAGAAGAAACTGCACGCCTTTGGACAGCTTGTCAGCCGCCTGACGTGACTTCTTGTAAACCTTTCCGTAGTCAAGTCCAGAAGCATCTACCTTTACTCCAAAGGCTTCTGACTCAAGCGCGTTACGAAAAACCTCGGCCTGATGTATCAACGCCTTGGACGGAATACATCCAATGTTCAAGCACACACCGCCGGGTTTATCCCGCTCAATTACACAGGCCTTGAGGCCTAGCTGGGTGGCTCGAATTGCCGCAACGTAGCCCCCCGGCCCAGCTCCAATGACCGCAACATCAAAACTCTTTTCGCTCACTCGTTTCCATCCTTGCCTTGTCGATCTAAAACAGCACTCTAAAGGGCTCCTGCATCATGAGACTCAGCTCGTGAAGGAAGCGCCCGCCTGCAGCACCGTCAATCACGCGGTGATCACAGGAAAGAGTTACCGTCATCATTGGCTGTACCGTTATGCTGTCAGTTTGCTCGTCCACAACCGGTGTTTTTTTGGTACGCCCCACAGCAAGAATTGCGGATCCGGGCGGATTGATAATTGCAGTGAACTCGTCTACTCCAAAGGAACCGAGATTACTAATGCTGAAGGTCGCGCCAGTGTACTCTTCCGGCTTGAGCGTGTTACTGCGAGCCTTGTCAATAAGCTGTACCAGCTCGGCATCTATATCCTTAACTCCCTTAGCACCACAGTTTCGCACAATCGGCGTGATAAGCCCGGCACCTACATCAACGGCTAACCCAATGTCTATGGAGGCGAACTCTCGGATGGTGTCTCCCTGCCAGGATGAGTTAATGACCGGGTGGCGTTTAATGGCCTCGGCGGCAAATTTCATGAGGAATGCATTAAAGGATACCTTCTCTGGAACGGTCTTGTTCAAGGCATTGCGGGCCCGGATGACCTCGCTCATGTTGATTGAACTCTTGAGGTAGTAGTGAGGTGCCCCAAACTTGCTTTCGGCCAGACGCTTGGCAATAATTGCCCTCCGGCTGGACACCGGTGACTCACGATCTTGAGCAGGCATAGCGGCGGTAGCCACACCACCAACCGCAGCCCCGGATGCAGCCGCTCGCGAGGGAGTGTAGTTCTCAACGTCGTCCTTCACTATCCGCCCCCCGGGACCGGAGCCCGAGATCTGGGAGAGATCCACACCTTTCTCCTCGGCCAGTCGCCGAGCCAGGGGAGAAGCCTTCACCCGCCCTCCGTCGTCGGCTTGTTTCGGGGCCGCAGCGGCTCGAGGCTCGTCCTGCTTTGTTTCCTTTTGCGACTTGTCGTCGTCAGCAGGCTCCTTGTCCTTCTGTGAGCCCTTCTGTGAGCCCTCGCCGGAATCCTCGGACTTCTTGGGTTTCGCAGCGGGCGCAGTCTCCTTAAGGAGATCGCCATAGTCCTCACCCTCTTCACCGATGATCCCAATAGTCTCACCAACCTTTGCGCCGCTTCCCTCTTTAAGCACGATTTTTAAAAGCGTGCCCTCCTGGGTGGCCTCGTAATCCATGGTGGCTTTGTCGGTTTCCACCTCGCACAGCACATCGCCAGCCCCCACTGCATCTCCTTCCTTTTTACTCCAGGAGACAATGGTGCCCTCCTCCATGGTTGGAGAGAGTGCTGTCATTAATATCTTTTCAGCCATCGCTTACCTCTATTTGATCTTCGTACCGAAACATGTCTCAACGCCGACCGCCCCACACATGAGCGCCTAGTCAGCGTAGCTCACGCCTTTGGCCGCCTGTACGATCTTCTCCACCGAAGGTTGTACCGCAAGTTCCATGTTATGGTTATATGGCATAGGCACATCCTCACAACACACGTACTCGACCGGCGCATCTAAATAGTCAAAACAATTACGCGAGATTAACCAGCAGACATGGGAGCCAACGCTCGCAAAAGGCCATGACTCGTCAACCACTACCGCTCGGTTAGTCTTCTTCACCGACTCGTAAATTGTTGCCTCGTCTAAGGGTCTAATTGTCCTCAGGTCGATAACCTCGGCCTCAATGCCTTGCTCGGCCAGTTCTTCGGCCGCCTTATTCAGCATGAGCATGGGTTTTGAATAGGAAATGAGCGTAACATCGCTTCCTTTCCGTACCACCGAGGCCTCACCTATAGGAACAAGATACTCTTCGTCCGGAACCTCGCCGGTAAGCCCATAGGTCATTTCACTTTCTAAGAACATAACCGGGTTGTCGTCACGAATTGAACTCTTAAGCAGTCCTTTAGCGTCGTAAGGATTTGACGGTGCAACCACCTTGAGTCCCGGGATATGTGCATACAGGCTTTGCAAAGCCTGTGAATGCTGCGACGACAGAAACTCTGCCGGACCGTTAGGCCCCCGAAACACAATGGGGCATTTCAGTTGGCCACCCGACATATGCCTCATTTTTGCCGCGTTATTCACGACTTGGTCCAGTGCCAGCAGCGAGAAGTTGTAAGTCATCCATTCAACCACAGGTCGCAAGCCAACCAGGGCAGCCCCAACCGCAAGACCGGTGAAGCCTAGCTCGGCAATAGGAGTGTCCATAACTCGAGGTTGTCCGTACTTGTCCAACAAACCACGGGTCACTTTGTATGCACCGTTGTACTCGCCTACTTCCTCACCCAGTACAAAAACCGAGTCGTCGCGGCTCATTTCTTCGTCCATCGCCTGCCGCAGGGCGTCTCTCATAGCTAATTCAGGCATTGTTGTCCCCTCCCTCAGGCGTAGATGTCCTCGAAGCGCGACTCAAGAGGCGGCTCCGGGCTTTCCTCGGCGAACTCTTCAGCCTGCTTGGCAATAGCCTTGGCTTCTTTATCGAGTTCCTCAAACTTCTTCTCGGTGATCATTTCTGCATCCAGGAGATCCTTCTTGAGCATAAGGATGGGATCCTGTTGCTTGAACTCCTCAAGTTCCTCTTTTGTTCGATACTTGGCCGGATCACTCATTGAGTGCCCCTTGTACCTGTAGGTCTTAATGTCCAGTAGCGCGGGTCGGCCATCCTTTCGGGCGGTGTCGGCGACTTTTTTTATAGCCTTGTGAACTTCAATTACATCCATGCCGTTCACCGTAGTTCCCGTCATGTTGTAGCCCTTAGCTTTAACGTCAAAGTCCTCAACGGCCGAAACCCTCTTGACTGCGGTTCCCATGCCAAAATGGTTGTTCTCCACGATGTAGATTACCGGTAAGTTCCAGATTGATGCCAGGTTTGCGGACTCATGGAATGCGCCTTGGTGAATAGCACCGTCTCCAAAAAAGCAAAGGGTCACGCCCCCGGTCTTTTTGTACATCTGCATGAACGCAACTCCGGTAGCTACCGGGATCTGGCCGCCGACAATACCGTTGCCACCTAGCATGTGTTTCTCTACATCAAACATATGCATTGAGCCGCCTTTTCCCCGTGAACAACCCGCCTCTTTGCCGAACAGCTCCGCCATGATCACCTTAGGATCCATGCCGGTTGCAATGGCGTGACCGTGGTCTCGATAAGCTGTCAACAAGTAGTCCTTCTTCATATCAAGCGCCGCGACCGCCCCAACTACCACGCCCTCCTGTCCGTTGTACAGATGACAGAAGCCGCCAATCTTTTTCAGACCATAAGCCTGGGCCGCCTTTTCTTCGAAACGGCGTATGATCAGCATGTCGCGTAGCATTGCAAGCAGTTGATCCTTCTTATATCCGTCCAGTTTTCCCATTCAGAATACCTCTTCTCCTCATATCCTTATCTGTTCTTTGTTACCTAACTTCAGATTGTCACACTACGATATCGTCACCGAGATCTTCTCCCCGGCAGTGGGTCGAAAATACGTCATGCCTTCGATAACCGTTTCCAGCACAATCAAGCTGGACTCGTCCGGAATATTCTTCCAGAAGGTCTCCAAGAAGCCACCTATTGCTTCCTGAACATCTGCCTGTAGTGCCGGGTTATCAATAACCTGGATTCGCCCCGATACATACATGATTTCCTGGAGTGGTGCGGTCTGAATCATCCATTCCACCTGAGGATTCTCTGCAAGGGACTGCGTCCAGGCAAACTCCGAAGAACTGACCGCATAAAGAAAGCCTGTCTGGCCTCGTAACAGTGCCGGTGTCATCCAACGCATGCTCGGGTGGCCATTCGCCCTAATGGTGCTGAGCACAGCAATCTTTGACTTTTCGAGAATGCGTTCCAAGTTGTCAAACATCTGTTTAATTTCCATAAATCCTCCTCTGGATGCATCGCGGGTAGTGCTGCTCAATAGACGTGCGATGAAAGCCCCCGTGTTTGGTTAATCTGTCGTAGTGACAAATCGTTACGCATAGGCTCGTTCGGTCTTGTGGAAGCAACTCTCTTAATGTAACAATAGCAGCAGTAAAAACAAAACGGTAGGCAACACAGTTCGAAAGAACCCAATACTATACTTTTCCACCACACTATATTACTTTTGGTGCGCGGGAGCTCTAGCTATACATCACGAGAGCCATGCCCCATAAAATGAAACAAGTTTAAGAACCACATTGAGGAGGAATCGTGTTTCAGAAACAACCAATAATGCGAAGAGTACTCTACGCGCTCTCGCCCCTCTTTCTCTTCTCTATATATCAATATGGGCCACGGGTCTTGCTTCTTACTGCGGTTGTTTTTGCAGCTGGCATTCTCACTGAATACATCATTGAGAAGACTCGCAACAAGAAGGTCAGTGAAGCCGTACTCGTAACCTGTGGCATTTATGTCCTGGCTCTTCCGGCTACCGTTCCGCTTTGGACTGCCGTGGTCGGCATTGTCTTTGCGGTCGCGATAGCAAAAGGTATATACGGCGGGTTCGGCCGCAATATATTTAACCCGGCAATTGCTGGCCGGATGTTCATCTGGATATCCTTTCCCAGCATCATGATGACCCGCTGGGCCGAACCAGGTGGTTTCGGGGCTGGAATGGCTGAAGCAATGTCGGCCGACGCCGTGAGCGCCGCTACCCCAATGGGAATGCTCGCCGAAGGCGAGCTTCCAGCATTGACGGATCTGTTCCTTGGGTTTCACGCGAGCTCCATGGGCGAGGCCTCGGTGCTTCTTATACTCCTGGCTGGAGTTTACCTTCTGGTGACCAAGACCGCAAACTGGCGCCTCATGCTCTCCACTATTCTCAGTGCCGCCGGCTTCACTGCGCTCATGTATTATACCGGCATTACGACCACTCTTGTGCCGCAGTATGCACTCATGTCAGGAAGCCTGATGTACGTCACGGTCTTTATGGTTACCGACCCGGTGAGCGCCCCAAAGAACAGCAACTCTCAGTTCGTCTATGGCGTAATCATTGGACTGGTCACGGTACTGGTACGTACGTTTGCCGACTTTCCGGAAGGCACCAGTTTCGGCCTGCTGGTCGGCAACACCTTTGCCTCGCTGCTAGACGAGATATTTAACGGTCTCAAGCGACGCGCCAAGGAAAAAGCTTCAAACGCCACGGCGCAGGCCTAGGAGAGGTAGACTATGAACAAACAAGGCTTCGGCTACACGGTGATCTTTACCTTCGTTGTAGCCTTTATTTTCGTTGCCCTGCTCGCTGCGGCGAACGCCATGACGGTGGAGCAGGTACGCTTCAATCAGCAGATTCGGCGACAACGATCCATTCTCATTGCCATGAATGTTTCCTTTGATACTGAGGAGGAGGTGGCCGAGATATTCGACGGGGTTGAAGAGGTTGATTACGACGG
>SLAA01000015.1 GCA_007127105.1 Spirochaetales bacterium | reverse complement strand
TCCGTAAAATACGGGCCGCTTCGTCTCTGCGCCGAAAGCTTTTCCGCTCCGGGAAAGTAGCTTCCGCCGCTGATCTCAATCAAGTCAACTGATGTCCCGCCCAAGACCTTGATCATCTCCAGGGAATCCTCGGCTACCAGTCCACCTTCAACGCCGTCACTTGAGTTGATCTTAACCGCCACCGGAAAGCCCGGGCCCACAGCTGCACGTACCTGTTCTATCACCTCCACCACCAGCCGCACCCGCTTTGCCACACTGCCGCCGTAGGCGTCCCCGCGCCGGTTAAAGCGCGGAGACAGAAATTGACTCAACAGAAAGCCATGAGCGGCGTGGACTTGCACACCCCCAAAACCAAAGTCACGCGCTAAACGGGCCGTCTCGGCAAAGAATCCCGGCAGGCCGGCAATCTCGGCCGGAGTCATCTCATCACAGCTGAGTTCGGGAAGGCTCAGCGCACTCGGCCCCACCGGCCTGCCGCATGGCGGGTAAGCCAATGCCCCGGCATGGCCAAGCTGCAGCCAGAGATGCGCAGTGGTGTCACTGCTGGCGGCGGCCAGTTCGCGAAAGCGCCGTTCATTGGAGTCGCTTCGCAGTACCAGGTTCCCGGGTTTCTCCAGGTAGTGTGGGTGTCCCTGCACCTCGCCCACGATCATGAGCCCGGCTCCACCCTGAGCCCATCGGGAGTAGAGGGCAATCTGGGCATTCGTTGGATTCCCCTGCCCGTCACCGAGTGAATCCGACATCGCAGACTTGGTACAGCGATTCTTCAGAATCACACCACAGGGCAGTTGCAGCGAGTCCGAAAGCTCTGTTTCCGTCATGTCAGATACCCCCTCTTAGCAGTTCCGGCGTACGGCATTAGGCCGACGACCGTGTTCAGCCCGATGTACCCAGTACACCCCTATCAGCACAAGCGCAGCTCCTGCAACGCTTGAGAAACCAATCTCTTCTGCAAGTACAACGGAGCCGACTATGGTAGCGATCACAGGTGAAATATACAGCCAGGTCGACGCTAAGACCGGGCCTGTTTGGCCCACAAGCCATAAATACATCGAATGTCCGCCAATGGAGCCGACGATTACCAGGTAGAGTAGTGAGCCCAGTGCGGCAAAGCTGAGCGGTAAACCCGTCTGACCCGTGGCCACGGCAATCACGCATAAGAAGAGTCCCCCGGAAAGCATGCTGAATCCGTTTACCTGGAGACTATCTACACCCTTGTCAAACGCGAGGCGATACCAAATGGTACCTAAGCCATAAAAGAGCTCCGCTCCCAGGGCCACAAGGGCCCCCACCGACGCAAGGTCACCATAACCCGTAGCTATACCCACCAGCAGAAGCGCACCGATGAATCCCAAGCCGAGACCAAGACCGTGAAGCGCACCCAAAGGTTTGCGTAACAGCACCGCCGCGAGGAGAGCTACAATGATGGGAGCACTCGACTGTATCTGAGCGGCATGCCCGGACTGAAGGTGCTGTATCGACCAATAGGTACATGCAAATGCTAAGCCAACCATACCAAGCCCGAGCAAACTTGCCTTGCCCACAAAGCTCAGGGATGGCCGCTGGGGCCCTCGAAGCTTGCCACGGAGCACAACCAGCACCATACCGGCAATCACAAATCGCAGCCCTGCCCCAAGGAAAGGAGGTGTTCCCGCATTGGATCCAATCTTGATTGCCAGAAATGTAGTTCCAAAAATGAGACACAGAGCCGCGTAAACGATCCATACCAGCCTCTTCCGTGTAACGCCGTTTTTGCTCTTCATGCGCGCTACGGTACGTCACGCAGGTAATGAAGACCAGACACAGTTAGTATTTCGCGGATAGTCACACCCGCGCGCGGGGCATTGGAAAGTGTGCCCAATACTTGCAGCCAAACTGTGTCTTATCATCTGTGCCCTCTACTGCTACATTTCCTGTGTATGATAAGAACAGACTGGAGCATTGCAGATGTATGGTGTAGAACGGTCTTTTATTCGTGAGATTCTCAGGGTTGCATCATCACCCGAGGTTCTGAGTCTTGCAGGTGGACTTCCGCTGGCTGATCTATTTCCTGTGGATGAAATCCGGGCCGCGGCAGACCGCGTGCTTATGCAAGACGGTGCCTCAGTATTACAATACGGAGCAAGCTCCGGAGACGCCGGTCTGCGCAGCTGGATTGCCGATCGTTTGTGCTCACATCATGGTATCCCAACCACTCCGGATGAGGTCATGATCACCTCCGGCTCCCAGCAGGGACTAGATCTGTGTGCAAAACTGTTTTCCGACCGGCCGATTGCCTTTGAAGACCCCGGCTACCTTGGAGCTCGGCTTGCGTTCCAGGCCTCCCGCGTACCGCTGATTCCGGTTCCGTTGAATGACGCCGGGCCTGATCTGGAGACGCTCGAACAAGCATTTGACACAGGTGCTGCGGTGTACTACGGGATGAGTCGCTTTCAGAATCCTACCGGCCGCAGCTACACGACCGCGACGGCAGACACCATGGCGGAGCTGCTGAACAGATCCGACCGATGGATGATTGAAGACGATCCCTACGGTGAGATCAGCTTTGGCAAAACGGATTCGCCATTGCTCGCTCGGAGAGTTCCCGAGCGGGTAGTCTATCTTGGAAGCTTTTCAAAGTCGGTGGCGCCGTCCTTGCGACTGGGTTTTATTCGTGCCCATTGTTCGCTGCTGGAACACTTGGAGCCAATCAAGCAAGCAACAGATCTGCATACATCGACCTTAATCCAGTCAATTCTCCGGGAGCTGCTCACCGGCGGAGAGTTCAACCTTGATGCGCACCTATCACGTATATGCCACACATACCAAGCTCAACGTGATGCGCTGGTGCAGGCTATCGAAACACTCGTGCCCGGGTCTCGAATCCCCTGGGTCGCTGGCGGTGGAATGTTCCTCTGGGCATCGCTCCCGGTGCCGACGGACGAGCTGTTCGGTCACGCAATCAAGCGTGGCGTGGCTTTTGTGCCGGGACAACACTTTTACCTCCAAGAGCCTGACAGATCGACCATACGACTTAACTTCACGAATGTGTCGGAGCGTCTCATTCCGGATGCAGTGGAGCGCATTGCAGCGGCGGTTCAGGATATGTAAGGAAGGCACAGATGTCAAAAGCTATTCCGTTGTATCAAGAGGTAGCACAACGATTGGAAGAAACCATTACAACCGGCGTATACGAACCGGGTGAACGTCTTCCATCGATTAGGGATATTCACCGGGAGTTTCAGGTGAGCATCAATACCGCCCGGGAGGCTTACCGGCTCTTGGAAGACCGGGGAATCGTTGACCCCCGGAGTCACTCC
Source organism: Spirochaetales bacterium (assembly GCA_007127105.1). Lineage (GTDB taxonomy): Bacteria > Spirochaetota > Spirochaetia > DSM-27196 > SLAA01 > SLAA01. Next base: position 8,383 of record SLAA01000015.1, on the reverse strand, counting down.
GGGCACTTCGTGCTCCGGCTGCCGCCATTGTGTGACGACTGCTCAATGGACTTCCCTGACCCGGCTGAGTCCATACCACGGGACGCGTCCGCAGGAAGTCTCACGCAGCGCGTCATGCAGGACTGTATGCGTCCGGGCTGGGTCAACCTGGCCACGGCTGAGCCACCTGCGGCCTTGCTTCCCGCACGCCGTTTGGCGGACTTGACGGCAAAAGAACTGCGGCGCCAACCGGAACGTGCAGTGAGCTATGAGCTACCCCCGGGCCCAGAGGTGCTTCGACTGGAGATTGCCAAACGTTTGTTTCGTGGCAGCGTATCGGTGTCACCGGATCAGATACTCATCACGGCCGGATGTCTCGAGGCGGTATTTCTCTCCCTCATGACGGTATGTTCTCCCGGTGATGCGGTGGTAATTGAGTCACCCGGCTTCTTCCTTTTCTACCAGCTCCTGGAAAAGCTACGGCTCCAGGCCATCGAGATACCAAGTCGCCCTTCAACAGGCGTAGACCCTGAAGACCTCGACCAGATCCTTACAGATGCGGAGCGACGTCGCCAGCGAGGTGTTGGACCAAAGGTAGCTGCCGCTGTGCTTATCGCAAACTTCTCGAATCCCATTGGGTCGTTAATTCCAATTGAGCGCAAAAGGCGGATCGCAGCAGTACTGGAGCGCCATGAGGTGATTCTGGTGGAAGACGATATGTACGGAGAGATGGCCTGGAATGTAGAACGGCCTCCATCACTGGCCTCGTTCACCGACCCAAACCGCACGCTCTTATGCGCATCCTTCAGCAAGTCGATTGCTCCCGGATACCGCGTGGGCTGGATAGCCACCGGCCCTGCCCTGATCGGTCCGGCTACCCACTCGAAGCTGGTCACCTCGGCCGCGGTCGTTAATCCAACGTCACTCGGGATTGCCGCGTTTCTGGCGAATGGAGGCCATGAGCGGTGGCTCCGGTCGGCACGGCGCCATTACCGCGAGTCGGTCTCACAGGTGCGGAGGGCTGTTCTTGAGAGCTTTCCGCAAGGAACACAGATGACTAATCCTGCGGGCGGAATGGTGATCTGGATCGTCTTGCCGCCGCAGATCGACGTCACGGAAGTGTATGAGCAGGTCCGGCGTGAGCAGATCTGTTTTGCGCCGGGGCCGATGTTTACCCTCAGTGGCAACTATCGGAACTGTATGCGGGTCAATGCTACCAAATGGGATCCCACCGTAGAAGCTGCAATCAAGTCCATTGGCATGGCCGCCTGCCGCGCAGCCGATAGCTCCGGCTCCTGAAGACCTGGAAACGCCTCCGCTGTACCCATCGGAATACCGCATGGTGTGTCTCGTTTTTTGAGCGCGCTACGCGTATTGTTCTCACATGAAAACTCGAACCAGCACCGTTATCTTGAGTCCACGTGAAACACTTTCTATTGCAGGCGGCAGCAGCGTTTTCGCAGTTGCGGGAACAGTATGGGTGACCGATAACGGACGAGACGTTATCCTTCCAATGGGTGCCTCCTACTGCTCCACTGATACGCGAAACGTAGCTGTTGCGATGAATCCCGGTAGCACCCCCGCGACTATCCGCGTTCTCGCGCCGGATGTACAGGGTTGTACCGCGCAGCTGATCGGGGGTGTGTATCCATCCGAGCCGCAGTAACTGTGTCCTGAACTGTATCCTTAGCATGCGCTATGATACCCTATGTTTCAGGCAAAAGTACGAGAACATCGATATCGCGTGATCGCAGATCGCATCGAGCAGTCTATCGCCGACGGCGTGTATGAGCCGGGTGAACGCATTGCCTCAATTCGCCAGCTCGCTGAGTCGTTCGACGCGAGCATAAATACTATGAAGTCGGCCCTGAACCTGCTGCAGGATCGCGGCCTCATAGAAAGCAGGCCGCGCGCCGGAACCTATGTGGTTTCACGGCCGGAAGCCTTTGAAGGCTCGGAGTACGTTGACGATCTTGTTGACGCAGTGATTGAGGAATATACCTGCCGGCCAGCAGCAGCTCCCACAACTGCAAAGATGGATCATGCGGTTCTCCCCCAAGAACTGGTACCGGCAGACCTGATCAAGTCGGCAATGCAAGCGGCCGCATCAACCCAGTCTCCACTCCTCGATGGATTCGCCACATTTGAACGCACCGCGGAATTGCGTTCGCTTGTCAGTCAGCGAGAAATGCTTCACGGGATTGCTATCAATCCTGATCAACTCGTTCTGGCAAGCTCAATAGAGCAAACCGTGTTTCAGCTCCTGGTAACGCTCAATCCGCAACGTCTCCCGGTTGCGGTTCAGGCTCCAACGTATTACGGACATTTGACGATTCTTCGGGCCTTAGGTATGCCAGCTTTTGAGCTGCCCACAATGCCGGACGGTTCTTTCTCGGTCGCGCGTCTGGCCGAGGCAGTGCAGCGAAATCAGGTAGGAATTGCTCTCTTGGATACTGCGGTACACAATCCAACCGGTTCATGCCTTCCGGAGTCCGTCCTCGAGGAACTGGCACACCTCGTTAGTGAGACTCAGCTGAAGGTGATTGAGTATGGGATGCTGCGGGATATGCGTTACACAAGTTCAGCTTCCCCAAGCCTCTACTCTTTGGCTCCCTCAGGTTCGGTGTTTCTGTGCTCATCCTATGCAGAGACACTTGTGCCTTCAATCAAGGCCGCATGGGTCGCCGCCGGAACACATGCGAAACATGTTCGCGACCGCTGGCAAGCCACATCATGCACCGTCTCGGCGTTGCAGCTTGCAATCCTTGAGCACATGCTCGCTTCCGGAAAGGTTCGCCGAGTGCAGGATCACAACCGCAAGCTGGTCCATGAGAGTCTGATTGGGGCCGCCGAGCTGGTGCAAGATACCTTTCCCGCCGGATCTCAAGTGACGGCACCTTCAGGTGGTTTTGCCCTCTGGATAAAAGTGCCTGAAGGAGTATCCGGACGCGATATCTTCCGTGCAGCCCGGAAAGAGGGGGTTGCTATTGCCCCGGGAGCGATGTTTGCACGGTGTCAGGATGACTACGACGGCTGGATTCGCGTAGCGCCGGGAATTCTTAACCATGACAAGGAGCAGGCTCTCCGCAGACTTGCAACGCTTGTTGCCGACAGAAAACGACACCCCGTAGATAGCTGATTTTCAGGGCTCGTCCTTGTTTGGCTCCGGCTCCGGCACGCGGTCAAGCAAATCCTTCACGACCCCGGCAATCCGGTTCCAGCCTTCTTCACTGCGCAGGTCAACTCCGTTAAAGACCGGACAGTGTTCCGCACGCAGCGAAAGATAGAACACACCCGCAGTCAGCAGCGCAAAGAGCGCCTCGGTATCCAAGCTTTCTCCCGGCCGGTGCTCTTCCAAGAGGCGAGTGAACTGTCGTGTCTGTTCAAGACCAATGTGTTCGCGGCTCTCCGCGAGTGTTTTGGTCAGCTCGTTATCCTGCGAAAGCTCCCAAATCAGAACATTCCGAATAAGTTCGTTGTCTTTTACCATAGAGCGCAGAACATGTGTCGTTTCCGCGACAACCTGTCCCGGCGTGGAGTCAGCACTCGCAGTTGCAATGGATCCGGCTGCAAGGTTGGAACCAAGAACTCCGATCTCATCGGCTACCGCTCTTAACAGGCCGGAGAAATCGCCGAAGTAACGATAAATCAGCACCTTGCTGACGCCCGCGGTATCAGCTATCGCATTGATACCCACGGCGTCGAAGCCGCGCTCACGGATTAGTTGTATGGTAGCCTCAATGAGGCGCCGTTCGGTCATTTGCCGGTCGCGGCGCGCGGGTGGGCCGGAATCCGGCCCATGCTCGTTGCGCGGAGTCATGCCTCAAGTCTATCTGATGGCACGGCTGGTGTACAGCGACTAATCCGGTGAGCTTATGAGCGCCTCGGCACGGAAGCGTGGACTGTGCAGATGCCGACCCGTAGCCGGTCGCGCAACAGCAAGAATCATCTGCACCGTTTCGCCGTCGGGGGCAAGGCGTTCGTGGACTTTGGTGTAGAGCTCGCGCACCTTCGGATACTCCTGCAGCGCTTGAGAGTTCGCAAGTACCACATGACCGGCTGCCTGAATCTCCATCCAAAGCGCCTGCAACATTCGCCCGGTCTGAACCTGTGCCGTGCGATCATTCGTCTCGCTCGTTATCACTATGTAGGTATTGATGTCGTCAAGCGCTGCCGTGAACTGATCTATCCCGGTCTCGGCCCACTTCTCGTGAGACTGAGGAAACAGAATCTGGCTCGTTTCAACAACCCGCAAGATCACCGGCCGAAAGTTTGCCGTATATGCGAGTCCATAGGGCTGTTGTCGGCGAGCACGGCGAGTCATACGTGTGCTCTCATAGGTCTCGGCACGGGTTGCGGGGTTCCGCATTTCAATGACGTATGCCTGCCGGGAAATCTCGTTCAACCACTGCACGTCTGCAGGATCAGTCAAAACACTTACCTGTATCCCCGAGTCCCAATCAGACCAGGTTGTGAGCCTTCGCCGAAACGAAGCATCAAGTTCCGCAGGACGATATCGGTACTTGACCGTGGCTTGGGTAAGGGCGTCCACATCTGCTGCAATAGCTAGTGAGGACGTTGCCCCTGAGAACTCATTCAGCACAACAGCGGCTACCGGAAGAGTTCCTATTGTCTCCAGATCATATTGACCGTGAGGAAACAGCTCAATTTGCGTTGCAAGTCCCAGCTGCGCTGCGCGCGCTTCCAGTACGGCAAGAAAGGTTCCCGCCGAAATTGTAATCTGGCGTGCAGGAGGATCGGTTTCGGGCAGCAAGCGCTCTGTTTCTATGTAGAGCCACATGCGGTCGCTTCGATCAGGGTCCAACACAACACGCCATGGCTGATAGTTGTGCGCGCTTTGCGCTAGGCGCGCCCAGTCTACCAGTTCTACTCGCAGATCCTCATTTCGTACAGCCAAAGTATCAACCGGTTCATAGGTGCAGCCTGCGTACACCGTAATCAGAGCTACAGCAATCCACCAAAAACTGCTGCGGAGAAAAAGACGAACAATCATAAACAACCTCTTGTTACCATTAAGTTACATCTAATGTAACCATACGGTAACAAGAGGTCAACATTATTTTATCGGCAATGTCGCCCAGCCGAACAAGGCCGGCGAACTGCTTCAGAATCTCTTTAGCGTTCTTGACCGGGCATTGAAGCGGCCTTCAAACCCGACTACTCATTTTCCTCTTGCTGTACAGCACGATACAGGGATATGAGTGTGGTAAAGCCCGTGTACGCGACGTTGTCTACAATCACATAGGGCAGAGCGTTCGGGACGCCATTAACGCGCATTTCGGCTGCCCGCATCGCCGCCCACATCTTATCCCGGTTTGGTCCCTCGTTCCCTTCGAAGAATGCGTAGCTGTGTTCGATACCCGCCTCAGTCATCTCACGATGTACACCTTGAGTGAATGAGCAGGTCGTTCGCCCATACACCTGAATGTCTCGTCCCTCCATGAACGAAGCGATTTCCTCGATCATCGCGCGTGGCGTACCCGAGGCAAGGACGATGTCCCAGAAGATCTCACCTGATGATGAAGCACTTCCATCTGACGCACTTTCGAATGCGCCAACACCAACGTGCGTGCGGAAAGGATTCATTATCACGCGGCAACTGAGGGGATCTGCCAGCCAGCGCTGCAACGTTTCCTCGAAGTCGCTGGTTCCGCGTTCATGCACCCTCACGGCACTCCGAAAATCGCGTTCACGGCCCCGGGCAAATCCAACCCGCGCGAACTCCCGACCGTCGCCGCGAAGGATTTCAGTGTCCTGAGATTCCAGCACTTGAGCAAAATGGCTCGCACGACGCCCTAAACCGTTGTGCCATTCCAGTGGGAGTGGTGCCGACCAATCACGGTCCCCGCCACAGGTACTTCCTGCAGCGCGCACCTCGTTTAATCTCCGTACGACAGCGTCAGGATCGATGCTTACCAGGCCGTCCGGAACATCCACCTCCGGGAACCCTTGACCCAGTTTCATTGTCCAGTAGGGCGCCGAGACCTCTTCGGCGTCGGCTACCACTGAAACCGCAACGTGGGTATAGTCGGGGTTCATGATGTTCCGACAATGGCCAGGACTGTTCAACCAGCTTTCAAGGACCTGTCTCGACGAGCGCTGTCCACGGGCAATGTTCTCACCGAAACCATCAAACTCGTCGGTGTGCTGTAGGATTCGGTCTCTCATGGTCTCTCCGGATGGGGATACATGCGCGAAGAACCCGGTCTGCACCATGTTCTGCGAGTGTGCGTGCGTGGCTTTTTCCAGAGTATCGCTCCACGCCATCGGGGGAGCAGGACGAAACACATGCTCACCGCACCTGCGATACTGACTTCGTGCCTCGTTGATCAAATCCAGCATTTCCCAGGAATCAAACGCTTCACTCTGCCCGTATACCGCGGCCACCGGCATCAGCATGAGAAAAAACACGGCCGCACACACCACGAGTTGTGCGTTCTGGAGCCTATATGACATCACGTTCCTCCTTCGTCTCCGTTCTTTACTCTTCTGCTAAGGTATTCCCTCCCACCCGTTATTTCAAGGGGGATACTGAAACGAAATTCGCGGCGCCCGTTTTTGAATCGTGGTGAGTGGTCACTGCGTCCGCGTCGCGTTACGGCGACTTTTCTTCTTGCAAGAAGCGCAGCGGGTAGGTTCGAGCTTGGACTAGCCGACTCACGTTGCGCCGGGTACGATCGCACCGTCCCAGAGCTGCTGAAAGAACGCTTCCCACGGCAGGATGTCGATGCCGTCCAGCTGCCTCGCGCGCTCCTCGCGGCAGACCAGGATGAACCGATCAAGAAGGCCTTCTTCGCGAAGTGCTCGCAAACCGCGCAGATCGCGGTCGTTCACGCGGGCGGTCGCCTTCACTTCTACCGCAGCGTGATTTCCCAGCACGAAGTCTACCTCGTATCCGCTTCGGCATCTCCAGTAGGAGAGTGAGGTCCGAGGGTTTCGATAATCGCGCCACGCCAGAATCTCGAGATAGATCAGGTGTTCGAAGAAGGGGCCAAAGTCGGCCGAACCAGCGGAGATCCGCGGAAACCCTCGGAGGGCCCGCACGATTCCCGGGTCAAACAGGAAGAACTTGGCCCGCTCGATTGCCTTTCGCTTCACCGTCCGCGTGAACGACGGAAGAAAGGCTCCGGCAAGCGTATCGGTAAGCACCTGAAACCATTGTACCACCGTCTGGCGTGCGACACCCGCATCCGACCCGATGGCGGTGAAGTTGACCTCCTGCGCGTTGGCCAGCGCTGCCACCTCGAGGAATCGGTTGAAGGCTGGCAGGTTGCGTGCGCTGCCCTCAGCACCGATTTCCTCGGTGAGGTATCGCCCAACGTAGGCGTCAAGATCGTCGTCCACCGATACTGAAAACCAGTGAGGCGGCAACAATCCGTGGTTCATCGCGCGGTCAAGGTCGAAGGTCAGGCCGGCTGAGGTGATCTCGAACCAGGTCAGCGGGTGAAAGCGGCGATCGCGGCCACGCCCGCCCAGCAGGTTCACCCCTCGACGGCGCAGACCGCGAGCACTCGAGCCGGTCAGCAGAAAGCGCAGGTCGCGTTCCTCGATCATGAGGTGCACTTCGTTCAGAAGATCGGGACAGCGCTGAATCTCGTCAATGCAGACGATGCGGTCGCGCCAGTTTCGCGCGGCCAGCTCCTGCCGCAGCAGGGTCGGATCCGCCGACGCTCGCCGAAACAGGCCCTGGTCCAGGAGGTTCCAAGTATAGTCCACCTGGTCCGCGAGCTCGTTGCGGAGATAACTCGATTTGCCAGTCTGCCGCGGGCCGAACAGGAAGACGGTGCCCGCACCAAGCAGGGCACGGATATTCAGCGCGCGGGGAACGTAGGAAGCCATGTATCGATGGTATCACGAGTGATACAAATCGCCAAGTGCATTGGCGATTATCATAAAAATCGCCATCATAGATGGCGTTTTTCTCCATTGGCGGATCCAGATTCTCAGGCGGAAGGTGAGACGTGATGCGACGCCCAGCGGTTGGGCTCGAGCGTGAAGTGGTCGAAGACCGCGGTGAAGGAGGAGTCCAGCGGGCTGCAGGCGTAGAACCCGATAGGGGCGGACCCGGCGGGTGGCTCCGGAGGATCCTGCCGGCCCATCTCGGGGGTGGTGTCACCGAGGGCGGCGAGGTGGAAGATGCGCATCTGGGCGAAGTCGGTGCCGGTGATTGACGACTCGATCAGGAAGTCGGGGCCGCGGCGACTGAGACGGTACCAGATCTGGTTGCACGAGGGGATGTCGACGGTTGCCCAGTCCGAGTAGCCGTGGTTGGTTACCACGCTGCCGAGCCGCGAGAACGACGCGTCATGGTATTCGATGGATGCCTTGAACCAGCATTCGTCGCTGAGGTAGACCGCCACGCCGCACTGGTCGAAGAGCGAAC
>SLAA01000179.1 GCA_007127105.1 Spirochaetales bacterium | reverse complement strand
CTTGTTGTTTTTTCAAAAGCGATAGCATGGAACACCTTTCGGAAGACTAACGCTCTTGATTTTACTAAGAGGTGCCAATCAGCACCTCAACGTTTCAGTATTCTTCGCCGCCCTCTGTCGAACCCCAGTAGAGGGGATCAACCGGCCTGCTTTTGCTCCGCAACGGCCGCGAGAGTCCTTACCAGCTTCTGAGGCACCGCGTTGAGAACAAGCGCAAGATTCTGCACAGGCGCCTTCATGGTACCCATGAGCTTTGCGAGGAGCTCGTCACGAGTTGGAAGTTTCGAGAACTCGGCAACCTGAGCAGCGGTGAAGATACGCCCGTCGATGATTGCACCCTTAAGCGCCAGCGGCATATCCTTACCAAGAGCGATGAGCTCCTTCACCACCGGGCCACTCTCCTTGCGCGAGATGGCAACCGCGGTCGGGCCTACGAGATACTCCGACGCGTCGGGCAACTCAAGCTGCTGCAGCGCAATGCGCACCCGCTTGTTCTTCATTACACGGTAGTCGGCACCTTTTTCGCGCAGCTTTCCACGCAAATCGGTGATCTGCCCTACCGTCAGGCCACGGTAGTCGGTAAACACGAGGTCAGGAGAGTCAGCGAACCGCGACTTTACATAGTCTACGCTGTCCACCTTGTCTTGATTAATCTTTGTTACGTACTCTGTTGTGAACTCAGCCATTTCGCTATCCTCACTTCGCCCTGGACTCAACCGGGTCAACAACTCTGACACCGGGGCCCATGGTGGACGACACCGCTATGCTGCGAACAAATTCACCCTTGGTGTCGGCTGGGCGTCGCTTTTTCACCTCGGAAACAACCTCTCGGATGTTCTCAAGAACTTTGTCGCTTTCCATGGAAACCTTACCGACCGCGAGGTGCAAGACCCCGGTCTTGTCGGAACGAAACTCAACCCGCCCCTTTCGGAGCTCCTCAAGAGCTTCCTTAATCTCAAAGGTAACCGTTTGTGTCTTGGGATTCGGCATAAGGCCACGACGACCAAGAATTGGCCCAAGCCGGCCGACATCCTTCATCATGTCCGGTGTCGCCACCGCAACATCGAAATCCAGCCAGCCACCCTTGATTTTCTCAATCAAGTCATCGTCGCCGACATAGGCCGCACCGGCCTCCTCGGCTTCCTTTGCCTTGTCACCTTTCGCAAACACAAGAATCTTCTTCTCGGTACGAAACTGATGCGGCAGCACGAGTGTGTCACGCACCGAGGCGCTCTTCTTGAGATTCAAGCGCATGGAGAGTTCGATAGTCTCGTCAAACTTCGCAAACGCCAGCTCTTTTACCAGATCTACTGCTTCCTGCGGCTCGTAGGTACGCGTCCGTTCAACGCTTTCAATTGCCTTTCGGTAATTCTTTCCGCGTTTCATACTACGCCTCCACCTCTACGCCCATGCTTCGGGCGGTGCCAGCAATGATCTTCATTGCACCGGCCATGTCATTTGCATTCAAGTCCGGCATTTTCAGTTCAGCGATTTCCTGAACCTGTGCCTTGGTAAGCTTGCCAACCTTGACCTTGTGAGGCTCAGCAGATCCACTCTCTTTCTTGAGAGCCTTCTTGATGAGCACAGCTGCAGGGGGAGTCTTCGTTATGAAGGTGAAGCTCCGGTCAGCGTAGACCGTGATCACAACCGGAATCGTAAGACCGGCCTCCAGGTTCTTCGTGACATCATTGAACTGCTGCACGAATTGTGGCGCGCTCACGCCATGAGGACCGAGCGCTGGCCCGACAGGTGGCGCCGGTGTGGCCTTTCCTGCAGGGACTTGCAGCTTAATTATGGCTGCAACCTTTTTCTTTGCCATGTGTATTCTCCGTTCGTGGTATTGACGCCGAGCATGAGGCAACTCACACCCGACTCCCATCCGCCGCCAACAACGTTGCCGACCATTGAAACACAACATCCGGACCAAGGCCCGGATGCTATAATCAGATTCTTTCTACTTGGGCGAAGTCGACCTCTACCGGGGTGGATCGCCCAAAAATTGGCACCATCACCCGCAGCTTACCCTTCTCTACGTTTACCTCTTCCACCTCACCGGTGAATGTCTGGAACGGGCCACCGACAATACGAACGGTCTCGCCAATGACGTAGGTTTCTTTGGGCTTTAACTGCTTGTCACCCTTGATCTCTCCGGTCTTTTGGAGTATCTCCCGTGCCTCTTCACCCGAAATGGGCTGAGGCTTTGCGCCTGGCGCGGCACCGACAAACCCGGTAACGCCATTCACCTTCTTGATCTCGGAACACACCATTTTCCAGCCGATATCCGGAAGGTCCATCTCCAGAAGGATGTAGCCAGGAAGAAACTTCTTAGTTGTGACGCGCTTCTTGCCGCCACGAACCTCAACTACCTGCTCTGAGGGCACCTTGATATCCGTCAAGGCCTCTCCGATACGCCCATCTTCCATCATGATGCGGAGTGTCTTCTCTATCTTGTTCTCGTAACCGGAGTAGGTATGGAGTACGTACCAGCCTTTAGCCATATCGCGATCCTTTGCAGCACTCGAGACGCCCTGACGGCGACCTGAGGAAACGGTTGTTAAAAAATGAAGTCTACAGCCGCAAGAAGGAGAAAGTCGACCAAACCGAGAACAATTGCAAATATTGCAACCGAAATCAAGACAAGCTTGGTATTAGACCGCACTTCGTCACGGCTAGGCCACACAACCTTTCTGAGCTCGGCATGGCTATCTTTGATAAACGTGATGATCTTCTTCATTCCCACCCCTTTTCGGCGATGCAGCCGGCGACGAGCAGACACGCAACAATTGGAAGGCAATTCCTGAGGGACAAACAGGCCAGGTAGGATTCGAACCTACAACATCCGGTTTTGGAGACCGGCGCTCTAGCCGTTGGAGCTACTGGCCTAAAAAGTGCTGAGCGACCGAGCCGCCTAACACCATTTATCTACTTAACTTTCGCTTCCTTATGAAGGGTGTGCTTGCGCTCGAAGGAGCAGTACTTCTTCAGCTCCAGTTTACCCTGCATATTCCGCTTGTTCTTCTTTGTGCTGTAGTTCTTTCTCTTACAGCTTTCACACTGCAGGGCGATGATTTCTACAACTTTGCCCTTCGCTTTAGCCATTCCTTACTCCCTACCGTCACACGCGGAACGTGTAGTATAGCCAAGACACCATACCTACGTCAACGTCGGTGAGCTGCTGCACAACTATTACTCGTATAATTACGCCTATGGCGCATAGCCCTCGATCGGATTTGAACCGATGACCCCATCCTTACCATGGATGTGCTCTACCACTGAGCTACAAGGGCAAGTAATTGCACGTGGGCGCAACGTTAACAGAATTAGGTGCTTAGGTCAAGCAGTACGGCACGATAAATGCTAAGGTTATTGGAAAGCCTTTTTAATTGCCTGTACCCAGTCATGGATTCTGGCGGTCGTCATGTTTGCCTGGTTGTCTTCATCAATCACCAGTCCGAGGAATTTTTTGTTTCGAACCGCCATTGAGGCTGAAAACTCATATCCTTCGGTCGATGTCTCTCCGACTATGCGTCCCCCACGTTCGGTCGCCTTTTCCGCAAGCAGCAGCATACAGTTCACAAAGGTGTCCGGGTAGTTGTGCTGATCTCCCAGAGCCATAATTGCTACCGTTTTGCCAGTGAAGTCTATACTGTTGAGGTTAGGAAAGAACTCCTCCCAATCGTCCTGCAGATCGCCCGTCCCCCAGGTGGAGACGGCAAATATGATCTTCTCATAGGCCGCCATGTCAAGAGCGGTCGTTTCGCGAATATCATGCATCTCTGCCTGGTTCTTCCCCAGGGCCTCGTAGAGGATTCGCGTAACATCGCGGGTGTTTCCAGTGGTTGAACCATAGAAAATACCTATTTTATCCATATAACGTACTCCCTCGCTTGCGCAGCCTCTGAGGATCGGTCGGGTGAAGTATGTCTCCGATAATAGTGGAAGGCCCATGTACCGTCAACATCATGGGTCAGAGAGCGTGAAAAAGAGGCTGGGCAATGTGCGCCTTCACATACTGCAGGCAGTTAATCCTTTAGTGACTCTACGAGCTCACCGAGCACACGCTCAGCGTCTTCGTTCGGCACCTGACAGGTACCTGCGGCATGATGCCCCCCTCCGTCATACTTGAGCATGAGCTCTCCAACATTGACCTTGGAAGACTTGTCAAAAATGCTCTTGCCGATGGTGAAAACGGTGTTCTGATGTCTAAACCCCCAGATTACCTGAACTGATATGTTGGTCGATGGAAAGAGTGCGTACTTAATAAAACGATTGCCAGCGTAGATGGGATCCTGCCCTCTCGTGTCAACAACCAGGACGTTCCCCTCTACCCGGGAGCATTTACGCAACTGCTCCTTAAACATCGCCTCGTGCTCGAAATATAATTTGACGCGTTCTTTGACGTCGTCAAGCGCCAGGATCTCCTCAATGCTATAATCACGGCAGTACTCAATGAGGTCCATCATGAGTTGGTAGTTGGAGATCCGAAAATTCTTGAAACGCCCGAGACCGGTGCGGGCGTCCATGATAAAGTTCAGCAGGTTCCAGCGTTCGGGGTAGAGCACCTCATCCATGGTGAAGTTGGCACTGTCTCCTTTGTCGACGGCTTGCATCATTTCCTCAGAAATATCGGAGAACCTCTCCGCGCCGCCGAAGTGCTGGTAGATTACGCGCGCAGCCGATGGTGCGTTTGGGTCAATGACGTGGTTCGCGTGCTCACCTGACCGCCCAGACTCAGATGAATGGTGGTCAAAACAGAGCGCAACCCCCTCGACGTATGGCAAATTGGCGGTTATGTCGCGGTTGCTCAGGGCGACCAAGCCGTCCTGCATGTCCTTGGGATGGACAAATTTGATCTCGTCGATCATGTCTAGTGCGCGAAAAAGAACGGCGCACACCAAGCCGTCGAAGTCGCTCCGCGTAATCAGTCGGTATTTTTCCGTGGATTCCACAATTACTCTCCTGCAGCTGAGGAAATGCTACTGGATACGCTGCGCATTATCAAGGACAAAATGGAATACGTGCCTATTTTCCCGTCAGCCGATGATCATAGCAACGAAACTCACACACACCCATGGCCAGGGTCGCATAAGGATGCTCAGTGCTTCCTTGATCTTTCCTTGTCCCCTTGGTATATACGAAGCACGGTGGGAACAGTGGAAAGGAAGGCACGGATGAATGAACAGGGCAGCAGGCCAGGTCTGCCAGATGAATCGAGCGTACTCAGAGTGCTTGCCATTGATCTTGGCGGTACAAATGCGAGTTTTGCGATTGTGGAGACTGCCGGAGCAAGGTATGAAGTACTGAGCCGAGTCGTCTTGCCATCCGCTCAGCAAGACAGCTTTGCCGCTGCACTCCTCACAGCACTCCGTCATTTTGACAATGAACGAGAACTCATGGCCAGTGTCGGAGCATGCTGCGTCAGTGCCGCTGGACCGGTAGCTGCCGGAGTGTGTACTCCGACCAATCTCCCCTATACCGTAAGCACCCATGAAGTTGAGAATATTCTAAAGATTCCCTGCACAATTATGAACGACTTCGAAGCCATTTGTTATGGTGTGCCGTTGCTTGATCTGAATGATTCCCAACAGGTTCGAAGGATTCACCTCACGCTCGACCCTCAGGAGAACACCGAAGCCAAGCACGGAGTCGCGGCCGTAATCGGTGCCGGTACGGGCCTGGGGATGGGTTATCTGTCCTGGGTACCGCCGGACTTGAAGGTATTTGCCTCGGAGGGTGGACACCTTGATTTCGCGCCCTGGGATGAGCAGAGTTCTGAGCTTGCGAGCCACCTGCGCCATGAACTGGGGCGCTTTCCTGACCGGGAACACGCCTTGTCCGGGCCTTCCATCCCGAGGATCTACCGCTTCATTACCTCCAGCGGCCGGGCTCCGACGAATGAACTATCACTGCGAATAGGAGAGCTCCCGCATAATGAGCAACCTGAGGCGATTGCGGCGGCCTCGGTTGGGGAGGCGGCCGATGCTGGTTGCAGGGCGGCCATGAGCCTGTTTTTTGCGTTGTATGGGCGTCAGTGCGGCGCCGCAGCTTTGCAGTTCCTCCCGAGTTACGGTGTGTTTCTTGCTGGTGGAATAGCAGCAAAGAACGCTGCAGGGCTCACGAGCTCGCCGGAGTTTGTTGAGGCCTACCTGGCAGGATACTCGGGCAACCTGCGCCGGGAGCTTCTTGCTACGCCGCTGTACATCATTCTTGACTATCAAATATCGCTACTCGGCGCAGCGCATGCTGCGCGCCACATGCTAAGCGGCTCAAGCGCATAATGCTACCGGGCGGGATGTCGCAACCGAAGGCCGTTTCTCAGCCCTAAACGATCAAGGAGCGAGGTTTCATGAACCAGGAACTACGTAACAGAATGCAGGAACTTGGAATTGACATTCACCGCACCGAGCATATCTTGAAGGCACTGAATGACGGTGCCTATAACAATGTCCAGCCAGTGGTAGTCAAAGAGATCCCGGAACTGGACGGAAACGAGGTGGTGAGCACCTCGGGCAGGCTAACCCTACGTATGGCCGAACAAGAGTTAACCAAGCACTGGTCCGAAATCGCCCCGGAGATAGACCCAGTTGCATCGGCCCGGCGTGACGGTGACGAACTTGAGTTCTCACATGAGGCTCTGAAGCGACTTGGCACTGCCTTGTATCCACGCACCGCTTTTGGTGTTCTCAACGGCGGCTCGGCAACAAGCTATGCCGATGAGAAGAAGAACCGTGGCCTGAGCGAACACCTCTACGAGCTTCTGGCGCCGGTGTTTGAGCCTATGGCCGACCGTTGTCGCGGCAAAGCAAAGGGACTAACTCCAGCTTTTGTGCAACCCGACGGAACCGAAGGCCCCACCTTTCTTGAACTGAAGATGCGCGGACTACTCATTCGCGCCATGGAGCATCAAATCCGGCAGCCGGTAGAGCCTCCATCAGAACCTCTGGAGCCCTTCTTCCAGATGACCAGCGTTCATAACGATGCTGAGATCGCCGCCGCATATAAGAGCTTTAAGAACAGTCCGCTCTTGGAGAAACTTATCAGGGAGACCGGCATTGACATTACCGCCGCCGCCACCGGCGTGCAGCCGATGCTTGCTGCGCTGACCCACACCGAGGACGGTACTCCCCGCCGCGTGTTTGAGTCTGCTCATGGGCGACCCAACGAGCCCTTGGGACTCCCGGGTGGCCATGGCCAGAACTTCAGTGTGCTCGCGGATATCTACCGGGAGTTGCGCGCGGACGGCAAGCGGCTGGCTTATCTGTCAAACGTCGATAACCTTGGCGCAACGGTGGACCCGGCTACCATTGCGTACACCGCTCTTACTGGCCGCCAGGCAGCCTTTGACTTCTCTTTCCGCACATCGGTCGACGTAAAAGGGGGGATTCTGGTGCGCGACGACCGCGGCAGACTGAACTGCGCCGATATAGGCCCGGCAGTCAGCCCGGACGAGGTTGCGCGTGCCGAGGCCGAGGGAAAGGCCATACTTTTTAACTGCGCCACCGGCCTGTTTAACTTGAACTATCTCGCTCACAACATCGACTCCATTGTAGATAACCTGCCCATGCGAATAAGTGATCAGGACAAGGATGCCGGTCGTTATGCACAGGCGGAGCAGGTCACCTGGGAAGTGCTCGGGTTACTCGATAGGCCTTTGGTGTTTGGAGTGGACAAGTACCGACGTTTCTTGGCGGCAAAGCTGCTGCTCGAAACACTCATGACCAGCGGTATTTCACTGGATCATCCCGACTACCCTCGCTCGGCGGATCCCTCCAAGGACCTGCTTGGTACCGCGCAGAAACTGAACGCCGGACTCCACTGGAACCTGGAGCACAGCTATGGCATGAAGCGCTCAGGCGATCGGTGGGTTCCGAAGTCCATTGACGAACTGCAGAGCGACATAGCGAACCAGATAGAGTCGGAAGAGGATCTCTCATGAGCTCGGTTGAACCAAACAGTATGAATGCGGATAGAACACAGGCCCCGGACTTCTCTAAGCTAAACGGCCTGGTTGCCGCCATTGCACAGGACGCAGCAACCGGAGAGGTGTTGATGCTGGGATTCCAAGACCAAGAAGCCTGGGATGCCTCGCTCCGGACCGGCCTTGCCCACTATCACAGTCGTTCACGTGGGCGTCTGTGGAAAAAGGGCGAAAGTTCAGGAAACGTGCAGCGAATTCTTGAGATCCGTTTAGACTGTGACCAGGACGCTGTTCTCATGATAGTGGAACAACAGGGCGGAAGCGCCTGTCATACCGGCCGACGGAGCTGCTTCTTCAATAGAGTGGAGGCTGGGAGGCTGGTCCTGGACGAGACCCCGCCAGTATCGCGGTAGCGGACGACTACTCGAACTCGCGAAAAAGAAGGCTGTGTTGAATGCCAGAGTTGTTCTGGTACTTGCCGCTGCGGTAGGTAACGTAGTCACCGTCAATTGTATGGTAGAAGACCTGGCAGATCTCTACACCAGCGTATATCCGTATTGGTTGGACGCAGAAGATTTCGAGCGTCCAGTACCCACAGAATCCAACATCACCGAAACCAGCAGTAATGTGTACAAACAGCCCGAGTCGACCAATTGAAGAACGCCCTTCCAGCATAGGAACGTAGTCATGAGTCTCGGTGTACTCGACGGTGCGCCCCAGATACAGCGTGTTTGGTTTGAGGAGAAGCCCCTCCGGCGGGATTGAGATGCTCCGCGAGGTATTCTCTACACGCATGTCGAGCTCGTTCGAGTCATAAACTCGGAGCTCATTGTGGAGCCGCAAGTTGTAACTGTTGGGATTGAGCTGGCTCGGAACATACGGGTCAATGATGATCTTTGATCCGAGTCCTTCTGCGATGCGTTTTCCTGAGAGTATCATTGACGTGGCTCATGGTAACTCGGTGACGGGGCCTCAGCCCCGCCTTTCCCGTAGTTACATGAGATCCTTGGGACGACGTGCCTGATTGCCCGACTTCTCACAAACAGCAAAATGCTTCATTCGACCGTTCTCGAAAACCGACTTCATAATAATCTTTCCGCCCCAGCGACTCGTTAGCTCGCGGGCGCCCTCACGGCGTGCGTTCTTTGAAACTTTTCCAGCTGCCATACTATTCTCCTATCACGCCATCGATGTTAAGAACACCGAAGCTGTTTGGGTTCTTGTACTGATAGTTTTCTTGTAGCATTTTTCTGGAGGAATATCAACAGGCTTAAGATCGCTACAGGTGGAGACTCGTCAGAACGGGTAGGGCCGGGCGGGACTGGGTGCGCCGGGCGGTAGTTCGCCGCGACAAAAAAAACCCACTCCTCGGTGCGACCATAGAGGGGTCGCACCTTGGCGTGGGGGATTCTTGCAGAACTAAAACTGCTTAGCCAACGTCAATTGCGTCGGTGGGGCATACGTCAAGGCACGCGCCGCAGCTGGTGCAGGTCATGGGATCAATGACACGTACGCCATTGGCCTCGGAAATTGCGTCAACCGGACATTCCGGATCACATGCGCCACAGTTGATGCAAGCATCGTTAACAGAATAAGCCATATATAGTCTCCTTATTGCTAATAATCACCGGTAATATGACACACATTTACCGATCCCGCAAGGCAATTTTTCTCTTTTTATGAAAGTTTTCACAATATTCGAGTACGGATACGTTATAAAGCTCCGGCACTTCGTAAGACGCTCGAAATGCTCGCTCGGAGACAGGCTCCCTGGGGGCGTCATTCTGGAGGGCCATCAAGAAGCACCATAGGAGTTCCGGCGCCACCAAGTGCCTGCGGCTTCGAAACGCCCACACAGATGCGACGCGCCTGGGGCGCTGCATGTGAGACGAGGAGAAATAGATCGGCTGTGAGCTCCTCAAGCAGGTCGAAGACCCGGCCCTCGGCCTCAACATAGCCACGCACCGACGCCGCGAGCTTGGCGTAGTCGACGGTCCTATCCAGCGAAGCCCCTCGCCCATCAGAAACCGAGGAGTACACCGAGGACGGGTCAAGCTCAATCTCAATATCAAGCTCAAGGGGTTGCGCTTGATCGGTTTCGCCGGGGTTTACGCCGATCAAGGCTGAGAGAGGCATACGGTTAATGAGAATTTTCAGATTCTTCATCAAAAAACACCATGTCTTCAGGCCGTGCGATAAACTCCTTACGACCGCCCCCCAGCAGCTTCTCTATTTCGCGGCTGTGTTTACCAGCAAGCGCAGCAAGTTCATAACTACTCATGGAGCTGACGATCTTGCCACAATCATTCAGATTCACCACGGCCCCTGCCGGAAACACTCCTTCAACCCGCACGATACCGGTTGGCAGAAGACTCTTCTTGCTGCGTATTGCGGCCAATGCACCGTCATCTATAGTGACTCGTCCCTGGGGCTCACTGTTCAGGATCCACCGGACACGATTTCCAAGACGACGCTTGGCAAGAAACACAGTACCTATCTCCTCGCCGGCAAGGAGACGAGACAGAACACGCGGCTCACGGCCATGCGCCAGCAGCATGGGGCATCCTGCATTCTCAGCGACCAGCGCTGCGGCGAGTTTGCTCTGCATGCCCCCACGTCCAAAGCGACTCCCGGCGGAACCGGCAGCCGCCAGCACCTCATCGGAGATCTGTGGGACGGTTCGAATAGGGAGTGCGCCACTGGTTGTGCGCGGGTCACTATCGTAGAGTGCGTCAATGTCGCTGAGAAGAATGAGAACCTCGGCGTCCACCTTGCTCGCCACCAGCGCCGAGAGGCGATCGTTGTCGCCAAAGGTGGTGCCGATCTCGGCCGTTGATACACAGTCATTTTCATTGACGACCGGGACAACACCCAAGGACAGCAGGGTCTCAATTGCGTTTCTCAGATTCAAATAGCTTGTGCGGTTATCAAGGACCTCACGAGTAAGCAAGACCTGAGCAACACTGGTGTTGTGCCGAGAGAAGGCTTCTTTGTAGGTGTTCATGAGGATGGGCTGCCCCACCGCTGCGCAGGCCTGGCGCAGTTTCACGCCTTCGATACGCCCCCCGATCCCAAGCTCGGAGGCACCCATACCGATAGCACCGGAAGTAACGATCACCACCTGCTTTCCAGCCTTGACGAGCGTGCAGACCTGTTCAGCAATACTGCGAATATATGCGGTGTCGATACCACCGCTCGCAGAACGCAGAACGTTGGTACCGATCTTGACCACAACTCGCTGCACCGAGGAGAACTCTCGCATAAGGCTTAGGTTGTGTTGGCTTCTGGAGCCATTGTTCGATGCGTGAAGGGACGCGCATTTGGGCCGCTGTAGTCGGACACAACGTGGCCAGCCCCGCGCAATCGCCACTTATAGGTGCACAGCCCTTCCAGCCCAACCGGGCCGCGAGCATGCACCTTGACGGTGCTGATTCCGACCTCGGCGCCGAGACCGTACCTGAAGCCGTCAGCAAAGCGGGTAGAGCAGTTCCACATGACGCTTGCCGAGTCCACAAGATCCATGAAAAGCTCTGCGGTCTCGGCGTGGGTTGTCACAATGGCGTCGGTGTGCCCGGAGCCGTACTGGTTAATGTGGGCAACCGCGGCATCCAGGCCGTCGACCACCCGCACTGCGAGAATATAGTCGAGGTACTCAGTCTGCCAGTCGACCTCGGTAGCGTGTTCAATGCCGGGCAGATACTTCTGGGTGATCTTGCAGCCACGGAGTCGCACGCCCTGCTCGGAGAGCGTCGTCGCGAGCTCGGGAAGAAAACGATCCGCTATCTCAGCATGGACCAGCAAG
>SLAA01000134.1 GCA_007127105.1 Spirochaetales bacterium | reverse complement strand
CCACAGCACACCACAGCACGCCGCGACACGCCTCAGGTGCACTCTACCAGGTACAGATACTCGGTCAGGTGAATGTTGCGACCACGAAGATTGCGACTTCCGCGGAAGGTATTGTACCGGGACTCAAGCACCTCAAGCCGCCCAACGGTAGACAGGTACGTGACCATGTCCTCACGCGAGATAAAACCCTCGGAGTTAAACGAGACAAGCAGAAAGCGCGTATCCAGGGCCTCAACAACCTGGGCGAACGCCTTCATGGCACGGCCACGACTGTTGAACTCCGAACGCTGCCAGTCGGTGGGTATCCCTGAGACCGGACTGATAGCAGCTGGCAAACGGTTGTTCACCAACACGTTCAGCAGAAAGTAGTTGGACCCGTAAGGGTGCTGGTTATAGGGTGGGTCAAGGTACACGAGATCAAGGGAGCCATGCTCGCGAGCTATGTCGCGTGCGGCTTCTGCGGCATCCTGTCTACGTACATCGACCGCACACTCAAAAGCACTCCATATCGGAAAAGGCAGCTCAATGTCTGCGGTTATGCGACTGAGGGCGTCACCGTTGCTTCCGCCAAAACGGCCCAGTCCGGTACCTGCATCCTTGTAGAACCCCTTAAACACTCCGGAGGTGTTGGCATGCACCGAGGCCTCTGAGAGCAGGGGGGCCAAAAGAAATGGGCGCAGCTCCTCGGGTACCGTGTCTATGAGGTGGCGAGCCGTGTCAAGGTAGGCGGCATTGCGGGTGGTGTAGAACACACGCTCCCCTGGCTGGATGTTGGTGTCATCAAACGGCGCGTAGTTCTGGGCGATGATACCAGGTTGCAGTTCGGCATCCCTGAGCCGAGCGGTGATCCCGGCGTAGATCTCCTGCAACTCCGGCAGGTGCACCTCAGAAGCGTTGCTGAGATAACAACGGTTTATGACCTCGGCATACTGCTCAAAGTCGTTGCAAATAAGGAGTTCAGCATGTTGTTTAAGAAATCTGGACACAACACCTGAGCCTGCGAACAGGTCCAGCACGCGAATACGATGCCTGGCAAGCCGTTGCTTGACCAACGCTACCCCCTCACCGATAAACTCGAGCAAGGCACGTTTGTTGCCGAGGTAGGTAATGAGCTGTTCGCGCAGAAAGGCCGGGGACTCAGCCTGTTGCGCCCCTGGCTTGGTGATGTCGGTGGGTTTCGTCTCGGATAGCCTCGGCCGGGTCATTGTTTAACCGTTCCTTCAATAACTTACAGGAATAGATTGCATCTCTCCATTACCCGGTGTAGTCTAGTCTTTTAAACTTTCTCCACCGCTCTGAGCGGATGGGCATTTCGCGCTGCATAGGGTTCGTCCTTGGTACAATCATTTGGCTCCCGGCCCCGCCCGGCTTCTCCCTGGGCGGTGCTTGGCGCGGTCCTGCTACTCACGTGTCTATCCGCCGTCCAGGCACCATTACTCGGTGCACAGGTTATCTTTGACCATCTTTCATATCGGGAAGGCCTCGTCAACTCCTCTATCTCTTCTATTTTGCAAGACAAGGACGGGTTCTTGTGGTTTGGTTCCCAAGGCGGCCTCCACCGATACGACGGCTACGACATGATGCTTTTTGGAAGCGAGCCATTTGACCCGGCAAGCCTCTCCCACCAGTTAGTGCAGACTCTCTACTATGGGCCGGATGGGGAGATCTGGGTCGGCACCTATGGCGGAATTAACAAACTGGATACCAATAGGCTCGCCATTACCGAACGCATGCGGCATGAACCCGACAATGCACATTCACTTAACAACGATATAGTCGTCTCAATTGCCCATGATGCGGCCGGACGGCTGTGGGTAGGAACCCTCAACGGCCTGCATCGACTTGAGTCCGAGGGCCCCTCAAACTCCTTCACCCGTTTTCTCCCAGATGCGGAGAGCGCCACTGCCATACCGCACCATACCGTGAGAGCGCTACACCTTGACTCGCGCGGACGGCTGTGGGCCGGAAGCCTTGGTGGACTCTCGCTTGTGCGGGAAGACTCCGCAGGTGAGGTTGGGTTTGTCACAATCCCTGGCGCCTTACCCTACCCCGTAGCCGAAGACCGGCGAGCCGGAGGCGGTGCTGGAGAGCTTGACAATGCACTATTGAGTGAACTAACCCTGCCACACTCCTACGTTATGGACATTGCCGAGGCCGAGAACGGAGACCTGTGGATTGGCATGTGGGACGGCGGCGTGGCCCGAATCTCGGCTGACCTTGACAGCATGAAGGCATTTGACCTGCCAGATAACCGCGTCTACCAGGTGCTGCCAGCCTCGGACGGCTTGGTGTATGTCGCCACCTGGGGCGGGGGCCTTGTCGTGATAGAACCGGAGAGCAGCAGCATAACCCGATACCAGCATAACCAGGACGACCCATTCAGCATAAGCCATGACGTCGTGTACTCACTGTATGAGGACCGTGCTGGCATTATCTGGATTGGCACCAACGGAAACGGGATCAGCCGCCTTGACCGCTCGCGCATTGACTACCGCTTCATTCACCCGGACCTTCCAGAGCACCAGCGCCTCAGCACCGGGAGGGCTCAGACTCTTTACTACGACGAACCAAGCAGCGAACTCTACATCGGCGTACAGGAAGCTGGACTCCACCGCCGCGATCCTGAGACCGGAACCATAAGGGTCTACACGCATGATCCGGATGACCCAAACTCAATAAGCAACGACAACGTTTCTATGCTCCTGCGGGACAGCCAGGACTACCTGCTGGTGGCAACCAATGCCGGACTTGACCGTTTTTTCCCGGGCGAGGAACGCTTTGAGTCTGCCTGGGATGTATTCTCCGAAGTTCGGCCCCTGGCGCCCATTGTGTATGGTATTCTCCGCGCACAGGACGGTTCACTCTGGGTGGGTACCTATGACGCAGGCGTCTACCGCCTACTGCCCAACGGTGAGGTACGCACCTACAGCCATGACCCGAACGAAGCCCAGAGCCTCAGCAATGACTTGATCTATCATATGCTGCAGGACTCCCAGGGCGAGATCTGGGTCGCTACGAACGGAGGCCTGAACCGCTTTCGCCGTGACAGTGAGGACTTCACACGGTACCTCTACGATCCGGAAGATCCGACCGGAGTCACCTCCAACAGTATAGCCCTGCTGCATGAAGACTCACGCGGTGT
>SLAA01000201.1 GCA_007127105.1 Spirochaetales bacterium | reverse complement strand
CCCGGGCTCAATCTGCAGGCTCTGCCAGCAGCGGTTGTGGTGGTCACCGGCTGCTTTGTAGAAGCCTCGCCTGATGTCTACCGCGAGGTGCCCGGCCTCTACATGTTAGATAATCGTCGCAAGAGCTCAGCGATAGAAATTGTTGAAGCTCATCTGCGCGGGGAAATTGTCATACCCGAACGCCACACCCCGGCTCCGTTTAACTTTGACACACCGTCACCAGTGTTCCGGACGCGCGGCACCGTGAAGATACAGGACGGCTGCAATACCGGTTGCAGTTACTGCATTATTCCCGTGGTACGGGGCCGTGCGCTGAGCCGACCCGCTACGGAGGTCTGTGACGCCGTGCGCAGCACCATTGATCGTGGGTACCGCGAGATCGTTCTGACCGGAATCAACATGAGCCGCTATCATGATGGCGACACAGACTTTCCCAGTTTATTGCGTCAACTTCTGGAGCTGCCTGGTGAGTTCCGTCTGCGGCTGTCCTCGCTTGAGCCCGAGCTCCTCACCGAGCCCCTGCTGGACATGATACGCCACCCCCGATTCATGCCCCACCTGCATCTCTGCCTGCAGAGTGGCTCGGATCGGATCCTCTCCCTCATGAACCGGGGGTACACCCGCGCGGAGTTCACCCGGGCGCTTGAGGCCATTAGGGCCAAAGTGCCAGACTTTCACTTTACCACTGATATCATTGTTGGTTTTCCTGGCGAGACCGAGGCGGATTTTCAAGACAGCCTTGATACGGTGCAAGAGCTTGAATTTGGTCACGTGCACACCTTCCCGTACTCGTCACGAAGTCGCACTCGCGCAGCACGCATGGATGGGCATGTTCCTGAGTCAGTGAAAGCCGAACGAGCCAACACCATGCGGAGAGCGAGCGCGGCCGCGAAGCTGCGGTATCGTCGCTCACTCCTGGGCCGAGAGGAAGAGGTTCTCATAGAACGAGTGGTCCCCGGCGGTGCTGCCAGCGGCTACGGCCAGCGCTATGTCCCAGTTACTCTGAGTGGAACTGGTGAGCACCTCAAGGTTAATGGCCTCTACAAGGTTGTACTGAGTGAACTTGATGTGGCCGATGAGCCGGTCTTTCATGCGCGCCTGTTGTAGCTCTCCAGTTTCATTACCGACACTGACGATACTGAGTAGAACGACCCACCTATAACTCCTGCCCGCCTGCAGCGCGTTGGAGCCGGTCACGAACGGCGAGTCCTACCCCATGTGGTGGGGGCAACTCTGCAATAATGACCTCACATCCCTGATCGTCAAACCAAACGAGTTTCCGATACAACAAATGCGCATACTCTTCCGCCGAGTTCATGACGTATACCGGCGTCGCTGGACCCACCCCAACCGGGGGTCTATTCATTGCAATTACCCCAAATCGCCGTCCATGAAAACGCTTGCGCGTGCGGGCCCCATCGACCCTTTCGGTAACCCATACCTCGGCACGCGGTTGGTAATGGCGGTAGCTCATGCCGGGCGCTTCTGGCCGTGCCGGTGCGACATCCCCGCCCCCCTCAGCAGCCGGAACTCGAACACGCACCCCGGGCAGTTCCTCTTCAAGACAGCTCGCAATCATCTCAAGCGTAATTGCTCCGGGCCGCAACAGCACCACCTCATCATCGCTACAGCGCACAATAGTGGACTCTATCCCATGCTGACAGAATCCACCGTCCACCGCACAGTCTACCTTGGCGTCTAAGCCAGAAAGCGCCATTTCCAGACTTGTGGGACTTGGTTCGCCCGAGATGTTCGCGCTGGGTGCTGCGACCGGTACCTTACACATCTCAAGAAACTCGCGAGCGACCGGATGTGATGGAATTCGTATTCCAACCGTCGGCAGTCCGGCAGTCACCAAGGGGGAAACTCGTCTCGCCTTGGGCAGCACTATGGTGAGCGGCCCCGGAGAGAATGCCTCAAACAACAGCTCAGCCGAACGAGGAACAGAAGACACCGCGTCAGCCAACAGCGCGGTTGAGTGGATGTGAAGAATAAGAGGATTATCCTGGGGTCGGCCTTTCGCTTGAAATATCCTGGCTACCGCGTGATCCAGAAGAGCAGAGGCACCTATGCCATAGACCGTCTCGGTTGGAAATACCACCAGCCCACCAGCGCGCAAGGCCTCGGCTGCAGGACCCAGATTTCCCAATGTATAAACTGGAGTTACAAAGCCTGAGAAAGGTGGTTGTCTATGCAGCATGCAATAATTGTACATGAAAGCTTGCGCCGAGGTACAGCCCGGGCAAAACTGTTGCGGGCCTGTGGTAATCACGGTGCCCGCGACTCCGACAGGCTACAGCTTAACGTACACCATCCCGTCCTCAATCTTGACCGGATAGGTCTTGACCGGACGAGTTGCGGGGAAGTCCTTCACGGCGCCACTGCGAATGTCAAATCTTGATCCGTGTTTTGGACAGTAGACATCACCGTGGACAACCATTCCCTCAACCAGTGGCGAGTACTCATGCGAACATGAGTTATCAATAGCATATAGCCCATCCTCAAGACGGAAGAGCGCAATTTCTTTTCGGCGATGTACGTACTTATAGGTCTTTCGGAAGGCGGTCTCTTCGACCACCGGCATCCACTTTGCCATTTTGAACTCCGACGTGAGGTGTGGACGCCGATCATAGCACGGCGTCCACCTATGTTGCATGCCATAAAAGGGGCCTTTAGAGAATCTCCACCGGAACGAAGCGTGCTGCAATGAGATCGCGAATTTCTTCCTGTAACGCTTCCGGCAGCCGGGCAACTATCGGCTCAAAGAAGCCCTGTAGCAGAATTTCTTCCGCCTCCTCCGGCGAAAATCCGCGTGAGGCAAGGTAAAAGACCTCGTTACGGTTAAGCTTTCCGGTTGTCGAACCGTGACTACACTTTACATCGTTGGTGTGGATCTGCAAACAGGGAATTGAGTCTGCCTGAGCTCCGTCGTTGAGCAGCAAGTTGTTGTTCGTCAGGTACGCATCGGTCTCGCTACCTTCTTCTCCTACGTAGATCAGACCCTGATACACGCCATGCGCCTCATCTCGAATGGCTCCACGATACAAGGCGTGACTCGCACACTTCGGCGCGAAATGCGTCTGTACCGTTCGGAGATCCACATGTTGATCCTCGGCGGGGTAGTAGATCCCGTCGAGCAGCACATCTGAGCCCGGGCCATTGAGCTCGGCATCTATACGATACTTGGTAAACATGGAACCAAATGCGGCTATACCATGATGCAGATGTCCGTCGCGCGATATTCGAGCCAGTGTAGTTCCAAAGCTGCTTGAGTCAATGTTCAGGTTGTGCAACGCTACATAACGACAGGCCGCCCCATCCCCAATGTGTATATCAACCGACTCATTCAGGAGCACCTCTCCTTCATCAGCACCGTGCACCCTTTGGATCACCTCAACCCGAGCGCCCTCCTCCAGCACCACAAAAATCTGGGGTGCAGTAATGACCGAGTCCCCGCTTTCCTGGAAATCCAGCACAAAACTGTTTTTAATCTCCATGAACCGAGGAACGTACAGCACAACTCCATGAGTCCAACCTGCGTAATGCCATAGCTTGAGCTTGTTGTCTGCCTTGTGCACCGAGTCCATAATCAGGTCTCGCACCGCCCTCGTAGCCTTGCTAATGCTGCCTCCGTGGTTAGCACTGTTCTGGAGCACGAACTCGGACAAGGGCTCAAAGATCACTCCCTGTGACGCAAGATCCGGGTCCAGCGAGGTAGCCACCGCATCTGGCCCTTCAAAGCGGATTCGCCCTGCGAGACCCGGCTCCACCTGAGAGTCCGCAGAGTCGGCCGCCGCCGACTGCTTTGCTCCTCGCATGTTATACGCGTTGAAATCGTAGCTCGATATATCCGAACGGCGCCACTCTTCCACCGCGGTGTCGGGCCAGTCCATAGCGCTAAAGCGTTCGAGCGCCGCTAACCGGGTCTCTCGCAGCCATTCCGGCTCCGGTAGACTCGCTATATAGTCTCCAAGCCCGTCTACACCGGTAAAAACTTCGCCCACTGTGTTGTTCTTCATATGTTATCTACCTCTTGTGCGGTCGGAGAGCTGCCCGCATAGCGGGCAACCGACCATGATTCAGCCGACCGAACCTTCCATTTCCAGTTCAATGAGGCGGTTCAACTCTACCGCGTACTCCATCGGCAACTGTTTCACCAACGGATCCAGAAAGCCATTCACAATAGTCATTGACGCCTCTGCCTCGTCCATTCCACGCGACATGAGGTAGAAGAGCTGCTCCTCGCTAATCTTGGATACCCGCGCTTCATGCTCCATTGAGACATCATCGGACTGAATGTCCATATACGGGTAGGTGTTGCTGATTGAGTGTTCATCAATCAGCAGTGCGTCACACACAACATGGCTCTTCACGTCGTGAAGATCCGGCTCTATCTTAATCTGCCCGCGGTAACTCGCGGTCCCGCCGTCCTTGCTAATTGACTTCGATGTAATGACCGAGCTCGTGTTACTTGCGCAGTGCACGGCCTTACCACCGGTATCCTGTTCCTGCCCTTTGCCCGCGAAAGCAATGGAAAGTACCTCTCCGTGAGCGCCCTCTCCCATGAGCCAGATCGATGGATACTTCATTGTCCGTTTGCTGCCAATATTCCCGTCGACCCACTCCACGGTTGCGTTTTCATACGCAAATGCCCGCTTGGTGACCAGGTTATAGACATCGCTCGACCAGTTCTGGATCGTGGTGTACCGCACCCGACTTCCAGGGAGGGCAATAATCTCTACCACCGCGGAGTGCAATGAGTCGGTTGCGTAGACCGGAGCGGTGCAACCCTCAACGTAATGCACAAAGCTGCCCTCGTCCGCAATAATAAGGGTACGTTCAAACTGGCCAAAGTTCTCGCTGTTTATGCGGAAGTAAGCCTGCAGCGGCACCTCAACCCTCACACCCGGGGGGATATAGACAAAGCTCCCTCCGGACCAGACCGCCGAGTTGAGTGCCGCAAACTTATTGTCGCTGTAGGGGATCACCGTGCCAAAATACTTCTTTACAATTTCAGGATGCTCCCGCACCGCGGTCTCTGGGTCGGTAAACAACACCCCGAGTTTGGCAACACTCTCTTGGATGTTGTGGTAGACCATCTCGGAGTCGTACTGCGCACCCACCCCAGCCAAGTACTTACGCTCAGCCTCGGGAATACCTATGCGATCAAAGGTCGTTTTTATGTCGTCGGGGACATCGTCCCAGGTCCGACTCTGTTCCTCAGAAGGTTTAGCATAATAGTATATCTCGTCGAAATCGATATCGCTAAGATCACCACCCCAGTTCGGCATCTGTTTCTCACGGAAGACCTTGAGCGCCTGAAGCCGGTACTGCAGCATCCAGTCCGGTTCCTGCTTGTGGCTTGAGATTGCCTTCACCACGTCTTCATCAAGGCCCTTGCGGGTCTTGAAAACACTGTTGTCCGGATAGTGAAACCCGAACTTATAATCGTCTATATGAACCGTTTGAGCCTCGTTACTCATGGACTTCCTCCTCCTGGCCGTACTGTGCACGAACCCAGTCGTAACCGCGCTTCTCAAGCTCGGTCACAATCTCTCCCCCGCCAGAGGTCACAATGCGTCCCTGGTACATGATGTGTACAAAGTCCGGCTTAATGTGATCCAGAATACGCTGGTAATGGGTAATGATCAGCGCACCAAAGTCATGATCTCGCATCTTGTTCACACCCCGTGCAACCACTGCAAGGGCGTCAATATCGAGCCCTGAATCGGTCTCATCCAGTATGGAGAACTGTGGTTGCAGCATGAGCATTTGGAGAATTTCCATGCGTTTTTTCTCACCACCCGAGAAGCCCTCGTTGAGGTAGCGGTTAATGAACTGCTGGTCAATCTCCATGAAGTCCATAGCCTCACGCAGGTCTTTCAGAAAGCCTTTAGTACGCACCTCTTTCTGGCCTTCAAAGCGAATCTCCACCGCACGTCGGAGGAATCTTCCTACCGTTACGCCAGAGATCTCAACCGGGTACTGAAATGCCAGAAAAAGCCCCAGCCGAGCACGCTCATGCGGCTCCATTTCCAGAATATCTTCTCCGTCCACAAGAACGCGGCCACCGGTGACCTCGTATGAAGGATGCCCAAACACCACATTTGACAAGGTGCTCTTTCCTGAACCATTCGGGCCCATAAGGGCGTGCACCTCGCCGCTTTTCATAGTGAGGTCAACGCCGCGTAGGATTGGTGTATCTCCTATTTTGGCCTCAAGCCCTTCAATCTTAATCTCCATTATCTTCTCCTTGCATCAAATATGATTGAGTAGGCACTCGCACTCAGGCTGAGCACGTTTAGCTTCCGTGATTAGGGTCAGCCAGACTCCCGGCCTATTCGACTCGGATATCCAGCCTCTTAGACTGGGTATCCCAACTCCAGCCGGGCTTCCTCACTCATGAAGTCAATACTCCAGGGCGGGTTCCACACCAAGTTGGTTTTTACCTCTGTAATTCCTGTTTTCTCTGCGACCTGCTTCTTCATGTCCTCAACAATGACGTCCGCAAGTGGGCAGCCCGGAGAGGTGAGTGTGAAATCAATCTCTACCGAGTCCTCACTCGGCTCCACCCTGTACACCAACCCGACATCGACTATGTTCATTCCTATCTCAGGGTCTATCACCCCGGTCAAGGCGTCTAGTATCTCTCCCTTTGTTACCATAGTGCTCTCCTATACCTGATTAACTTACTCATGAATGTACTATCGTGCAAGTAGTCTCGGCTAACAATTTCGAGTACAATGTAGTTCTATGCAGACCTCACCTGGATTCATTACGCATCCTCAGCCGGTCGCCCTGACAGTGGTGGCTCACCCAGAGCCTCGCAGTTTCTGCACCGCCATTGCCGACCGTGCGTCACGGGCAGCGACACACTCAGGCTTTGTTCTGCGGCGGCACGACCTGTACCGTGATGGATTTAACCCGGTTCTTTCCGTAGAGGAGTACCGGCGCGGTTTTAGCCTCGATACCGCCGTGCAAGCAGCGGTCAACGACATGCAGGAAGCGCAGCTGATCATTGTTGTCCACCCCGATTGGTGGGGAGGGCCTCCGGCCATTCTCAAGGGATGGATCGAGCGGGTGTTCCGAGCTGGAATAGCCTACGACTATAGGGGGCAGGACATAGGCCCCAAAAGCCGAGTGGGATTGTTGCAACACAAACAGGTGCTGGTGCTGGTTACCACTGACGCGGATGCCGATGTGGATCACCAAAGCTTGAGACGCTACTGGAGTCGGAACGTGTTCGGCTTCTGCGGAGTTCACAACAGCGATGTCCGCATACTCGGCCCGGTACACGGTTCGAGTGCTGGCACACGGAAACTGTGGCTCAAAGACGTAGAAAACCTCCGCTTCAACGCCAGCGGGACAGAGATTCATAGCAGCAGTTCGCCATGAAAGAATCAACAGGAGTGATATCAGAATGAAGGAAGTTCTCGTACTACGCCACGCAAAGGCCGAGCCTGCCCACGGCCCATTAGAGGATCACGAGCGTGACCTGTCGCCAACCGGTATTACAGCAGCACGTGAGGTCGGCAAACGACTGGTCGAACTAGGACTCGTCCCGGAGCGAATTCTCTGTTCAGATGCGTTAAGGGCCCGCCGAACCGCAGAGATCAGCAGCTCGGAAATGCCCGCTCCACCCCACATTGAACTCTTCTCTGAGCTCTACACGGCCGACTCACATGATTACTTTGAGTTACTCCAGACATGCTCGCCTGAGATTAGCCGGGTGCTGATTGTTGCTCATAATCCGACAGTCGAGGTGTTTCTGGGACAAGCTGGTGGTAGAGAACTACCCATGAAAACAGCGGCGCTGGCGGTGCTCCACTTTGAAACCAGCGACTGGCGGAGCGTAAACCCCGGCGCGGCTCGCGAACCCGCTCGCCTTCTTGGCTAAACCCAAGCGCCACTAAGTACTGCGGTAGCGGCGAACAATACCCTTCACCGAGCCTGCATAGCCGGATCCAAAGATATTGAGATGGTTCAGCATATGGTAGAGGTTATAAAGGTCAACTCGCTCTCTATAACCAGGCAGCAGTGGGTAGGCTTCATCGTAGGCTGCAAAGAAGCGAGGCGAGAATCCGCCGAAACATTCGGCCATTGCAAGGTCGGCCTCTCGGTGTCCGTAATAGACCGCTGGATCTATAATTACCGGAGTTCCGTTGGTATCACAAAGAAAGTTGCCACCCCAGAAGTCGCCATGGAGTAATGCAGGATGTTCGGGTTCCGGCAGCAGTTCAGGCAAACGGGCTATGATCTGCTCGACTCCGTTTCGCAGCTCCCGGTCCGCACGCCCTTTTTTTTCGGCCAGCTCAATCTGGAAGCGTAACCGGCGGTCGCCGAAGAACTCTATCCATGACTCTGAAGCTGCATTTGGCTGAGGCGTGGAGCCTATGAAGTTGTCAGATGAAAAGCCATAGGACTCTCCACGCGCTGTACGATGCAGCTCCGCCATTTCCGAGCCAAATGTATCCCAAAACTCTGAGTTCTGCCGCCCTGACTCGATGTACTCCATCAGTAAGTATGAATGCCGTTCGCCCTCATACAGCGCATAGGGCTCAGGAACTCGCGGCCCGGCGGCAGCGCCTAATGCATCTAGCCCTTGGGCCTCGGCGCTTAAGATGCCGCGTGGGCTGGCACCGTTTTGTTTAATGAAGACCTTGCGTCCGTCACTGAGCTCAATTACACCGGTGCGACTAATGCTCCCACCAGATACACTCTGCGCAGCGGAAGCCGTGAGCGCGTCCCCAAAGACTTTCTTGAGAGCTTCTGCAGGGTCAGCTATCCCGGTCAACATACAGTTCCCCTAGCTCGGTCTGTCTGATAGACCTTCAAGAAGGGAGTCGCACCCCTCCGAAACCATCTCAAACACAAGATCAAAGCCGGACTGCCCTCCATAGTACGGGTCGGGAATGTCTGGAGCTTGATCAGAGTCCAGGTAAGACCCGAAAAGCTGTATCTTTGACACCAGAGTCGGATCGCCAGCCGCCATTCGTTCCATTTCGCGGTAGTGCGAACGATCCATGGCAAGAAGAAGATCGTACTCGTTGAGATCCTGCCTGCTGAGGTGACGAGCTTTGTGATCTAAAGTTACGCCTCTATCTCTCGCTGTCTGTCGCATGCGTGAGTCGGCGTTGTCTCCAATGTGATAACTATGTATCCCGGACGACTCAACCTCAAGCGCGTCCGACAGCCCACGCTCACGAGCCTTGTGTTCCAAAACGGCATGTGCCAATGGGCTACGGCAAATATTGCCGGTGCATACAAACATAATCTTCATTTTATTCATGTGTGTTCTCCTTCGCCGTCACGCTCGGGACTCAATGTCAGGATGTGCCGCTGCTCACCGCACGGCCGGAGGCCGCACAACCAGCACCCGCCCATGTTCATGAAGCTCAACATAATACTCCGAACCTATTCGTTCAATGCCGATAGCACCAAGCTCGCCTGCTTCCGGATGCTGTGCCCCACGAAGCACCTGTCGGGAAACGGTCCGGGGATCACGAAACTGCTCGAGCACCGGGCCCAGATCAAGGATCTTTGGCCCTTCATCCGGAGGTATAGGATACACGACGTACATGTGAGACGCACGCTGTAAGGTCTCAAATGCAAACAGCCGATTGCAGTCCTCATCACCAACGTAGCCCTGCCTTCGCCCTTCGGCAGTCAGGTAGTAGCGCTCGGCAATTTGTCCGTCATGTAATACCAGCACCTCGGTCGAAACCGGAGCAGACCGGTCTTGCGAGTATCGATCCAAGCCCTGTTCAAGCGGCAGCACTGCCTCGAAAACGAGCAAGAGGGCGTAAACGATAACGGGTACAGGCATAGCGATACTCCCCTTAAGCGGACCGGACGAGCCCTTTAGGCTGCGCCGATAAGCTTTTTCACCACAGCGAGCAACTTCTCGGAGTCAAAAGGTTTCACAATCCAGCCGGTAGCTCCGGCCTCCTTACCTTCCTGCATCTTGCTTTGCTGAGACTCGGTTGTAAGAACCACAATAGGAAGAAACTTGTGCTGTCCCTGCTCCCGTACCTTACGAACCAAACCAATACCGTCAAGGTTAGGCATGTTCACATCGGTCACTATAAGGTCAAAGCCACCTTCTTTGAGTTTTTCAAGACCTTCTAGGCCATCACCGGCCTGAACTACGCCGTAGCCAGCCTGATCAAGCACGTATGAAACGCTTTCCCGGATTGCGCTGGAGTCGTCTACTACCAGTACCTTCTTTGCCATGTGTCCACCTTCCGCGCAGAGGATGCAAGCTGACTCAGTGGTGAGAAAGCTCGCGTCAATTAAGTATTTTTCTTATTGAATAGTATCGTTGAAATTTCGAGGCATTGCAACCGGAAGCTCCACAACATCTTATCCTTGTAACTGGATCACCCCTCTCACACTGGATTTCTGATTCGCTCATGTGCATATTCTAGGGTACACAGCTTAGTTATTTGAGCCAAATGAGCAGCCGAACAAGGAGCGACAGGTGAAACGTATCATTACAGCCCTATTTTGTTTGAGCTTTTGCTTGGGCGGCGTCAGCAGCGTTAGCGCCCAAGGACAAGGAGTCGCAGCGGGCATTATGCTTGGAAGTCCAACCGGAATTTCGGTACTCTTGAGGGACCGAGTCGCACTTGGAGCGGCCTGGAGCTTCCGAGACTATATTCACTTGCATGGCGATCTCTGGGTCTATCACGGCCCACTCGTCGAGCCTATTGACTGGTATGTCGGCGTTGGTGCAAAGTTTCGCGCATTCTCGGATAGCCGCCGCAAGGACGACTTCCCGGTTGGTATTGGCGCTCGCGTACCATTAGGGCTACGCTTTTTTCCATTGGAACAACTGGAACTGTTCCTGGAGCTTGCACCTGGAATCTCGCTGGTGCCGGATACAAGCCCGGATCTTGACGCCGTTCTCGGACTCCGTTTTCACTTTTGAGCCGCTGTAGCTTTACCCAGAGCGATTTCAAAGGTATCTTAGAGGTATGGAACAGAGCACACAACAACACGCCGCACTCGACTTAACCGGTGCTACCTGCACCTCATGTGTCATTGCCATTGAGCACTTGGGCAAACGCATTAAGGGTATCAGCGACATATACGTAGACCGACAGACGAAATCAATTGAAGTTGAGTACGACGGGAATCGTCAGAGTCTTGAAAAAATTCAGGAGTTTGTACGTCGCATAGGGTATGAAGCAACCATCAGGGAAGACGAGAGCGCGAGTACCGAGCCGGGACCTGCCGAGCAATGAGAACATAACTGAACCAATGGTGGCTTAGAGTCGCCGTTGGGCATCAGTCGTCTCCTCGCCCGCCTGCAAACGTGCCACCAGGGTGTTGAGTTTGGAAAGACGTTGCGCAAGCAATCTGGCTAAGAACAGCCCGTAATGCGGGTGCCGCTTAATTACATCAACAAAGTCATTTTTTGAAACTCGAATGAGTGAGGAATGCCCTCGCGAAACTACGGTGGCCGATCGGCGGTTATTGAGGAGAAATGACATCTCGCCAAGGAATATGTCGTCCGGTGACAGAGTTGATACCAACTTGCTACCGGAGTAGATCTCAAGCCGTCCGGAAACGATGTAGTAAAGATGGTTTGATTCCTCTCCTTCCGTAAACACAACCTCGCCATTGCTACAGTGCAGTTCCTCCTGGTCGGCGAATACGCCTGGCACCGCATTGCTCTCGTGGTTAGCATGGGGGAACTCAAAGGACACTTCATTACCGCGGTCGTTGTAGCCCAGGTTCTCAACGTAATGACCCACCATCTTTATGCCGT
>SLAA01000004.1 GCA_007127105.1 Spirochaetales bacterium | reverse complement strand
GCGGCACACGAGCTGCTCCAGCGGGCGGATCCCGAGAGGCTTAAAGGCCTCCGTTACCTGACGGTGGGGACTGAGACCGGCGTCGACCACTCCAAGCCGGTAGCGGCATATGTAGAAGGGGCCCTGCAGCGAGCCGGGCTGGCGGTTCCAACATCGCTGTCTACCTTTCAGGTGCAGCATGCTTGCGCTGGTGGCACCTACGCCATGCTGAGCATTGGGGCGCTTCTCCAGGTTGCCCAACGCCCGAATGAGTCAGGAGTGGTCATTTGCTCCGACATAGCACGCTACGACGTTCCCTCTACCGCCGAGTTTACGCAGGGGGCCGGTGCGGTAGCCATGCTTATAGAACCACATCCGCGCCTCCTTGAACTTGACGTAGCAACACAGGGCTATAGTTCCAAGGATGTTGACGACTTTTTCCGCCCCTTGGACTCGCTCACCGCAAAGGTCAAAGGGGGGTACTCGGTTCTGTGTTACCACGAGGCCTTGGACGCCGCATTCCGAGACCACTGTGAACGACTGGGGAAATCACCACGCGAGGTGCTTGAGTCCACCGACATGTTTGTGTTTCATGTACCGTTTTACAAAATGGCGCTTCTTGCCGCTCGCACCCTACTTGAGTCGCATCTTGACCGTTCAGCGGATGAAATTGAGGAGTTCCTCAAAACCCGCGGTTTTCACGACTCCATTGAGGCGGCATCACAGGTCGGCAACATTTACTCGGGAGCCGCGTACATGACGCTGGCCTTTCACCTTGCCGGGAACTACGCGCGCTTAGGCAAGGACATAGTTGGGCAGCGTGTGCTCATTGGCTCCTATGGCTCAGGCAACACGATGTCGGTTTTCTCGGCGACCGTGACTGAAGGGGCGCCAGAAGTACTGGACTCATGGGATCTCCCCTCTGTCCTAAGCTCCGCCGATGACCGCGGCCTTGAGCCCTACGAGGCCTGGATTACCGGGCACCCGACCCGGGAGTCCTACAACGCCATGGTGGAGTCGGCTAAGATACCGGCCGGTACTTTCTATTTGAAAAGCATTCGCGACGATGGGTACCGTGAGTACGAAATTCGATAATTCCGCAGACGACGAAGGTCGTCGAGCAGACGGTGAAGCCGACGGATTGCGCAAGGCAGCCCATCTTGATATCTGCATAGATGAGAAGCGGTTCGATGTCGAGAGCGGTTCCAGCGGGTTCGAGGAAGTTCGCTTCCTGCATAGAGCCTTGCCGGAGGTCGCGGAGCCGGATGTTCGTACCGAGACCGCGTTTCTAGGGCACCCAGTACGCCTGCCACTCTTTATCTCCTCCATGACCGGTGGTTCCGACCACGGATACAATGTGAACAAAGAGCTCGCACGTGCCGCACAGGCATGCGGAATTCCGGTTGGCATGGGCTCAATTCGTATCATTTTCCGCAAACCCGAGGTC
This sequence comes from Spirochaetales bacterium, assembly GCA_007127105.1. GTDB lineage: Bacteria > Spirochaetota > Spirochaetia > DSM-27196 > SLAA01 > SLAA01. The sequence continues at coordinate 10,362 of SLAA01000004.1, read as the reverse complement.
ATTGAACACTTTCAACTCAAGCGCTATGCGCCCGATGTGCCGGTTTTTGCCAACATCGGCGGCGTTCAGCTCATTGAGATGGATCACGACGTAATTTATGAAGGGGTCAGACGCCTTGAGGTGCAGGGCATTGCGGTTCACCTGAACCCAGGGCAGGAGCTGTTCCAGCCTGAGGGGGATCGCGACTTTCGCGGCATAGCGGCGGCAACCGCCCGGTTTGCGGAAGGCTCACCGGTGCCGGTACTGGTAAAGGAGACCGGCTTTGGTATAGATCCAATCTCGGCTCGCATGCTGCTTGAGTCCGGGGCCCGCTACATTGACGTTGCGGGTGCAGGTGGAACCAACTGGGTGCAGGTGGAGCGGCACCGCCTGAGCGGTGCCGCCGGTGAGGCGGCCGAGGAGTTTCGCTCCTGGGGTATTGCTACGGCACCACTGATAGGCGCGCTCCGAGCGCTGGGAGTCCCGCGTGAGCGGCTGTTGGCCTCAGGTGGCGTTCGCAACGGCCTGGATATTTGCAAGGCACTTGCGCTCGGAGCGCACTCGGTAGGGCTGGCGCTGCCCTTTGTTCGGGCGGTGCACGCAGGCGGATACGAAGCGGTTACCGAGCTTATTGGCCGTTATGAGAAGGTGCTGCGAAGCGCTATGGTGCTGTCTGGTTGCGTGACACTTGAGGAATTCGCTGCGGCGACACTGCTGACAAGCAGCTCCTTTCGAGAGCAACGCGACGCCCTCATAGATGCCGGGCGGACAGCGTTCTCATGATTTCATGATTTAGTCTTCTGGTACAAGGAACATGTATGAGAGATGAGCCGCGGGTGCTGCCACGAAATTTTCGCAAACTCACCGCGGAGCAACGGCTCCAGACACTCCGCGACACCTACGATCTGTCAGCCGAGGAGCTGCAGATGCTTGGGTATCGCGGCAATTTAGATCTATCTGAGATCATGACCGAGTCCGCGGTTGGATTTTTGGCACTTCCTATGGGAATTGCAGCTGGCATTCCGGTAGACGAGTTGCTCTACGATGTGCCGCTCGCGGTCGAGGAACCTTCCGTTATTGCCGCGGCCACCTATGGCGCGCGCATACTTCGTGGTGCCGGCGGCATTCATACCTGGGCATCCGAGCCAGTCATGACAACGCAGGTTTACCTGAGCGACTGCCCGGAAGGCTCGGTTGAAAAACTGCGCGCGGCAGAGTCGCAGATAGTTGCCGAGATATCACCGGTGCTGGCTGCCATGCAGCGGCGTGGCGGCGGATACCGTGGAATGGATGTAGAACTCCTGCAGGATCTGGCGGTGGTGCGCGTGCAGATTGACATTGATGTCCGTGATGCCATGGGAGCCAACCTCCTTAACTCCACCGCAGAACAGGCAGTGCCGCTGCTTGAGAGTCTGAGCGGTGGCCGCAAGGTGTTTGCAATTTTGAGCAACGCCGCGCCGAAGCGCCTTGCCGGCGCCGAGTTCCACGCTCCGCTGTCACGCTTGCGGCGCGGCAAACTTGTTGGCCGGCCCTTAGCCGAACGCATTGTGCTGGCCTCGAGGATTGCGGAATGCGACCCTATGCGAGCGGTCACCCACAATAAGGGAATAATGAACGGAATAAGCTCACTGGCCAGTGCAACCGGAAACGACACCCGAGGGCTTGAGGCGGCGGTGCATGCTTACGCGGCCCGCACCGGCAGCTACGCTTCGCTGACGAGCTATCGCATAGAAGCAGGGCCTCATGGTGAGGATGTGCTGCACGGCCGCCTGGAGGCCCCACTGGTCTTTGGCGTGGTTGGCGGAGCGGTGGGAATACACCCGGGAGCGCGCGCTGCGCTCAAGGTGCTACGCAAGCCTGGAGCCATGCAGCTTGCTCGCATTGCAGCCGCGGTGGGACTGGCGCAGAACTTTGCGGCGCTGGCGGCCCTGGTCTCGGAAGGTATACAGGCCGGTCACATGCGGCTGCACGCCACCCGCCTGGCCTATATTGCAGGCGCGCGCGGGGATCTTATTGAGAAAGTGGCGGCCCGCCTGAGCCTTGGTGGGGTGTATAATATTGAGACGGCCGCAAGCATGCTTCGTGACATCAGCGGCGAACAGCCAACTGGCACAGCCGACCCATCCGAGTCGGCCCAGAAAACCGAGGTATAGGCTCATGAAACGGGAATCTTCCATGCAGGAAATAACCGCGGTTGCCAGCCCCAGCCTGGCGTTACTCAAGTACTGGGGTAAACAAGACGGAGGCATTAACCTGCCAGCCACGCCGAGCATTGCGGTTACGCTTGGGGGCTTGGAGTCGCGTGCGCGGGTAGCCTTTGCCCCGGATGGCACCGGCGACCTCATAGTACTGAATGGCCGGGAACAGCCTCCGCATCACTTTGCGCCTATGCTCAACGAGCTGCGGCAGCTTGCACGTGATGACCGCGGTTTTGTTATAGAAAGCAGCAACAACTTCCCGACTGCCGCTGGCCTTGCAAGCTCTTCATCTGGCTTTGCGGCGGTAGCTGGCGCGGTGGCCCGGCTCCTGGGTCTCCCGACCGAGCCTGAGCAGCTCTCTCCTATTGCACGCATTGGCTCAGGTTCTGCGGCCCGCGCGGTATTTGGTGGTTTCACCCTGTGGCCAGCCGGTGCTTCGTGCGCAACACCGCTGCACCCGGTGGATTTCTGGCCTGAGTTGCGGGTGGTGGTTGTGACGGTAAGCGCCGGAGCAAAGTCGATATCTTCACGAGCGGCCATGGAGGCAACTCGGCGCAGCTCTCCCTACTACGAGGCCTGGGTTCGTGACGCCGCCGCATTACTTGAAGACGGTATTGAGGCCCTTGCTTCGAGAGATTTGGAGAAGCTCGGCGTCATAATGCGCCGGAGTTACATGCGAATGTTTGGGAGCATGCTGGCAGCCGATGATCCAATTCTGTACTGGCGCGCTGGTAGTCTCAACGCTCTTTTGCTGTGTGAAGAGCTCCGTGGTCGAGGCATACAGGCATGGGAAACTATGGATGCGGGGCCGCAGGTGAAGATCCTGACCGAGGAGAGCTCAGTGGAGCTGGTGCTTGAGGAGCTCCATGCCTATTTCCCGGAGAAAACTCCGCTCGTGGCCGCCCCTGGGCCGGGCCTTCGGTTTGTAGAGTAGGCGTATGCTGATTCAGGTGTGGTCGCCCGCAAACCTGCTCCTGGTTGGTGAGTATGTAGTAACCGAGGAAGGCGGGCTTGGCATTGCGGCAGCGGTACAACCGGAACTCACGGTACGCGTTTCCCCTGCACCCGAGTTCAAGGCCCAGGCCCAGGCCGCACAGCCGCTTTTCAGTTGGCGTGCCAACGAGCCGCCACCGCCACATGCAGAGGTGGTTGCCGCCTGTCTGGAAAACGCCGGGTATACGGGGTTCCCAGCGCTGCACATAGAGATTGACTCCTCTGCCTTCTATACTGCGGGCGGAAACAAACGCGGCTTGGGTTCAAGCGCGGCGGTTGCGGCGGGCCTGAGCACCGCACTCTTTTTGTTTGACCGCTGCCACCCCGGGAACCAGAACGAGAACGGGAGCGAGGCTGGGGAGCTTAACCGCACGAGGGAGGGGAACTTTGCCGAGCTGCCCCAGGAGACTCGTCGTACTATTCTGAGCGCTGCGGTGAACGCCCACCGCACTGCACAACGAGGCGGCAGTGCTTATGACGTGACGGCGTCGCTGCACGGTGGACTCGGGCTCTTTCGCGGTGGTGAGCTGCCGACCTGGGACTCCCTTCCGGCCGAAGCCTTGCCCCCGGCGGTAATCCGCTTCGGAGACGCCCCGGTGTCCTCACCTGCAGCAGTACTGGGGTACAGAGGTCTGAAGGCAGCACACCCTGAGTCCGTTCAACAGCACCTAACCCGGTCGAACGAGGAAGCCAGGCTGCTTGCTTCGGCCTTGCGCACCTTCGACCAGGCGAGCTTCCGCGCGACATTTCAGCGTTTGGCGGACCGTGGCCTTGAGTTAGGAGAGCGCATTGGGGTGCCAGCAGTGATTCAGCCAGTTCCCAACGGGTACGGAAAGGCGGTCGGTGCGGGCAACGAGCTTGCGGTGATCTTTCACGACATGGTTGACCACGACACGGTTAACCACGACTCGGGCTTCTCCCCAGGCGCCTCCTCCACAGCCAAGGAGCAACCGCTACGCATTGCTACACAGGGAGTACGATGGTGCATAAGGGAGTAGGCGTCGGGGACAAAGAATACAACGGGGCTGGCTTTGGCAAACTACTGCTCTTTGGTGAGCATGCCGCGGTATATGGGTACCCTGCGGTCGGTCTGGCACTCCCTCTCCGTACCACAATGAACCTTGTAGACGAGGGCCTTCCCGTAGAACCAAACAAAAGCGCCGTGCCAACCGGGCTTAGCGCTCCGCTTCTCCCGGAGAGCGACCAGGTGATTGTTCAGGCGCTGTGGGAGGATCTCTTTCGTATTTCCACCAGCGGTACGGCCGAGCCGGACCACGGAAACGCATTTCTCAGCAGCCTGCGCGGACGGCGATTTCGCATGGATGTGTGGAGCAATGTCCCTCGCAGCCGTGGGCTTGGCTCAAGTGCCGCAGCCTGTGCCGCTCTGGCGGGTGCATGGACAGCCTTAGGGGCTGAAATGGATCTGTCCAGCACCCATCACGCCATCTGGCTTCTGGCACATAGGCTTGAGCACCGTTTTCACGGGACGCCATCCGGAATTGACACCGGACTGGCGGTGCATGGAGGTTGTAGGAGCTTCCACTTCACCGGAGCCGAGCTCCCGGACACCGACGCTCTGCCACCGCCGGTCTTTCCTATTGTTGCTGCGGCTGTGCCACGCCGGTCGGACACCAAGGGGCTTGTGGCAGATATTCGGCGTCGCCACGAGGCTGGTGACCGGGTAGTCCACGACACACTCGCGCAGCTGGGCAGGATTTCGGAACAGGCAATAGACGCGATTTCCGCAGCGGCTCCTGCCGAGACACTGGCGGCAGCCGCGAACGAGGCTGACTCACTGTTGGTCGGACTTGATCTGGACTCCGATCCGTTGCGCTATGGGCTCCAGTTGGCGGCAGAGTTCGGCGCGATAGGCGGAAAAATAAGCGGTGCAGGTGGCGGGGGTGCATTTCTGGCCATATTCGGCCACGACCAGACCGAGGCTGCAGCAGCCTTTGCAGCAGCACTCCCGGCCCGGTTGCAGCAACAGGGAGGCGAGGCTGCGGCAATTGTGATATCGCCGCCTCACCCCGCCCCTCCATCTACCGAGAGCGCGACTGCTCGGTAAGGGCCAGTTTAGCCGAAGCTAAACTTATCCTTGGCATTCAGCTCTTCAAAGGCCCGAATGAGACGTGCAACGTACCCTTTCTCACCTTCATGCAACCATCCGCGCGGATCAATTTTCTTCTTGTTAGGCTTGTCGGCGCCTTCAGGATTTCCTATCTGTGAGTGAAGGTATCCGTCATTCGCGTCCATGTACTCTTTAACCGGCTTGGTGAAGGCCCACTGGGTGTCGGTATCGATATTGAACTTGATGACACCGTAGGAAATCGCCTCGGTGATTTCCTTGGGATCCGACCCGGAACCGCCGTGGAATACAAGGTACATCGGCTTGGAATTCTTGGTTTTACGTGCGGTGTGCACCCGTTCCTGTGAGTTCTTGAGGATATCGGGGCGCAGTTTGACATTACCCGGCTTGTAAACACCGTGCGTGTTCCCGAAGGCCGCCGCAACCAGGAAGCTTCCTGCCGGTGCCAGTGCATCATAGGCTGCCAGGACTTCATCCGGCTGGGTGTACAGGCGTGAGGCGTCGACATCTGTATTGTCTACGCCGTCTTCCTCACCGCCGGTAACGCCCAACTCAATTTCCAGGAACATGTTGATCTTGTTCATGCGCTCAAGATACGTGCGCGATATTTCAATGTTCTCTTCGAGAGTTTCCTCGGAGAGATCAAGCATATGCGAACTAAAGAGCGGTTCTTTGTTGGTAGAGAAGTACTGCTCGCCAGCTGTAACCAGACCGTCGATCCATGGCAGCAGCTTCTTGGCACAGTGGTCGGTATGCAGTACGACCGGGACTCCGTACATTGGTGCCAGCGTGCGCACATGCAGGGCACCCGCTATAGCACCCGCAATTGCTGCCCGCTCTCCGGTGTTGTCCAGGAACTTTCCGGCGTTGAAATGCGCTCCACCAGCCGAGAACTGCATGATAATTGGCGCGTTTGCCTGACGTGCGGCCTCCAATGCGCCGTTAATGGTATTTGAACCGGTGACATTGACCGCCGGCAACGCGCATTTCTCCTCATGACAGTAGGCAAAGAGTTCGTCGAGTTGTGCTCCGGTGACAACACCGGGCTTGAGCTGTAATTTTCCCATCTTATCCTCCTCAGAAATGTGGACATACCCAATTGTGGTGAAGTATGCAGTCCCATCTTAGCGTGTTTCGGCGGATACGGAAACAGGTGTTTTCAACCCCGGCTCTTTGGGTTAGGCTCTTAGGCCATGCTGTTCCAAGGTGACTCCACTCAAAACCCGCCAGCGCGGTCAGTTGTGTTTCTTGAGAGCTTCTACGGAGGGTCGCACCGGGAGTTTGCCGACTGTTTTGCAGAGCATTCGCGGCACAATGTCGATATATTGACGCTACCGGACAGACACTGGGGCTGGCGCATGCGCTGGTCTGCGAAACTTTTTGCCGAGCAGCTCCTCAAGCGCGAGCGCTACGAACTGATCGTGGCTACCGACCTCATAAACCTTGCCGACTTGACCGCAATCCTGAGTCGCGCGGCGTACCACGTTCCGGTGCTCCTGTATATGCATGAGAATCAGTTGTCGTACCCCCGGAGCGACGCTAAGCCGCCACCCCTTGAACACGCACTCACCGACATAAAAAACGTACTGATCGCAGACCGCACCCTCTTTAACTCCGCCTTCCACCGCGACACTTTTCTCACCGCTGCCGAGTCTGTGCTCAAAGGCATTCCCGAGTTTGACACCGCCTCCGAGCGAAAGCTACTGCGCGACACCTCTACCGTGATGTATCCCGGCGTTGAACACAATTTCGGCGCGCAAGCGGCTGAGAGCGCCGAGCCTTCTATGGGGCCGGTGATCCTCTGGAATCACCGATGGGAGCCAGACAAGCAACCGCACATATTTCGCCGAGCTCTGGAAAAGCTCAACGAGCAGGGTATGGCGTTTCGCTTGATCCTGCTTGGGGAGCACGCCTTGGGTGAGCAGTCCGGACCGGCAGAGAAGCGCAACCCGGATTTTGAGGCGTTGTGCGCCAAGTTTGGCTCGCGCGTTATCTACGCCGGTTACGCGCAGGACCGAGCCGAGTACTTCCGACTGCTCCAACAGGGCGATATTGTCATAAGCACCGCAATTCAGGAGAACTTTGGCCTTTCTATGCTGCAGGCAATAGATGCTGGCTGTTGGCCCCTGGCCCCGAACCGGCTCGCGTATCCTGAGATACTTCCGGCCGAGCTGCACGAGGACTGCCTCTACAGCGGTACAAAGGAGCTTGTTCGCAAGATCGTGCGCCTGGGAGCAGCCCGCCGGGCTATGCAGGCGGAACCGAGATGGGAAGGGCTCCGCCGCACACTACTCGAGCGCGCAGCGGAGTTTCACTGGGAACGGCGCATTCAGGAGTACGACCGCCTCATTGAGACGGTGGTGCTCGGCGACTATGAGTCGCGGCCGTTCAAGCGCTGATACACTTTGTAGAGTCCCTGGGTGCCAAGGTTTTCCAGGCCTTCGGCCATTGCGGCATGATAGAACTGCTGCGCAGTGGCAAGTCCCGGAAGTGCTAACCTCATGCGGCGAGCTTCCTCCATGGCTATGCCAAGGTCCTTGACGAAGTGTTTAATGAAAAATCCGGGGTCATAGTTGCCCTGAGCAATCTTTGGGCCCAGGTTGTTCACTGCCCAGTTTGCGCCAGCCCCCTTGCCGACCACCGAAATGACCTCTTCCATATCAAGACCGGCCGAAACCGCGTACATGAGCGACTCCACAGTGCCAATCATACCGGCAGCAACAAGAATCTGGTTTACCATCTTGGTGTGCTGGCCGGCACCAGCATCGCCAAGTCTTCTAATGTTCTGCCCCATGAGCTCGAACATTGGCAGCACCTCGTCGTACGCAGTTTGGTCGCCACCGACCATAATTGCGAGCTTGCCCTCACGAGCACCCGAATCACCGCCGGAAACCGGGGCGTCAAGTGTTCGCACACCCTTCTTGGCTGCGGCCTCAGAGATAGCAACCGCCAGACTGGGCTTGGATGTAGTCATGTCCACAAGAATTCCACCTGCGGCAAGCCCGGCCAGGGCACCGGTAACGCCAAGCATCACCGACTCAACATCCTCGGGATATCCGACAATGCTAAACACGCAGTCGCTTACTTCGGCTACTCCTTTGGGAGTGTCCTTCCAGACCGCGCCAGCTTGAAGCAAGTCCTCGGCCTTGGACTTTGTACGGGTCGTCACCGCAACCTCATAACCGGCCTTCAACAGGTGCCCGCACATGCTTTTTCCCATGATCCCGGTTCCAATCCATCCGATACGTTTCATTTCTGGCTCCTTTTCAGTCTTGAGTTGAACTGTCGCATAACTCCATTGTACACTTAGGTGATGGAATGGATTCAAGCCCTTGTGCTCAGTCAAGAAATTACTCTTGGTGTTTCAGTCTTACGGCTCTTAGTGACCGCAATGCTCACCGGACTTGTCGGTTTAGAGCGGCAGAGCAACAATCAACCGGCAGGACTCAGAACCCATATTCTCATTGGGGTCGGCGCCTCGCTCCTTATGTTGCTGTCTATCTATGTTCCGCAGCAATACAGGGACTTTCCCTCCGGTGATCCGAGCCGTATAGCGGCGCAGGTTGTGTCCGGAATTGGTTTTCTGGGGGGTGGGGCAATACTCAGATTCGGCGCGGATATCCGGGGATTGACCACGGCCGCCTCAATCTGGACTGTTGCCGCTATAGGCCTGGCCGTCGGTGCCGGACTCTTCGGCGCGGCGACCTTTGCCACGGTACTCGTGCTTTTCACCCTTATTACCCTGAATCAGGTTGAGCGACGTTTCTTCCCCAAGCAGATGATGAAGACGCTCACCATCTACACCACGAACAGCAAGATTGGTGTTGAAGACATTCGCCGAGCGGTCAGAAAAGCCGAGATCAAGATACGATCTATAGATGTGCAGCACTCAATGAAGAACAAACGTACACGGTTCACCCTTACGGTGTATGTTCCCCAGTTCTATGACTTTGACCCCTTTTATCGTGAGCTGAACCAGCTTAATGGCGTGTACAAGGTGACGCTCGAAGAAGTACAATAAGCGAGATGGGAGGTGCGGATATGAAAGGGCTCAGCAAAAAGCAGATGCACATGGAAGCCTTCCTCGCCACACCACATCATGTCCTGCTCCGTTACGGCTTGTTGATTGCATTGCCGCTCGTGGCTGTTTGGTTGCTCGCGACACTGCCGTTGTATGGTTTGGGACCGGAGTTACCCCGGATTGCTGCTTCGGCGGCCCTTATCGTCCTCCTGAGCGGAGCCGGAGCATCTCTTGTTAAGCTTCAATACCGCATCATGAGCCTGCCTGGGGTAGAACATACTCTGCCGGTCAACTTTGCCGCCGCATCTTTGGGTTTCGCCATGCTCCTGGTAATCATGGCAGGGACCGAGCCCCAGTTTCTTGCCATGGGTCAGCTCATTCAAGTCACGGTGCTTTCTGGCCCGGCCATGGTATTCATCCCGGCCTTGCTGTATGCCCTTGGGTACAAGCTGCTCATCCACCGGTTGGTCATGCGCGACACCACTATAGATTTCAACTATCTGGTTGGTACACGCCAACTGGAAGAGCAGCTATCTGGACTGTGGGAAGGCCCCCAACAGTTTGGCGAACCGCTGAGCCTTATGTTGCTCCAGTTCCGCCCGCAGGAACGCACCATCTCGCCCGCCGCACCAAACGCCAGTAGATATCACCTCGACATTGTTGAGAAAGCTCTTTCCATTGTAGAGCAGAATATTCGCAAGAACGATCTCGCCGACCAATACTCATCCGATGCTCTCTGGGTAATCCTTGGCCGAACAGGAGCAGACAGTGTAGATATCCCGCGTGACCGTATTCGTTCTCGCCTGCAGGGAGATGCCGAGTTAGCGGCCGCAGTCAGGCGAGAGGGACTTGATGTAGTTCCGGGCGTCGCGAGTTATCGCCGCGACATGGACGCTCCAAGACAACTTATACAGGCCGCTGAAGAAGCGCTCGTTCCACAACCTGCCCGCTTGAAATGAGTGAGCTGCGTGGACTATAGTTGAACTTATGAACCCACTTGCACAGGAACTGAATCAGGTCCTTGACGGAAGCGTCGCTGGCCGCATGCTGTCTGACTTTGGCCGCCGCTTGTACTTTCCCAAAGG
>SLAA01000063.1 GCA_007127105.1 Spirochaetales bacterium | reverse complement strand
TCTGGAACCCATCTGTACTTCTGTTCCATTCCGTGATCAGAAAACACTTTACCTACACATAGTCTACAAGCACCATGTTCCGTTTGAACTCCCCCCGAACCGGTGGACAGTTGGTTAAGCCTATCCCACAATAGGAGGCAGGGTAATGACTATGGGGCAGAAGGGAAACCCGGCACCCTAGTTGCCGCTGAGCTTGTACTACCGAGGGGTGCTTGTCCTGGATATTCCATGCAGAGGTGTTCAGCAGCCGCTGCCGAGTCATTGCTCACCACGGTGGCCGGTAGTATACTGAATGGGGAGAACGAAAATGGATCTACAGGCACCGGTAGATTATGACCTTGTGCAATCAGCCGCGCGGCGGCTAGTCCAAAGGCAGACCGACCGCGAACAGCGTTGTGCCGCGCGTCGCGAACGTGCTGTCGAGTTTGCCTCAAAGCTCGCTGCACACATAGGGGCCGTAGACAGTTCTGTGGAAAAGGTGATTGGGTTCGGCTCCACCTTTGAAGCATGGCGGTATTATCACGAGAGCTCCGATATCGACCTGGCAATTATTGGAGGCAACTGGGTTCCGCTATGGCGAGAAGTTCCGCATAGTGAGTTTGAGGTGTCACTCATTGAGCTTCCACTACAGAATCAAGAGTTTATAGAGCACGTATTACGGGTAGGAGTTGTCCTATATGAAAACTACCGACACGATTGAACAACTGCGTGCCGAGCTCAAGCAGGACATGAGCTACATCGCACCTGGCACCGGGCACTCGTAGAGCGCATGACCTTGGACATTGAGGGCGTTCGTCCGGCGCTCTTCGACATTGCGTTTAGCCGTCGTGTTGACGAACTCATGCGTTTTCGGCACCTGTTTCGAAACCTCTATAAGACCCCGCTGATCCCGGAAAAGGTAATAATAGCTAATCGCGAGGCCGAAGACATAGCAGCTGCCTTTCACGCCTATCACAAGCGCTTTGATGAATTCCTGAAGCTATTGAAGACCGAGCTGAGCTAAACGACCCTTGTGCCGTTTCGTGCATAGTCGAGAAAAGCAACCCATCCGCGTAAGTAGTCTATGTGGTCGGGGTGCGGTATCCAAACAATTCTTGGAGGGGCAGGCGGGTTTTCAGGTTAAGGGGTAAGTACTCGATGTATAACATGTCCTGCTTGATTGGCGAATCCTTGCAGCAGTTTGACTTCTTCGGATGGAACAAGGTGGGGCTCACCCATTGACGCCAGAATCAACACACCAAGCGTCTGTTCACAGTGACAGACCGGAAGATACAGAATGGTCTTAAGATTCCGCATCTGTACTACCTCCCTCTCTGCATTTGTAAGTTCAACGGTGGAGGTGTCCTCAACTATTACGCTATGCCTCGTCTCTAGAGCTTTCTTAATGTGCGGATGATCGCATAACGGAGCCTTACGCAGTTCTTCAGGAAAACCATCTGGAATCGGTGGGGTTGTGGCCGACAAGCGAATGGTATCATCACTGTCCTTCAAATAAATCGCATTACTTTGGAGTTTTGTCACCTCGGCGGCACTGTCCACAATCAGCTGAAGAAGTGGCTCCATTTCCGTTGCCGCACTCACCTCCTTGCTGATATTCAGGAAGGCCTCAAGTCTCCCATTGCTCTCACGTAACGACTCCACAAGTTTCTTCCGTTCCGTGATATCTCGCGCAATGCCTTCGATAGCAACCAATGCCCCTGACTCATCATGAACCGGAGCATTGTTCTGCTCCATCCAAATAACCGTGCCGTCCTTGCGGCACCACCGAAGAACTATGGGTTCCCTGAATGCGGTTCCGCTCTCCATGAGATTCCATGCATGTTCCTTGTCCAAGGGATGAATCAATTTCATGCCAAGGTCAGGATCTGCGTAGTAGTCATCAGGAGCATACCCCGTAATAGCAAGAGCCGAAGGACTCACGTAACTGTACCTCCGTTCAGGAAGCAGCTCAATGCGATAGATTAAGTCGGGCGCGTTTTCTGCCAGTAAACGAAACTGTTCCTCGCTGCGGCGCAGGCTCATGTTCGCTTCATACAGACGGAACGCCATCCTAATAGACGCAAGTAAGACGGTGTCCCCAGAGTTTTTGACAATGTAGCCATACGAGGTGATCTGCTCGGCGAGGTCGGTATACGCCTTTTCAGTGTGCGAGGAAAGAAAGACAAGCGGGATCGGATGAGTTTCAAGAATTCGTTGAGCCGCCTCAGTTCCGTCAATTCCGGGGCCAAGATCAATATCCATCAGGATGAGATCAATGCTATGACCACCGTCGACAGCAACATCGACTGCCTGTTCGCCGGTGGATGCATGAATCACAGCGTAGCCTTCCCGCTCAAGAGATCGTCGCTCGGCAAGGGCTATAATTGGTTCGTCCTCAACCAAGAGTAGCGTCGTTCGACCCGTCAACTTTACCCCCTCCCCGTACTAATCGATCAGAACGGGAAAAATGGCTGTCACAGTTTTGCTGGACAATAAAAACCATTTAGCGAAGCATGGAGATTATTACACAGTTGGTTCGGCCCGGCAATCCAGTGTTCCGGAAGACAACTAACTTTTTGCAGGTATTTCCTCGATTGGCGCAACGTCGTCAGCCAGCACAACACCTGCTAGGCAACCAAAGCTCTGGACCGGTTTCCTCCACAATCCATGAGGTAAAATGGGGCATTCCAAGAGCGAAGACTCATCGCTGCACCGGAACCAATACAAGCGCATGACCAGCGACATCGCCCTCTGCAAAGAAAGCACCAATCACCACCGGAATGCCAAAGTAACTGAGAAAGTCTGCGGTCGCTAAGGAGTAGTCAACGCAGTTACCTCCTCCGGTAGCGTGAAACTCACTGGGGTGCAGTGCGCGGCGCTGGTGCATGTACTGGGTGTTGGCCATAAGGTCACGCTGGGCATCTATCTGACGAAGCATTTCATCCAGTAACCGCTCACGCTCTGCCCGGGCGGCCTCAAGCTCAGCCTGTGTGCGTAGTACCAGGAACGTAGATGCAGAAGCGTGTAGTAACGAAAACGATACTGGAATTGGCTAACGGTTCACGGTCTGTATTTACTCAAGCTGCCTGAGAACCGACTCGCGGGTAGCATTCGCTTCTATGATCTCATCAAGTGCGGCCTGCAGCTTGCTCAGATCACGCACCGTGCGGATCTTTTGGATGTCGGACGCGCT
>SLAA01000249.1 GCA_007127105.1 Spirochaetales bacterium | reverse complement strand
CGACCAGGCCGAGCCGCGCGCGAACGTAGACTGCACGAAAAACGACTGACGGGAAGACGCAAACGCGACCGCTCAAGACCTGCAGAGGAGTAGTTGGCTGCCGTGTTCGCCACTACCGCACCGATGTGTAGCCGCCAGGTACACCGTGGGGTGAGAACACGATCTGCCACAGCTGATGGTTGCGTGACCGGAAGCCCCCTGCGCATGAGAGGAGGTAGAACTTCCACATGCGGTAGAATCTGTCGCCATACTTCTGGCGGAGTTCTGGCCATGCCTTATCAAAGTTCTGGGCCCAATGCATAAGTGTGGTATCGTAATGAGCCCCAAAGTTGTGCCAGTCCTCCATGACAAAGTGCCCTTCGGCAGCCTTGCTTATCTGCGGAGCAGAAGGAAGCATAGCATTGGGGAATATGTACCGGGATATCCACGGGTCACCATGGTCGACGGTGCGACTGTTCCCAATCGTGTGCAGGAGGAGAAGCCCATCGTCTGACAGCAGCCTTCTGGCGCTTTTCATGAAGGTCTTGTAGTTCTTCACGCCAACATGCTCGAACATCCCAATGGAAAAAATTCGGTCGAACGACTCATCAAGATCTCGATAGTCCTGGAAGCGAATGTCAATGGGCAGCCCTTTGTGGTGCTCCTTGGCATATTCCACCTGACTGCGACTTATCGTGACGCCTACTACCTCGCACCCATAGTGTTCCGCCATATAGCGCGCGGCTCCACCCCAGCCACAGCCAATGTCGAGTACGCGCATACCGGGTTTAAGCCCCAGTTTACGTGCAGTAAGCTCAAGTTTAGCCTCTTGTGCCTCATCGAGTGTGCGGGCATGTTTCCAATAGCCGCAGCTATAGATCATTCGTGAGTCAAGCATATCTTCATAGAGGTCGTTACCAATGTCATAGTGTTGCTCGCCGACCGTGAATGCCCGGTGTTTGTTTTGCAAATTCAGGAGCTTGGCACGAATGACATCAAACGCCAAAACACGAGCCATCATTTTGCGGTTGATGCCCGCGGAAAAAATACGCGTCATCATTTCATCTATGCGCTCACAGTCCCACCAACCGTCCATATATGCCTCTCCCAGGCCGAGAGATGCCTCCGCGAGCACACGACGGTAGAGCCGCTCATCGTGTACCTGCATATCCCATGGTCGGTCGCCGTTGATCCGTATATCGGTGCCTTCAAGAATGGTGGTGATCTTCTTCCGGCTGCGTCCGCTGTAGCGACGTAGTTTCGGTGGCTCAGAACGAACCTGTGTGGTCTGTACTCCGCTGCTGTTCCGAATTCCTGCATCGAGTTTCATTCCATACTTCATAGAAACACCTCCATTCTGACAAAGATGTGACGCTATGTTGTTGGGCTGTTCGGTTCCTCTCCCTATAGGGTACTAAAGAGATCCGCAGGCGTGTAGTGTGCTTATGGATAAAGAGGAGGTAATTGTTACAATCAATGGGGTAGTATGCTGCCGCATGCAAGTGGTTGCGCTCTGTCTTTAAGACACAAAAAAACCGGTATGCCTGGACGTCAGTGCATACCGGTTAGGAATCCGGAACTACCCGAACAGTTACATTATCGGGGGTGGGGGACAGGAACTTGAGCGTCATTTTTTTCCGGTTGTCAGAAGCGCTAAGGGCCGACTAGTGGGCAAGACGTTCGTTGGCAGTCCTAAGAAGCTGTTCGTGATACTGTGCGCTTTGGGCAAGGGCGATGTAGAGCCGACGACTGTTTTCCAGAGCCGAGTCGCCTGTACGAGTACGGCCACGTTCAATCTCAGCGACAGTCTCCTGAATAAGAAATCCGGCAACATCACGGAAGTGCAGCTGGCCTATTTCCTGGTCGACTTCATCCAGAAGGCGCAGGTAGTTCTGCAGCCGCAAGGTTGTGTCTGCAGAAAGCTGCGACGCGGCCCCAGCCCCAGCCCCAGCACTTGGAACTGCTTGCTCGGCTATCTGTGCACCCCTTTCGGCAATCTGCTGCAGTCGAGAAAGCTCATTGCACAACTGGTCTATCAGGCGAACAACCCTGCTGCTGCGTGCCGCCTGGCTCTCCGCGTACTCGCTGGCCTTGCTGCGGAACTCGCTTATGCGAGTGCTCAGCTCTGCCCGGCATGAGGCAAGGGCAGCGGCCTCCTCTAGTGACATGCAACGCACGCCCTTCATCGAGACTCCCGCACCCGAAAGCGTGTATGCGGGCGGTTCGGGTTGCTGCTGTAGCTGATTCTCAAACCATCGGCGATAGATCTCCATGCGCTTGTCGGTCAGTACGCTACCACCATCTGCACTCTCAGTTAGGTACGGGGCGGCGTCATGCAGATAGCGGAAGGAATGCGACTCCAAGGGGTCCAGTCGTGAGGACAAGAGTCGTGCACGTTCTTCAAAAAAGCTGTTCTTGCAGTGGGTCGCTCCCCCAGGGAATCCCAGGTCCAGACCTGCACTGATAATCTGCGACGCTCCAATCCTGCGTGCCAAGTCCCAGGCTGCGGTCGCAACCGATCCGCCTGCGCCTAGGTCTCCCATCTGCCCAAGAGCCTCTTCCAACACCCTGCCAAGAGGAAAGAGTGAAGCGCAGAAGACGCAGTCGGCCGAGTTCAGCAGGCGGAATACCCGTGGATGGGTGGATGACTCAGACACCAAAATTCCGTTAAACTCGCGGGCTGCGTCCAGGTGGCGCGTATTCCAGTACTGTGGATCTACCACCACCGCGATATCTGGTTGTACTCCGGACGCCATGAGCGTCGCCAACGAGGTGTCGACCGCAACAACAATACAGCGCTCGGCAAGCTCCTCAATCCGGGGCAGAACCAGATCAAGGCTTGGACCGGCTGCGCAGAGCAGCACCGGGATATCGGTGGCAAGGCCTTCAAGTAGCCTCAGCGGAATAGCTCTGGCGCTTTGTTCAAGGTTTCGGGTCAGGTTTCGTACCCACAGTTTGCCAAAACGTTTGAGGGTATTGCGGTTGATCTCTGCGCGGGAGCGAAGACGTGCAACGGCCTCGTCAACCGCCTCGTAGTATTCTCGGTCCTTTTCATAGACTGAACGCAACCGGAGTACGACCAAGTCACGGGTACGCTGTTCGTCGAGTACCATTGCAACCGCCTCGGGTGAGACACCCGCCAGCAGATGCACTCGAGAGTTTGACAAAACGGGTCGTAGATCTCGAATCTTTGCGCAGGCTTCAAGCAGTTGGGTGTCCGGCTCAACAACAAGAAGATAGGCTTCTGG
>SLAA01000116.1 GCA_007127105.1 Spirochaetales bacterium | reverse complement strand
GGTTCCGGCCAGAAGGGTGAGGCGCGGGGTGTTCTGTCGCTCGTTCTCCTGCTCGGTCTTGGTCTTGGAGTGCTGGGTACCGTTACCTCGCTTGCGATTGCGCAACCATTAACAGCAGCGCTCGGCGCGAGCGAGGGCGTACAGGACATGACACGACAGTACCTGCTAACAATGGCGCCGTTCTTTTCCGCATTCATTCTGACCTTCATTCTTGACCAGGCAGTGCGAAATGACGGTAAGGCCGGTTTCGCTACCATAATCATGGTATCCGGGGCGCTCCTCAATATTGGCCTGGACTACCTGTTCCTGTTTGTGTTCGATATGGGAATTGCAGGGGCCGCGCTCGCCTCTGCGGTGGGTCAAAGCTTCTCTGCGACGGTGTTTCTGGCCTACTTTCTTGCTGCGTCGTTTAAGAAAAGCTCCGGCCTGCGGCTTTCACGGCCAGTCCTGGGCGGCCGAGTTGTCTCGGCCATTGCGGTAAACGGGTCGTCTGAGCTCTTGGCCTCACTTGCCCTCGGCGTTGTTACTCTTGCCTTCAACCGAGCGCTCATGGCTCAGATTGGATCTGTGGGAGTAGCCGCGTTTGCGCTGGTGCAGTACGTGCTCATGCTTGGTGCGGTGTTCTTCAACGCACTCGGAACTGGCTCTCAACCGGTCGTGAGCCAGAACTACGGCGCTGGCCGCACCGAGCGCGTCTCCCAGGCTGTACGCATGGTTACGGGCGCAGGCGCGGTGATTGGAATTGTGCTCAGTGTCGCTATGCATGCGTTCGCGTCGCAGATGGCGAGCTTGTTCGTTCCCGACCATCCGGAGGCAGTAGTTATTGCGACCGAAGCTATTCGGATTGTTGCATGGTCGCTGCCACTTGCGGCTATGGGAACTATTGGCTCGGTGTTCTTCACCTCAATTGAGAAGGCAAGCATGTCACTTGTCATAGCCGCTGGCCGCGGTTTGCTCTTTCCACTTGTGGCACTTGCGGTGTTTCCAGGCCTTTGGCAGCTAAACGGAATCTGGCTGGTTCCCATTGCAACCGAGCTTGCTGGCGCTGCGGTAACCCTGGCGCTCCTGACTCGATGGAGCATGACGCGACGAGTGGCCTCTTGTACGGGGTCGCTAGCGGTAGGGATTGAGCATGCCTGAGTTACCTGGCCCGCGACAGGAGCTTGCGTGCATTTGCCGCGCTCGTTTGTGCAGAATCTCCTGAAAAAACTCGTCGTCTGCCTCCCGAGTCACTATTCTCTATACATGTAGTTGCAAGAAAAGGAAGGTCTCACCATGAATATAGATACAAGAAGCGGGCACTCTGTGGGTGGTGCGGCAGCACTTGTTGCTGCTGCGGCCGCTTCTGTTGTTTCACTCGCCGGTAGATACTATCGTCGGTATAGACAATGCCGCCACAATTTTTCAGCTTGCAAGGCATCCAAAGAGCTTTGTCTCACTCGATACCGCCGACCACCTGCTGAGCAAAGCTGACGACGCACGCTACGTGGCCGATGTCCTTGCCGCCTGGGCCACGCGCTTCGCCTGACCTGTAGACGGGCATTGGTGCTTCCCCGGGAATAGACCCGCTTCTATCGGTTCTATGCGCGCTCGTGCCAGCGTGTGCGGAAGATAGACACAACACCGTCGGCACCGCCTATGGCCAGGTGAGAGTCGTCCGGCGAGAAAGCGGAGTATACAAGCGCGCTTGAAAGGGTGCGGCGTTCAAGCGGCTCGCCCGGGGCCTCATCAGCGGTGGGGTTCCAGGCACAAAGGTCGCCGATCTCGTCACCCGCGACGAGCAACGAGTGCTGGCGGGCGAAGCTCAGCGTTTTCACCTGCGCCTTGTGGCCAAAGAGTTCAACGGGCGGGCGGTTCTCCGGGCCTGTTTTTCCCGAGCAGTCCCAGACTGTGGGAACGACGCCCCCGCCGGTAGCGAGGTAGCGCCCGCTATGATCCCAGGAAAGCTCAAGTACCTTGGTCTCAAAGCCGCGCATCTGTAGATCCTTCCCGCTGTCCACAAACCAGATATGAACCGTGGCGTCTTGATCTCCGGTTGCCAAATAGCGCGAGTCCGGGCTCCAGGCGACACGCAACGAGGAGCCTTTCCAACGAAACCTACGGTGATCCTTAGCGTCATTGCCTGTCCACAGACTGAGTGCACCATAGGCGCAGGCTGCCAGTATGTCGCCCCCAGGTTGCCAGGCGATATCGCTGACCGTGCTGTCGTGTTCGGTATAGGTAAGGTAGGGGTTGAAGACTGAGCCTTCTCGTTGGTAGACCAGCACCTCTCGTCCGGCTGCCACCGCCATAAGGGCGCCGTCATCTGAAAAGCGCAGTCGCTCTGCCCATGCTGGCAACGCAAGTTCCTGGAGCGTCTCACCGGACTCCAGACTTAATAAGCTGAGCTTTTTCTCATCGCCACAGCAGCCCAGTAGTCCAGCCTCTGTGCATATGGCGGCCGAACTGATCCCAAACAAGAGCTCCGGGCGGCTCCATGCCCTGCGGCCAGCCGCTACATCAAACACCGCAGCTTCACCCTCAAGGCTGGCTACGGCAACGCGGCTTCCGTCAGGTGTCCAGCAGATCTCACTCACGTAGCCATTGAGCTGAAACTCTGCACACGGCTCCTGTTCCAGGATGCGTGAACTCGTAGCTATACCAGACATTCACGGAAGCCCTTTTCCAACTCAGCTCGGTTAAGATTGCGACCAATAAAGACAAGTGAGTTGCGCCGCTCTTCATTCGGTTCCCACGGCTTTCCAGGGGCGCCGTCAAAGAGCATGTGAACACCTTGGAAAACAAAGCGGCGGTCCTGGCCGGAAATTGACAACACACCCTTCATGCGAAAGATATCGAGTCCTTGTTCCCGGAGCAGGGTACCGAGCCAGCCGTTCAGCAGCTCGACATCCAGCCTACCCGGCGTTGATATTCCGACCGAGGTGACGGCGTCATCATGTTCATGATCGGGCTTAAACTCATGGCTCGCGGTCGGACTGAGGTCCGGGCCACCGGTGGAACTCTTCATGCTCATCGAAAACTCCTCCGGCATGTGTTGGGTGAACACAAAGTAGGATCCCGGTTCGGGAATATCAATGAGAAATTTCTGGTTCTCCAGACTGGTCTTCAGTCGATAGCGACGCTGTTTTGGTACAATCGTAGCACCGTCAATAAGCGGCCAGTACTCGTGAGAGAACAAGCGGGCAGCCAGCTCGGCGCCCTGAGAACGCAAGACCTCGTTCAGTGTAGCCTCCTCCGGGCTCGTCTCCAGATCGCGGTAGGGAAAGATGCAGATGTCTATGCTTGGATCAGGACCGGAGAGAAACTCCAGGGTGTAGCTGCCGCGCGAGAGAGCGTACACGCCGCCCCACTCAAAAGGGTATTCCGGTTCAAGGAACCTTGGGTCAATCTCAAGAGCCTCATCAAGGTTGAAGGCCTCTACGTTGAGAATGTGCTCTAAGGGTAGCTCGGCTTGATGGGTGTGATGGATCCCGGCCCGGGCATTCATCGAGCGAATGCGCTGCTCAAGCTGTTCAAGCTCGCTCGGCGTGACGAGATCGGTCTTGTTCAGCAGGATCACATCTGCAAAGGCAACCTGTTCCGAGGCCTCGCTCTGCTCATCCAGTTGCCGGTGGGCGTGCTTAGCATCCACCAGCGTCACACATGCATCTACCCGCAGAGCTTGCTGCAACTCGTCATCCATGAAGAAGGTTTGAATGACCGGGCCGGGATCTGCCATGCCGGTGGTCTCTATGAGTATGTAGTCAAATTGATCCTTGCGCTTGATGAGTTTGCCAAGAATACGAATGAGGTCGCCGCGCACAGTGCAGCAGATGCAGCCGTTGTTCATCTCAAATACTTCTTCATCCGCACCAATCACTAACTCGTGATCTACGCCAATCTCGCCAAACTCGTTCTCAATAACGGCAATGCGTTTACCGTGCTGTTCACTCAGAATGCGGTTCAGTAGGGTGGTTTTTCCCGACCCTAAGAAACCAGTGAGAACCGTTACCGGAACCCGCCTATCTTTTACTCGCATGTCCATATACTATTCCTCCTGTGTGCAGCTTTTCACCGGTGTCGACGCACAAGCAAGCAGTCGTGACTCAACCGCGCTCCAATCTCGTGTGCTGGAAGCACCCTCACGTTCGTCGCTCGCAAGCTTGTCTTCGTAGATCAGTTCAACGAGGCTCTCGTTCGCATGATCGTCATGATGCTGTTCTGTGACGGTACGGACTTCGAGCTGTCCGTCACTGTAGTTGAAGATAAGGCGGCCGTTTGAGCAGTTGACAATTGCCTTGGCGCGCAGTGCACCTGAGCTACGGAGAAAGTGGCCGAACTCATCTTCACCAAACACGAAGTCCGCACCAAAGCGCCAACCACAGTTGTGAAAGCCTCTTGAGACGCCGTCTTTTCGTAACCATTCATGCGCATTCAAGGTGACTGTTTGGTCATCATTGGCTCTATCGCCATCGGCCCTGTTGTGGGAATGCACCGCGGATCGCAGCGGTAGTGACCGGTTGCTCAGATTGCGTGGTTCCTCATGGTGCTCCGGCTCTCTGGCAAGACGCTCCTGGTTATGCTGGAAGTACAGGTATTCATCTGGCGAAGTATGATGCCCTGACAGTCCCACGTAGGCCTTTGCGGGTGTAAACGAGTTTGCGTACTGGTAGAATTTCTCGATCTGCTGAGGGGTGCACAGGTCAACCTTGGTCGCCAAGAGTACATCTGCCACCCGTGCTTGGTCGCGGAACAAGGTGTTCTGGGTATAGCGCGTATCTTCCAGCCTGCGCGGGTCTACCAGGCATAGAATGCTCTGCAGTTGAATGACATCGTGATAGTGTTCTTCCTGCAACATCGCAAGAAGTCTGGTCGGATGTCCCAGGCCGGTAGGTTCAATGATGATGCGTCTTGGTCGGGCTTGACGAATGAGAAGTGCCAGTGCCATCTTGGCCGGAAGCCCGGCTGTGCAGCACATGCACCCGCCGGCAACCTCCTTGACAACAGCTCCCGACAGCGTTTTTCCATCAATGCCTACCTCACCAAACTCATTTACGAGGACTCCCCATGTCTCACGCTGATCCTTATGATCCAGAAGACCTTGAATGCGCGTGGTCTTTCCTGAGCCAAGAAATCCCATGATGATGTTTGTTGGAATGGAATGCTGAGTGCTCTGCATAGTACCTATGCCTCCGCCTCTTCCGCATCGTTGCGTGGCTGACGGAGCTCTGCCAAACCCATGTTTCGTATCTGCGCGACATGATAGGTATCATGTGTGGGCATCCAGATGACAGCTTCTTTAACGGTGCAGTCCCACTCCTCAATGCGTTGGTCGAGCTCGCCCTCGGTGAGAGTCCCGAGTCTCTGGATGTAGGCGGTATGCACCGTCTCGGCGTATGCGAGGGCTTCATTCCAAGCGCGCTCGGAGGTGTCGGAAATGTCGGGGAAGCTGCCTTCCTTCCACGGATACGGCAAGAGCTGTTCAGCGGCTCCAAGTACGCGGGTAAGATGAAACTTGAAGAACACACAGTGGACCAGGTTTTCCCATGCCGAGTAGCTCTCATAGGTCTCGTGAGATGCCGCCATTGCTGCTGACAATGGGCGCAAAGTCTCGATTAAGGAGTATCCATTAAAGGTATGGCCCCGAAACTCACGTTCAGTTTGCTCAATGATTAATTCAAGCTTAGATAACATGCGGGAAAGGTAACACAAAGTAATACTAACGGCAAGCTTTACTCAGTCCTGGAGGCATTCGCTGCACACACCGCGTAACACGATATCGTGTGCTTCAAGGGTAAATCCGGTCGGTGTCATGCGTGCGAGGCCGTCAACACAGCCATGCACGGCAAATGCGCGGTCACAGATGCGGCATACAAAAAAATGGTGGTGCTGTTTGCCGCTGCGCTCGTAACGTGAGGCTTCGCCAGGTATCTCAACGCGGCTCAGCCAACCGGCTTCGGTGAGAGTTGCGAGCGCGCGGTATACCGTAGCTACGCTGAGAGTTGGTATGCAAGTTTGGGTGATCTCAAGAACCTCAGTTGGTGAAAGTGGACGATCAACCGTCTCAAAGGTGTTTTTGATTGCTTCTCGTTGCTTGGTTTGACGCACCACAGTTCGTAGTCTACCGGATATTTCGCTCCAAGAACAAGGCGCGTGGGGGACTATGTGAGAGGCCATGCAGAAGTCTTTATCCCTTGCGCGGCAGCACGTACAGCTCTTCGTTGTGCGAAAGCACTAGCGGGCGAATGCCGTAGGTTGCGTCCAGTTGCTGCTCGCTCAGTACCTCGTGTGGTGTTCCAACAGCCCCGCAGCGACCGCCTTTAAGCAGAAGTACACGGTCACAGTAGAGCGATGCCAGATTCAGGTCATGTAGGATCAATACCGAGATCAAGCCTTGCTCTTTGGTTTTTCGGTGCAGATGATCTAGTATCTCAATCTGATGTTTCAGGTCGAGACTGTTGGTCATCTCATCAAAAAGCAGCACCGGTGTATCCCGGCAGAGACTACGCGCTATCAGCACCTTCTGGCGCTCGCCGCCGCTGAGCGACGTCACAATGCGTTCAGAGAGCGACTCAATTCCAAGCTCGCGGAGAGTTTCTTCTACCCGCGACAGATCCTCCGCCTGGGGACGCCACCGGAAACGTGGAACTCTGCCAAGAAGCACTGCCTGGAATACCGATAGTCCGGGTGCCGCGATCAAACTTTGCGGGATGTATGACATAGCACGAGCGCGATCGCGGTGGGGCATGAGTGCAAGATCCTGACCGTCGAGTTTGACATCACCGCTTGTGGCTGTGAGAATGCGCAGCATACATTTAAGCAGCGTGGACTTTCCGGCACCGTTTGCTCCCAGGATCCCAAAAACCTCGGCTCGTTGGCAATCAAAGCTGATGCGGTTGAGAACGGTTGTGCTGCCGTAGGAGAAGCACAGCTGGTTCACCTCCAAGCTCATTGAAAAGCTCCCGTTCGTCCCCTGAGGATCAGGTGCACGAAAATCGGAACGCCGATAAAGGACACTACAATGCCGACAGGAATTTGCACTGGGGATAGCACCGTTCTTCCAAGCGTATCGCCTGCCACCAAAAGCAGGGCGCCAGTCAAGGCCGAGTGCGGCAGTAGATAGCGGTGATCAACGCCAACGATCATGCGAGAGATGTGTGGCGCCACCAAACCAATGAATCCGATAACGCCGGTGAAGCTGATAATGGCTGAGGTCAAGAGTACGGATACTAAAGCGCTTATTAGGCGAATGAGCCGAGGCCGAACACCAAGACTTACCGCAACCTCATCGTCATTGCTATACATGACGTTTAATGGCCATACAATGAGAAACAATATCGGCAAACACAGCAACACTAGTGCTCCAGGCACGGCAGTATGCGGCCACTGCGCTCCGTTGAGGCTCCCGAAGGTCCAGGAGACTACTGCCGAGAGTTGGTGCTCCTGCGAAACAAACTGCACGCTTGCACTGAGCGCACTAAAGAGATAGCTCAGTGCCAGACCCGTAAGGATAAGGGTGACCGGGCTCAGGCCAGCTTTGCCAGCAATCAGGAAAACACAGGCAGCGCACAGCAGTGAAACAATGAACGCAGTAAAGACGATGCCTATGCGGCTGCCGGGAAAAGGGGTCCACTGAAACACGATTGCAAGCGAGGCCCCAAATGAGGCAGCAGAGGACAAACCAAGGGTAAATGGGCTTACCAGTGGGTTGCGTGTAATGCCTTGCATTGCCGTGCCTGACACTGCGAGTCCAGCGCCAGCGAAGAGTCCCAAAAGGAGGCGTGGTAGACGCAGGTGGTAGAGAATGCGGCCTTGGGTATCAAGTTCCATGCCTCTTGCAACTCGAGCCAGATAGGCAAGCACTTCAAAAAGTGCCATTGTTTGGCTTCCGAGGCTCAGTGAGACAATCGAAGCAATAGTCAGCAGCCCGGCTACTGCTGCAACATGGTGAAGCGGAGCCGGGAAGGCCCGGCTTCTACTTCCCAGACAATGCGAAGGTATTGCATGAATGCGAAGCTCCGACATCAGCGTGGTAGCGGATAAAAGTGGCCCTCAACAAAATGAAAGCCTTGGAAATCTTCCATCCATTGTCGTTCTATCTCTACCGGATCCAGGTCTGGCAGAAGGTCGCCATAGATCCATTTTGCCATATATGCAGCTCCAACAAGTTTAGACGCACCACCATGCCCAAACTGGCTCATGACGTAGACCTCCTCGTTCTGAACTGCCGAAATGCCTTCCCACGCCGGGCGATCCTTTATTTCGGCGATTACTCTCCGGCGTTGCGCAACAAGGGGCGCCCCTGATAGCCCTGTGCCACGAAGCGCATGATCCGGTGTAATCATCTTCACAACTACATCAGGATTCGCCCGGATGACATCTTCAGGGTTGATAACGGTACCGGTAATCCCGGATGGTCGGGTTCTGAAGATGTGTTCGCCGCCTGAGAAGCGAACCATATCGTAGAAAAAGTCACCCTCAAATGTTGTGGCAAAATCGTTGAGCGTCTCAAGGAATACGGTTCGCCGTGGGTGTCCTTCTAAGTTGCTTTCAATGTAGGACAAAACCTCGCTGTACCATTCAATAAAGTGCTTAGCGGCCGCCTGTTCTTGAAAAACCGTCCCGAGCGTCGTGACTTGATTGATGAAGTCACCTGTGTCGTAGCCCGAGATTACTAATACCTCAATGCCAAATGGTGCAAGCACCTCATGTGCTTCTTCCCAGCTCCCGTTTTTCGGCAAAATCAAGACCTGCGGCTGTAGCTCAATGATCTTTTCATAATTGAGCTCTCGCTGGCCTCGGCCAATTGTGTTCTCCGGGTCAAACTCAGCCCAGAACTCCCGATCCTGCGCGGTGTTCATATCGACGGCAATGATGCGATCGTTGGCACCAATAGCACGAATGAGTTCACTGTTATAACGGTTTGCCACGACGACTCTCTCAACCGGCAGCGTAATGCTGACGCTCCGCCCTGCGTTGTCAACGACCGTTGCCTGCCGGCCGGCTGCCGGCGTCGGCACCTCTTGGCGGCCTCCTGCGACTGCTCCGACGCTTGCAAGCAGCATAAAGGCAGTGAGTAGCAGCCCAAAAGCGATAGCGCGCATGGGCGAAGTTCGCATATCTCTGTATTGAGCGAGGTTCGGCAGGTCGCGATATATTCCTATGTTCGTATGCATTATGTTCTGAACCCTCCTTTTGTTATTAATAATGCATTAGCAATAAGAGTGTCAAGCAGCATGTTCTTGTTTCAGCCGATGAAATTGCTTGGCCCTGGAGTAACATCCGGCGGTTCACGCCACAGGCCCCGAAACTGGCAGGCGTCTCCGAGGTCGGCAAGAAATGCCGAGGAGGCGGGCGGTTTGATACCGGGTATGGTAATCAGGAGCCGGATCTGTTCGTCCAATGGGGCACCACAGAAGACCTACCGGCATCTGGCGGTCCTGTTCTCCTCGCTTCCGGATTGTTTATGATCAGGTGCAGCCCAATACCACCGACCGCGTCATGCGCCTAACCGACGCTTCATACGAAAGCACTACAACCTATCATTCACCTCTTTGGAGGTTTCAACGCCCTCGGTATGACGCTGTAGGGCTTCGTCACGGGGTTGCCGAGGAGCGGGCCATCATGAAGCAGGCTTCCTTCAATACCGAGTGGCCTGCGGCTGCCGCGTTCTCACCAAGCGGGTGGCGGTACGGCCCAGCCGGTTTTCACGTTGATGGAGAACTTCACCGGAGGGATCGAGAAAGATGCTGCATCGCTTTGCGCTAAGGTAGACGTAGAGTCAAATGAGCGGAGCCTCTGTGTCGACCGAGGCTGATCTGGACATCCACACACACGCACTGGAAGCCCAGTTCAGCGACTGAGCGGCGTCACCGACACTCAGCGGTCGTGCACGATATGCCGCGTTGGGGAGAACTCTCTTGAGACCGTCGGTGGTATGAAGCTAAGGTACTCCTGCAGATGTGGTCGGGCTGCTATGTCCCGGTTGAGCGACCGGAGCTGGTTATACCAGGTGTAGGCGTGGCCAGCCTGTATGTAACCCAGCTGCCGACCATCAAGATGCCTAAGGTAAGGATCAAGCTCCGGAGGCACGGCATCTGCGAGTCGGCGGTACAGGCTTTGGCGAGCACCGCCGGTGAGAAACACAGCCTGTCCTGAGCGAACTGCGCCAGTTCCGAGCTGCATGTGCGGCTTGAGCTATCACCTGCGGTTCCAGCGCATCGCGGTCATTACTGCCGACCAGCGCCACTATTGATCTACTGGGGAAGAGGTCGCCACGCCAGAGAGTCAGGTGCGGAAACACTTCTCCCATGGTGCGAGCAATAATGGCGAACTCCCTCTCAGATACTTGATACAGTGGAATCCATTGCACGTACATCCCTCCGCTGCGCAGCCGTTCGGCGCCGATACGATAGGTCTCGATGGTGTACAAATTCCCGGTACCGGCCTTCCAGGGAGTAAACAGATCGCTAATGATGAGATCATAGCTGTTCGTCGATCTGCTGAGACAGTTTCTGCCGTCTTCCGCGTAGATGCGCACCCGTGGATCGTCAAAGAGTCCGTTCACATAAGGTCTAAAGTGTGCCTCGGAAAGCGCCACTACGTCGTCAAGGATCTCGCACACGACGACATCCTCCACCGGAAAACTTAGAGAAGCGCCAGCGGTGATGCCGGTACCCATGCCCAGATAGAACACCGAGTGTGGCTCCGGGTGAAGCAACATGGGGATAACGCTTTGGTTGCGCTCCGAGTCAAGAGCGCTTGAGCTACCCAAGGTATAGTAGCTGTTTACCCGAATTGCACGATTTCCGCCGCCCACACCTACTACTGCGGCGCTTGCTGCAGGACCCTCTCGGTACTCAATGACAGATCCTCCCAGCCCCCGGCCAAGCTGCAGAGGGTGAGGCGTAAAGCCAAGAACCAGAAAGGCCGCAGCCATGATCGATACTGCTGCCGAGACGCGGACACTCGATACGGGACGCTGAGAACGAATGCGGAGGGCCGTGATGAGCAGAGCGCCACAGTACACCGCCGCGAACAGGTTAAGGCTGCGCCAGGAACCGAGTGTTCGCAGCAGTACGAAACCCGCCGCGAGCGACCCGACGATTGCCCCAAGCGTGTCCGCCGCTACAAGGCGTCCGATGTTCTCGCCGGGGCTTCGATGCGACTGTTGTGAGAGGCGCAACAGCTAAGGCAGCACCATACCAAGGCAGAGGGCCGGAAAAAACATCAGTACTGCCGCTACCCGTGCAACTTCCAGTATGTAGCCGCTCCAGTCGCTGTCACCACCAAGATATCCCAGTCCGCCGGTCACTCGGTAAAACAACCCTGGCGAGGCTGCTGCTGCGATTGTGGCAAGAGAAAGTATCCCTACCAGGACGTGCTCGGGCTTAAGCCTTTGAATACGCGAAAGGAGTTGCGCCAGGAGTGAGCTGGCCACCAGCGCGGCCAGACAACCTCAATACCAAGCGTTGCAAAGCCGGATAGGAACGCCAGTTGCAGGATGGCACCCTCGGAAACCGCCAGCTTGCCGACGGCATGACCGCCATGGCTATCTTTAGCGATTTTCTCCCGTTGTGTGACTTCACCTGCACCGCGTTCTTCCAGGTGCGAAATCACAACGCAGCCGATCCGGCAGTGTTTATTCCGTACAGCAGTCCGCCGCCTGCGCCTAGTGTTTCAGCCATTGGCACCAGGTGTGCCGTCATGAACGGAAGAGTTCCACCCATCAAAAACGCCGGAGGGAATAGAATGACGGTTGCGATTCCGGCTTTCACAAGGGTATCCAGGATGGGAGTATCTCCCGTAGCGGCATACAGCGCCGGATAGACGGCATGGTACGCGTCGAGTAGAAAGAAGTGGCCGAGAGCGCTCAGTGCTACGGCAAGTTCAAGGAGCCCGAACACGCGCAGGGGTGGCTTTAGCCGTGATGTGAGGGCGCCCCAGATGCGTCCACCCAGGCCAAGCCCGGCAAAGAAGATTGCCACGGTAAGTGCGGCCGCCTGCGCCGTGCTGCCGAACAAAAGGCCAAGC
>SLAA01000114.1 GCA_007127105.1 Spirochaetales bacterium | reverse complement strand
TAGATACCGCAATTGAGGCCGGAGCGCTCCTCGGCAACCGCTTTACCGTTGGCCTGGCGCTGGGTTTTACCGGAGTGGTAGAGGAGAGTCTGACCTTTACCGGATTCACCTCGGCCATCACTACGGCGGTGCGGCTATGACAAGGGTTGGTTCACCCGTGCTTGTTGCCACCGTGATACTCTTCATGCTCGTCCTGACTCTTGTTTTTGTCGGATGTGACGGTTTTCTCTTGGCAGATCAGTACGGCCCTGTTTCCGAGGATGGGGAACTCACGCTTAGACCCAGTATCGCTACTGTAGGACTAAGCGGAACAATGACCTACTCTGCCTCGGGTGGTTTAACTCCATATCGGTTTTCAGTGAGCGACGACAGTCTTGGTACCATGAACCAGGACACGGGGGTGTTCACCGCAAATGGCACCATGGGCAGTACCGCGGTCTGGGTTCAGGACGCGGAAGGCAGCAGAGTCAGCGCATTCCTCTTCATCCAGGAAGAAGCGGATCTCAGCCTGACCGCACAGTCGGGTAGCATTCAGCAGGGTCAATCAACCATGCTTTTTCCGGGTGGTGGAGCCCCACCCTACCACATCACCATTGCGCCGGCAGGACATGACTTGGTGTATGAAGATGGAGCTGGGTTGGGATCAATCTCGGGTAACGACACCTATAACGCGGGCGACTCAGTAGGCACGGTGATGATCCGCGTCACCGACAGCGCCGATGACGTTTTTGACGTAGGGATTGAGGTGGTGCCGGCGATGCCATTGGACTTTGACTCGGTTCCATTTAGCAACACGCGGATCGACTTGACGTGGTACCATAACTCGCCCGGGACTACGGGATTTAAGGTGGAACGGTCAATTAATAACGGTCCGTATGAAGACATAACCGAAAGTGCTAACCTCACCATTACCAACGTGGACGGGCACTATACCGCCGAAAACAGCTCTCTCAATCCGAACACTCTCTATCAGTACAAAGTCTACGCGGTTGTGAGTAACGGACTCCAGAGCAAGGAGTCACCACCGGCTGGCCCTATCGCCAACATAACTAATCCTTAGGCCTCCGGGACGGCAAGATCCACTACATCCATAACAACGGTCTTCAAGCGCTCAAGATACCCGTCGAGGGTGCTGCCTGCCGCAGTGGGATTCATAGATATGCCAAGCTCTGTCGCGAGGGTATCGAGCGCAGCAGAGGCATTGCGGTAGGCAGAACCTTGCCCATCAATGCTTGCCCGGCTCTCCAAGGTCTGGAGGTAGCGTTCGAGTTCACGAAGCAGCTCAGGGTGCTCGGCGCGAATCTCAGGCTTGGTGACAACGGCGCGTAGCAGCGTTCGGGTGCGCAGAAGCTCCGTGGTGCTTTGCTGTTGGTCACCTGGCTGTTGTTGGACGACCGACGGAGGGCTTTGCCCACCTTGCTCGGCCGAGAAAGGAAGTTGTGCCACGCTCCTCCGAACCGACTCAGCCACCTCTTGTGAGTGTGTGATTTTGTCCTCGAGCTCCTGCAGCTGCGTCATTAGCGTCTGATTCTGCTCGCGCAGAAGGAGGGTAAGAACCGAGCCGCTATCGGTGAGAGGAGCAGTTCCGGTAGCGCCAGCGGAGTCTTCCTCACGACTCGCGTCCGGCCCTCCCGGAGTCAATCCAGGCACAGCCGCAACATCCATTCGGCGTTGCACAATTGAACGACGCTCCTCCTCGGCGCCCTGTATCTCGGCCTCTAGCCGCTCGCGATCAGCAGGCGTTCCACCACGTTCAAGCAGGTCGGCGTAGCGCTGGCGCAGGGCAGCTATTTCTCTATCCTTCTCTATCAGCTGTCCGTCGGTTTGGGCCTTAAGCTGCTGCAGGAGATTCCACTCCATTGTTACAAATCGGCTCTCGGACAAGGTGCCAACCCGAATTTGGGACTGAAAGATAGAAATACCCCACCACACGACCCCCACAACCACAATTAGGAGCAGGATATTCGATACCAACGGTAGAAGGAGTCCATTACGCTGGGCGACGGAATTGAGATTGTTGTCGTTATGATCATGCATGGTAGTCCTCAATATGATACATTGTCATTGTGCAAAAGAGCATCGGCCTCCGGGCCAAGTTGTACATCATGATCTTACCACTTGTTCTCGTTGTCGTCATGCTGAGCGGTGTCTTCTCGGTTCTGGCCTCACGCTCGGCTCTAACCCCTATTGCCACGCGCCTCATGGCCTACAAAGCCGAGCAGCTGCGCGACTTTGCCCATAGCGAATGGGCAACTGTGGTAGCCCTGGGTTTAGATACTGAACCTCAGTTCCGCCTTGCCGCAGAGGAGTCGTTTCGGTCATATGCAACAGGAGTCTTGCGCAGCCCTTCAGAGTTAATTGTTGTCGTTGATAGTGACGGGAATCGTGTTTTGGAGATTGGCTCACGTTCCACAGGTCGGGGAACTGGGCGGCATGTACCGAGCCTGGCCTCGACAAGCGCGGGCTGGTTCTCTGATGAGATCTTTGGAGAAGCCCGGGTCGGCGTGGTCTTTGAGTTCGAACCCTTCGGCTGGAAGGTGGCTGTAACGGAACTGCGGTCGGTCTTTTTCACCGACGACCAGGCGATCCTGCAAACTCATTCGCTCATCTCGGTCATTGCTGTGGTGTCGGTAACGCTGTTGGTATGGTTGTACGTTGGTTACCTTATTCGCCCGCTTGAGCGCCTCACCTCCACCGTGTTGAAGATCGCCACATCTCAGGACATGTCGAGTCGGGCATTGATTGAGTTCCCTGATGAGATCGGACTCCTGGCCCACGAGTTTAACACCATGATCACCTCATTGCAGAGAAACTATGAACAGTTGAGCCGCTCTATGCAGGCGGAGACAGTGGCACGCAAAACAGCGATAGAACGAGAGGAGGAGACGCTCTTACTTCTCGGTCGGGCGTCGGAATTTCATGATCAGGAAACAGGGGAACACCTGGAACGGATTAGCGCCCTCTCGGAACTGTTCTCTCAGCTACTGGGTGACACAGAAACTGTCCGAGATCTTATACGTCGAGGTTCGGCATTACATGATATTGGCAAGATTGCCATTCCCGATAGTGTTCTCCTTAAGCCGGGAAGACTTACCGAAGAAGAGTTTGATCAAATGAAGCAGCATACCTTGATCGGTTACGAACTACTTAAGGACTCGCGCAGCTCCTATCTGTTAAAAGGAGCAGAAATTGCACTCAACCATCACGAGAAGTGGGATGGCACCGGATACCCGG
>SLAA01000088.1 GCA_007127105.1 Spirochaetales bacterium | reverse complement strand
CTCATGCTGCTGTTGCTGGTGGGGCAGTTTAACTCCATCCGCAAGACATTTCTGGTGCTGCTGACCATTCCCTTTGGGCTGATCGGCGTGGTCTTTGGCCTCCTGGTCACGCAGGCCACCTTCGGCGTTATGACGCTCTTAGGGGTGATCTCGCTTGCCGGTATTGTAGTGAAGAACGCAGTGGTCCTGCTTGACCGCATTAAGATTGAGATTGAGGAGAACGGACTGACTCCCTACGATGCAGTCATAACGGCCTGTACCCGCCGCGTGCGGCCCATCCTCCTCACCACCGCAACCACGATCTTTGGGCTCCTGCCCCTGTGGTTCGGCGGCAGCCCGCTCTGGGAGAGCATGACTATTGCTGTGATCTTTGGGCTGGCCTTCTCAACCCTGCTCACCCTGGGCTTTGTGCCCGCAATGTACACTCTGCTGTACAAGGTGGAAGTTCCGTCGCAGGGCTGAGCGTGAACGCACCGGGGGCGCTGAATGCGCTGAAGGTGCACCGAACGCACCGAACGCACCGAAGGTGCACGCGTTCCAAGTCTGTATAGGGGCAAAGTGATAGCATTGTGCTATCACTTTGCTATCATTTTGCCTACAGCCTGTTTTGCGTGCACCCTTCCCCTCTCGAAGCTGAATAAAACTTGTTCAACCCAGACGGCCATCGTAGGATGATGGTGCTACTCGACACCTATCTGATTCCAAGGAAGCACCTCAATTTCCCGGCGTGTCTGTTTGCTGTTCCCTGCATACACCACACGTGCCGGTCCAGCCTCGTTTCCGGCAAGTTCACTCCAGTATCGCAGGTTTGAAAAGAACTCGGGTTGAATAGTGGCGCCGGACTTGACCTCTACCGGGAGGAGTTGCAACGAGTTTTCAATGATTACATCGACCTCATGCCCGGTACGGTCACGCCAGAAGAAGAGGTTAGACCTCCTTCCGTCGTTGTAGCGTTGCTTCAGGAGTTCGGACACCACATAGGTTTCAAAAAGGCCGCCGCGCATTGGGTGCGTCCAAAGTTGTTCCGGCGTTTCAATGCCCAATAGATACGCTGCAAGGCCTGTGTCAAAGAAGAATAGTTTGGGCGACTTGGTTAGCCGTTTATTGAAGTTCCGGTGGTGTGGAGAAAGCAGGTGAATGATGTAGCTCGCCTCAAGCACTGAAATCCATGCCTTTGCGGTATTGGTGCTGACTCCGCAGTCAAGCGCCAGGGAAGACAGGTTCAGAATGCTGCCGGTGCGGGCAGCACACATTCTGAGAAACACCTGGAAGGTGCGCAGATCCCGAACTTGCAGGATCTGATGAAGGTCTCGCTCAAGATACGTGGCCATGTAGGCTGGAAACCAGTCTCGTGGCTCGACAGGTCGGTCATACAATGGAGGATAGAACCCGGAGAAAAGGGCGGCCTTTGGGCTAGTGGCCAGGCACCCGGCATGGTGCAGCTCCGAGACCGAGAAGGGGAGAAGACTGAGCAACGCAACACGGCCAGCGAGTGACTGAGTGATACCGGCTCGTAGATCGAACTGCTGAGAGCCTGTCAGAACTATTCGGCCCATGGGGCCAGGCGAGTCTGCTACAGCCTGGAGGTATGAAAAGAGTTTTGGAACTCGTTGTACCTCATCCAGGATAACGCCACTGTCGAACTCGGATAAGAATGCTCGAGGGTCGCTTTCTGCGTACTCGCGGGAATCGGGATCCTCAAGTGATACGTAGGGTCTATCCGGCCACGCAGCACGTGCCAAGGTGGTCTTGCCGGATTGTCGAGGCCCGGTGATGCCGAGGATAGGGAACCCGGCCTCCAGGCGGCGGAGGGTTGCAAGTGCGTCTCGCGCAATCATTGGGTAAGTATACCGCGCTCCGGACAAATCTGCAATTGAATTGCAGATCTGCCCGGCATGCAGGCTTTAGCCGTTCTTCTGCACCTTGGCCCAGGTGTCGCGGAGGCCGACGGCGCGGTTGAAGACCGGGTGCTCGGGGCTGTGGTCGCGGCGGTCGGCTACGAAGTAGCCCTGGCGCAGGAACTGGAACACGGTCTCGGGTGCGGCCTCTGCGAGGGCGGGCTCGGCCTTGCAGCCGGTAAGCACCTCGCATGAGTCCTTGTTAATGAGCTCACGCCAGTCCTGGCCCTCGGCCGCGTTGGCCGGGTCTTCTACCGAGAAGAGGCGGTCGTAGAGCCGCACCTCACTGTCTACCGCGTGAGCGGCACTGACCCAGTGCGAGGTGCCTTTGACCTTGCGGCCGTCTGGCGTTCCACCTCCGCGTGACTCCGGGTCGTAGCTGCAGCGCAGTTCCACCACATTCCCGGCCGCGTCCTTAATGACCTCGTCACAGGTGATGTAGTAGGCGTGCTTGAGCCGGATCTCCTTGCCAGGTGAGAGCCGGAAATACTTCTTAGGCGGGTCTTCCATGAAGTCGTCCTGCTCTATGTAGAGTTCGCGGCTAAAGGGTATTTTGCGCTGCCCTGCAGAGGGGTCTTCCGGGTTGTTCTCCGCCTCAAACCACTCTTCCTGGTTCTCTGGGTAGTTGGTGAGCACCACCTTGAGTGGGTTCAGCACCAGCATGCGCCGCTCGGCGGCGGTATTGAGATCCTCACGCAGGCAGAACTCAAGGTAGGCGACATCAATCATGCTGTCACGTTTGGCAACGCCAATGCCCCGGGCAAAGGCGCGCAGGGCCTGCGGGGTAAAGCCGCGGCGGCGCAGGCCGCAGATGGTGGGCATGCGGGGGTCGTCCCAACCTGAGACATGGCCTTCCTTGACCAGTTCCAGGAGGCGGCGCTTGCTCATGAGGGTGTAACTGAGGTTGAGCCGGGCAAACTCAATCTGCCGGGGGCGGTAGACCTCTAACTTTTCCAGAAACCAGTCGTACAGCGGCCGGTGGTTCTCAAACTCCAGCGTACAGATAGAGTGGGTTATGCCCTCAATAGAGTCACTCTGTCCGTGTGCCCAGTCGTAGGTTGGGTACATGCACCAGGTGTCGCCGGTGCGGTGGTGGTGCGCGCGGCGAATGCGGTACATGGTGGGGTCACGCATGTTGATGTTGGGATGCGCCATGTCAATCTTCGCGCGCAGGACATGGGCGCCGTCCGGGTACTCACCGGCGCGCATTGCCTCAAACATCGACATGTTTTCCTCTACACTGCGGTCTCTATAGGGGCTGTTGCGTCCAGGTTCGGTTGGGGTGCCGCGGTGGGCGCGGATCTCGTCTGGTGAGAGGCTGTCCACGTAGGCCAGGCCCTTGGCTATGAGCTG
>SLAA01000196.1 GCA_007127105.1 Spirochaetales bacterium | reverse complement strand
GAACCCATAACCGTGACGGCTTCCGGCGTGTCCATACGGTGTTTTTCTGCCAGTAGCCGCGCCGGAATCCCGACCGATGCAGAAATGCTCAGTATTCCCAGGAGCAATGTGCCCGGCTCCAGGGGACTCATCCCCAGAAAGAACACCGGCACGACAATTCCACCGACAAAACCAAAGATCATTCCCCCAATTGCGGTGGCGACCCCGGTAATGCTCATTTTGAGGAAGAGGGTAGTATTGGACTCCAGTCCGGCAACAAATACATGGACAATTGCGGCAATCGCGACGAAGCCGAACAAAGGCAGTGAGACTGCTAGGCCCTCTGCCTGCAATGGGAACAGTCCGTCGGCAAAGAAAGGCACGCCCAGCGAACCAAGTGCATAGGGGCCAATAATCGCGCCCGCAATGATCTCGCCGACCAACCCGGGGAGTCGAATACGGCGAGCAGCAAGGCCTGCCAGTCGCGCCACAAAAAGAATGACGCCCAACTCAATAGCCAGACGGGCAAGCTCATGAGGAAAGTCTGCCGGGCCGTGGTTTCCGTTTGCCGCCGCAACCGCGGGCATAGCGCACAGCACGGTCATTGCCGATGCGATGAGCAGAATCCGAAGCCCTCTCTTGTTACTGGCCATTATGCTACTCCCGGGGAAACACTGAAATAAGACCTTAGTATTCAGCATTGTTAAACTATTCGTCAACGCAAATGAAAAAGCGCACACGGTAAACTATCTAACCGGGGGCGCGCCCAATGTGGGTTGAGGGTGGCGACGCACACCGTAGAGATACGGTACCATGGAACGCGTATGACTTTGTTAACCGTGAAAGACCTGCGTAAGAAATACCGCAACGTAATCTCGACAG
Source organism: Spirochaetales bacterium (assembly GCA_007127105.1). GTDB lineage: Bacteria > Spirochaetota > Spirochaetia > DSM-27196 > SLAA01 > SLAA01. The sequence goes on along the minus strand of SLAA01000196.1, from coordinate 11,225 downwards.
AGCGCGGCCGTTTCCAGAAACGGCTCGCCGAACCACCGCCTCGTTACGCGCGCCACGACATTTTCCTGGCTCATCCGGGGCTTTCGCGGGAGTCCTTGCTTCCGGTAGTCCTGGAGATTGAGGCCATGGGGTTTCGTGTGTGTGTAGACCGTCATAATCTAAACAATGCGGCGCGCTTGCCAGCCGACACCGAGGAATGGGGGCTTCTACGGAGTCTGCTCGACGGCTCCCGTTGCTTGCTCTATGTCGCGCCAGATGAGCAGCGGCTGGCCGCAAGCAGCGCCTGGCTCTTTGGGTATATGGAGCACTGCACCGACAAGGTGGCGGTGCTTCCAGTGTTCGAACGTGACACCGGTACCGACATCTTTCAAGGCGAGGGCTTGCTTTCCCGATATCCCTATGCCGGTGTAGCACGGGCCATGGGTGAAGAGGCCGATACGCTCTGGGTCATGCATGACCCACGCAAAAACATCAATCTTGACTACTGGTTTTCGGACCGCACCTTGCGCCCCTAGTGCCGCGGTGTTTCTCTTCCAACGCAGCAAGCTTTTCCGGTATAGTAACGACACATCGTTTTGTCATGAGTTTTTCCCAAGTATCGCGAGGAGGACATCTTGTTTTCGGCTGTTGACCCCAAAGTTAGCTTTCCTGCCATGGAGGAGAGCATCCTCACCTATTGGAAAGAGCACCGCATATTTGAGCGTTCGGTAGAGCAACGCTCTGACCGTGAGGACTACGTATTTTACGACGGCCCTCCCTTTGCCACCGGGCTGCCACATTTCGGTCATTTTGTACCGGGAACCATTAAGGATGTCATTCCACGCTACCAGTCCATGAAAGGTCGGCGCGTTGAGCGTCGCTTCGGGTGGGACTGTCATGGCCTGCCTGTTGAGTATGAAATGGAGAAGGAGCTGGGCATTTCCGGCAAGACCGAGATTGAGAATTTCGGAGTTGCCAAGTTCAACGAGGCCTGCCGCTCTATTGTGCTCCGCTACACCGATGAGTGGGAGAGAATTGTGACCCGCATGGGCCGTTGGGTCGACTTCCAGAACGACTACAAGACCATGGAACCTGACTACATGGAGTCAATCTGGTGGGTCTTCAAGCAGCTGTGGAGCAAGGGACTCATTTACGAAGGTCACTATATTCTGCCCTACAGTCCGGCGCTGGCCACACCACTTTCCAACTTTGAGGTGAATCTCGGTGGGTATATCGATGTACATGATCCGGCTATTACCGTTCGGTTTCAGCTGGTAGACCAACCGAACACCTTTATCCTGGCCTGGACGACAACTCCCTGGACCTTGCCCTCAAACCTGGCGCTTGCGCTTGGTGCCGACATTGCCTACATCAAGGTGGCCGACGGCGAGGACAACTATATTCTTGCCGAGGAGCGGCTTTCTCACTACTACCGTGACGAGTCCGAGTATAGCGTTGTAGAGCGGTACACCGGCAAAGATCTGGCCGGGTTGCGCTACGAGCCCTTGTTTCCGTATTTTGAGGAGCTCGGCGAGCAGGGTGCCTTTGTTACCAAGATCGCCGAGTTTGTTACCACCGAGGACGGTACCGGGATTGTCCATATTGCCCCCGGTTTTGGTGAGGACGACTACACCGTCATGAAGGGCAGTGGCCTTCCTGTGGTGTGCCCCATTGACGCGGAGTGTAAGTTCACCGCCGAGGTCTCCGACTTTGAGGGGCTTTTTGTCAAAGACGCGGACAAGGGCATTATTGAAAAACTAAAAGCCGAACGCAAACTCGTTAAGCGAGAGAGCTATCTGCACCCGTATCCGCACTGTTACCGCACCAAGAAGCCGCTCATTTACCGCGCAATCTCCTCCTGGTTTGTAGACATAGAGAAGATCAAGGACAGCATGCTCCGAGCCAACAGTGGAATTCGCTGGGTGCCTGAGCATTTGCGTGACGGTCGCTTTGGCAAGTGGCTTGAGAACGCCCGAGACTGGGCAATATCTCGCAACCGCTACTGGGGAAACCCTATTCCGGTTTGGAAGAGCGAGGACGGTGAGTATGTGGACTGCATTGGTTCACGAGAGGAGCTTTTTGAGAAGTCTGGGGTTCGGGTTGATGACCTCCATAAACACTATGTAGACGACATTACCTACCCGGCACCAGATGGAAAGGGCACCATGCGCAGGGTACCGGAGGTGCTTGACTGCTGGTTTGAGTCCGGCGCCATGCCCTATGCGCAAAGCCATTATCCTTTTGAGAACAAGGAGTGGTTCGAGACACACTTTCCGGCGGCATTCATCTGTGAGGGACTGGATCAGACTCGCGGTTGGTTCTATACCTTAACCGTACTCGCAGCGGCGCTCTTTGACGGCCCGGCCTTTCAGAACTGCATTACCAACGGCCTGGTGCTTGCCGAGGACGGCAAGAAAATGAGCAAGAGCGAGCGCAATTACACCGACCCCCAGCTCGTCATTCAGCAGTACGGAGCTGACGCCTTGAGGATTTTTCTCATGAACTCAGCCGTCGTTCGCGGTGAGGACCTCAAGTTTTCGGATGACGGTGTCAAAGAGGTGTTGAAGAGCATTATTATTCCGCTTTGGAATGCCTACAGCTTTTTCGTAACCTATGCTCGAATCGACAACATAGGACCCCAGTCCCGACCGACTATCCTCGACAATCCTTTGGATCGCTGGATCCTCTCGGAAACAGAACGGCTTGCTGGCGAGGTGGGAGCAGCCTTGGATGATTACGAGCTGCAACGCGCGATAGCACCCATTGTTGAGTTCATAGATCTACTCAATAACTGGTATATTCGCCGTTCCCGGCGTCGGTTCTGGAGGAGCGAGAATGATGGTGATAAAAACCAGGCCTATGCGACGCTGTATACGGTGCTTATCCAACTGACCAAGATTGCGGCCCCGTTTATTCCCTTCATAACGGACGAAATCTACCGTAACCTGCGCAATGAGTCCTCGCCTGACTCCGTTCATTTGTGTGACTATCCGGTGGAAAACCGTTCATTACGGGATTTCGAACTGGAACGCAAGATGGCGGCCACCCAGAAAACAGTGGCAATGGGTCGGGCGCTGCGCAGCATGCATAACCTCAAAACGCGCCAGCCCCTACGTGCTATTCATTTGGTGACCAAGGATCCGGAGGAGCACAAGGTGCTGCGCGAGATGGAGGATATCATTCGTGAGGAGCTCAACGTCAAGGATGTTGTGTTCCGCGAAAACGAAGAAGACCTGGTTGAGTATCAAGCCAAGGCCAACTACCGAGCGCTCGGTAAAAGCCTTGGGAAGGATATGAAGAACGCGGCTACAACCATTGAAGCGCTTTCGGCAAACGAGATACAAAGTCTGCTGCAGGGCGCTACGCTCCATATTGATATTGGAAGCCGGGCCATAGACATCACTCAGGACGACATCCTTGTGCAGCGTATTGAGAAAGAATCGCTCAAGGTTCTTAACGAGGGTTCGCTCACCGTGGCGCTGGACTCCGAGGTTACCGAGGAGTTGCGACAGGAGGGATACGTCCGTGATATTATCCGGGCAGTACAGACGCTGCGTAAAGATGCTGGCCTTGAGGTAACTGATCGGATCCAACTGTATTTGTACTCGCCTTCCGAGCTTAAGGAAGCGGTACACGCATTTGAAGACTATTTGTCGGCCGAGACACTGTCAGTGTCGGTCGAGTGGCAGCAACGAGACAACGCCGAAGTTGTTTCGGTTGGGGAAAACGAATGTTATATCGCCTTACAAAAGGCGTAGTACTTGGCTTTGCGGCAGCGGCGCTGGCTGTCGCCTGTGCTACGCCGCCACCTGCGCCTGTTGTGCGCGAGCTGGCCGAGCACCTGCCCGCGGGTGCTGACATGTACCTTGCCGCAGATCTCACGCGCCATTATCAGTTCGTGCTTGATGTGTTTGAGGAGGCCGAACAGCTTAACTCAGACATGAGGCGGATTCTGAGCAACACCGAGCACCTCACTATTGCTATGCGCACCCTTCCGGGTGGCGGCCTGAGCGGTCTCTACGTTGCTGGTCGGGGCAAGTACCCGGTGCGTAGCTATGAGTTTGGGTTGCGGGTTATGCGCCTGTGGGAGAGGAAGGAGACTCGCATAAACGGCCGGAGATACCACTACTGGCGCAACCGGGAGGACGGATCTCAGCTCATTTTCATAGACGACCACACCATGTTGTTTGCCAGTGACGGCATTGAACTGATGATAGACCCGCCGGGCTTTGCGCAGCTACCGGCGACATCTACCTTGGTGGCGCTTCGGTCCACCGGCAATCAGGCGACTCCCCACCCGGTGGTGCTCTCCGATATGCTTGAGCGTGGCATGGGCCTCTTTGCTCCGGAGCCGAGCAACCAAATGGTACAAGCCTTGCCCGATCCCCGCTTACGCGTGCCACTTGTTGAGCTGGCCCTGTATCTTTCAGCGCCGGGATCGCATATGACGTCGAGCAATGAAAGCACAGAGGCCGCTGCGCAGGACGCTGAAGGCCCGGAGTTGGAGCTCTCGGGGGCTATGCGACTGGAACGCGAACAGGACGCGCGTGTCTTCACCGTAATTGCGCGTCTAGCGGTTATTGGTGTAGCCTCCGACGCCGGGATTCCTGTACGGCGCCTAATGGAAACCCTGGACATTCGACGTGAAGGAACCGTGATTGGTTTCAGGGGAATCCCGGTCGGAGAGCAGGTACTGGTGCGGCGCCTGGGGGCGGTGTTAAAGCCACCGCTTGAGGAGGTGCAGGAATGAAGGTGGGAGTCGTTGACTATGACGCGGGCAACCTCAAGAGTGTTCAAACGGCTCTCGCGTATCTGGGTGTAGATCAGGTCGTCAGCTCCAATCCTGAGGAACTCCTTGCTGCCGATCGCCTTGTGTTTCCCGGAGTTGGTGACGCCTCCTCGGCTATGCGGGTGCTTCGCAGTCGTGGCCTGGATGCAATGATACGTGAGTTTGTGTCGCGTGGTGATCCGGTGCTGGGAATATGCCTTGGTTCACAGATTGTGCTTGAGCGTTCTGAGGAAGGCAACGCCGACTGTCTTGGTATAGTGCCGGGAGTGTCGGTGCGCTTTCCTCAAGGAACTGGGCTCAAGGTGCCGCACATGGGCTGGAACCAGGTGAGCTTCCGTAAAGGGCATCCTTTGTTTCGAGGTATTCCGCAGGGGACATCGTTCTACTTTGTGCATTCCTACTATACACAGCCATCACGGGCAGACCTGGTGCTCTGTGAAAGTGAGTACGGAGAGAAGTTCTGCTGTGGCTTGCTTGCAGGGAATCTTGCGGCAACTCAGTTCCATCCGGAGAAATCTGGAGAGTATGGGCTCAAGCTGCTGAGCAACTTCTTGTACTGGGATCCGGAACGCACATACTAAGGCACAGCCTGAGGAGACATAGATGCTGGAGAAACGACTTGTCGTCTGTCTGGATGTTCGCGACGGAAAGACGACCAAGGGCATTAAATTTCAGGGCAATGTCGATATTGGAGACCCCGTGGAAATGGCGCGTCTGTACTACGAGCAAGGCGTTGATGAGCTGGTGTTCTACGACATCACCGCCTCAAGCGAGCGCCGCGGAATTTTCATAGATGTAGTCGAGCGCGTCGCCGCCCAGATTTTTGTTCCCTTTTGTGTTGGCGGCGGCATTGGCAGTGTCGAGGATATGCGCGCGGTGCTGCTTGCGGGCGCCGAGAAGATTAGCGTGAACAGCCAGGCGGTTCTGAACCCGGAAATCATAAACGCAGGTGCCGCCGCATTTGGGGCTCAGTGCATTGTGTTAGGAATGGACGCCGCCGGCGATCCGGACATGAAGAGCGGGTATAGAGTAGTTATTAACGGAGGCCGGACGCCCACCGACAAGGACGCGCTTGAATGGGCGCTCGAAGCCGAGCGTCGTGGTGCAGGAGAGATTGTGCTCAACTCCATTGACGCCGACGGAACCCAGGATGGATACGAAATCCCCTTGACTCGCATGATCTCCGAGGCGGTCGGTATTCCGGTAGTTGCATCCGGTGGTGCCGGTAAGCCTGAACATCTTGCAGAGGTGCTGAGTGAAGGGAAGGCCGACGCGGCACTCGTGGCCTCTATGGTTCATTACGGCAGTTACTCCATAGCTGAGATCAAGCAACATCTTGACGCGGCGGGTCTACCGGTACGCCTCACGTATCGACCTGAGTAATCAATTCACAGTATATATTGTCAATCTGATGCAGATAGGCTATATTCTGATGTGCAGTGACATGGATCCTGCGTCTTGTTGAGGAGAACACATACATGCCCACTTATGAGTACGAATGCAGCAGCTGCAACCACCAGTTTGAGGAGCTTCAGAGCATGTCCGCCCCAGCGCTTGAAATTTGCCCACATTGCGCTAAGCCGTCTTTGCGACGACTTGTAGGCGGTGGAATAGGCATTATCTTTAAGGGCAGCGGCTTCTACGTAAACGACAGTAAGAAGAAGAGCTCGTCGAGCAATGGTGCTGGGAAGACCGCCACCGCTCCGGCTTCAACCTCTGCCGCGGCTGCCGGTGCTGCGGGTAACGGTTCCTCGGGTGCTGGCAACAACGGGGCCTCGAAAGACAGTGGCTCGTCCGGCGCGAGTCCAGCTGGGTCCTCCGGGTCATCTAACAAGGCGGCTTCGGCATAGCCGGTGTCGGGTTTGTGGTGTAGGTTTCGGTATATCGAGGTAGGTAGCACATGAACATGGCAGCGCGAAGCATTGCTCCAAAAAAGGCAATGTCAGACTACGCACAAAAGCTCAAGGTCTGCGGGCATCCGCTGAGACTTGCGTTGCTGTGTACCATTGCACACCAGAACGATCTGTGTGTGTCTGAGTTGTGGGAATGTGTCGATCAGCCTCAACCGGTGGTCTCGCAGCACCTGGCCGTACTCAAGGATAAGGGGCTGGTGAAGTCCGAGGTTCAGGGGAATAAGCGCATCTACTCCATTGCGGATCCCTTCGTCAAGGAAATGATAGATCTCATGGAGAAGGATCACCGCTCAAAACATCCTGCAACAGCTCTATCCCCGGAGGCCTACACTTCCAATAAGTCCTCCGGTTCCGTATAGTCTGGGAATGAACCCAGATACACGTAGTTTTGCCCTTGGTAGCTATACTTCCCATGTAGTCTTTTACGACTCTGTTTCTCCCTTAAGCATTTCCAACGCCTCACTGGTAGTCTGTGACACACATACCGAACACATAGTTGAGACATGCGGTGGGGCTGCACATGCCCCGCGGATCGTGCTCACTCCCGGCGAGTCCGAGAAATCAATGCCGGTACTCGAGTCCATTCTGCGTACCGCGGTCGAGCATGGATTGTCGCGTGGTGACACCATTCTAGGCCTGGGTGGAGGGGTCGTTACCGACCTGGTTGGGTTTGCCGCCTCTGTGTATATGCGCGGGTGTCGTTTGGTTTTGGCGCCCACCTCGCTCCTTGCAATGGTTGATGCAGCGTTTGGCGGCAAGACCGGCGTGAACTTTGCGGGTTACAAAAACATGGTTGGCACCTTTTACCCGGCCGCTGAGGTGCATGTGGCTCCCTCGGTTCTTGCTTCGCTACCTGAGCGCGAGTATCGCAGTGGCCTTGGTGAGACAATCAAAAACGCCCTGCTCGGTGATGAAGACTTGCTGGGCTTGTTGGAGCGTGAGCAGGAAGCTGTTTCCGCGCGCAGCCCGCAGGTTCTGCGTGAGGTTATACAGCGCGGACTGTTGGTCAAATGCGGTATTGTGGAGCAAGACCTAACCGAGACCGGCATCCGAGCCTTCCTTAATTTAGGACATACCTTTGCCCATGCGCTGGAGTCGGTTGCTGGATTCGGAACCTGGACGCATGGTGAGGCGGTGGCCTGGGGAACGGCGAAAGCCGCGCGCCTGGGTGAGCTGCTGGGGATTACGCCGCTGGCTTACCGCACACGCATTGAGCGGCTATTCTCCGACTACGGGTTTCGCCTCCATGCCGAAGCCTCGCATGAGCGGCTCATAGAGGCCATGTGGCATGACAAAAAGCTCAAGGATGGGCGGCTCTACTTTGTGGTTCAGTCAGGCGTTGGCCAAACGCAACTCGTACCGGTGGAACCGGAAACGGTGCGTGAGGTGCTCCGCGACTAGATTTCCAGCAGTTGCTCAAGACGCCGGTAGACCACGCCTACCTGGGCAACGAGTTCCGGGTCGGCGCCTTCGTCGAGCTCGTCGGCCAGCAACTCAAGGCTCGCAATACTTTCGGACACCGCGGTGTGAAAATTGCGGGCCGGTTTGAACCAGAACTGACCAGTTTCATTTGAGTAGAGCGCAACAAATCCAAGAGAGCGAGAGCTCTTCTTGAGCGGTGCCGCTTTCAGGATAAGGTTCAGGTTCGAGCACAGCTCAGGAAGTTGCTTGGCAGAGTATGTTTGTCTGCGTGGCACCTGTGCGATATAGTCGCGTGATGGGTCTATGTACTCCCCAATGCGAATAATGGTTGCTACCGACTCTCCTACCAGGAGTTCCTTGTCGCGGTCAAACACAAGCTTGCCCTTGAGTTTGTGGAACTGTGGATGAATGGCTGGTTTGCCACTGCGCAATACCTTGGACAGCCGATCCCAGTCAATGATTGCAGTCTTCTTCTTCCCTTTTTTCTCCGACAGTTCAAAAACCTCACCGCCAATGGAGATCTGCATGCTGGTGTCACGCTTGGTTTTTGGCCCGCGCGTGGCGCCAGGCTTGCCCCATGAAATGAGCTGGTCGGCCAGGTCCTTGGATATCAGTGGCAGCCATGCCTCTTCGAGCGGGCTGACCGAGCGTGCGTACATCCTGGTGGTGCGCACTATCTCTCCGGCAACAATGTAGCGCGGAGTCTCCTTGAACATGACGCTGCTTGGGTGGATCTGCACCCGCTCCGCGGTAAGGCTCCGAAAGTCACGGCCGGTGCGCACACACACAAACTGAATGAGTCCTACGGCTGCGGCACACAGGAAGTCCTTCTTGCTCCCGCCCCGAGATATGGGCACGCCAAGTTCAGACACAATGTCGGTGAGCTGGTCGTTGATGTTGGATATCTCGGCCATTGCCCGGTCGTCAAGGTACCGGGATGCGCAGAACTTAATTTTGTCCTCTGCATTGCGATACGAGGAAAAAAGGTGGAGGTATGACACAAAGTCGCCAAGTGGATCCCGGTAGCGGTGATGGGCCTTACGGGCCGCGAGTTCCTCTCCTGGAGGCAGGAGAAAGGGGGCGTTGGTTGTGAGAAACGATACTGCGGTGATGATTTCCCCCAGCACCTCGGGATAACGGTAGATTGCCTCCACGATCATACGCGAATGCCGAGGCAGCAAAGGAAAGGCCACCATCATGGTGCCGATCTTGGACAGTGTGTGGTCAGGGGTCAGTGCACCAAGCAGATTCAGAGTCTCAACGGCACCCGCAATGCCTACCGCCCCTGGTGAGGAAATGAAGTCAAAGCTTTCAAAGTCGGTAATGCCAAGTTCCGCCATACGCAGCACAACCTCCGAGAGGTCGGTACGGTATATTTCTTCCTGCGTGAACAGCTCGCGACTGTCAAAATCTTCCTTGGGATAGAGCCTATACACAGTTCCCGGACGCGTACGTCCGGCGCGGCCTTTGCGCTGATTCGCAGAGGCCTTTGAAATGGGGTTTTCGACCAGAGATGAGGTGAAGGTGCGTGGATTATAGTAGTTGAGTTTGGCAAGGCCAGAGTCAATGACACTGGTTATTCCGTCGATCGTGATACTTGTCTCTGCAATATTGGTCGCGACCACAACCTTTGTCTTGCCCCGCGGCGGTGGCGGAAAGACCCGGTCCTGCTCCTCTCGGCTGAGACGTCCGTACAGCGGCACCAGGTCAAGTTTGCGCCGGCACGGGAGCTGTGAAAGCAGCGCTATGCAGTCCTTGATCATCTTCTCACCGGAGAGAAACACCAGAATGTCGCCTTCGCGACGCTCATCCATAATGCGCTCTATAACGGCAGAGACTTTGTACAGGATCTCGTCGTAGTCGTTCTGGGCCGGTGCATCATAAATGACCTGGACCGGATAGGTTGGTGTCTCAATGCGCACCACAAAACACTGGTTGAAGTACTCCGAGAAGATATTGGCGTTAATGGTTGCTGAGGAAACAATAACCCGAAAGCTCTCACGCATTTCCAGAACCCGCTTGAGAAGGCCGAGGATAAAGTCGATGTTGAGGCTGCGCTCGTGTGCCTCATCTACCACTATGACCGAGTACTGCGAGAGCGTCGGGTCGGCTTTAAGCTCCTGCAGCAGGATGCCGTCAGTCATGACCTTAATTCGTGTGGCGCGCTCTGTTTTGTCTTCAAAGCGCATCTTGTATCCAACCAGGCCCGGGATTGTCGTATTGGTTTGTTTTGCTATGTACTCCGAGACCGAAACGGCGGCAATGCGGCGAGGTTGGGTAACGCCAATCATTCCGTTTTCCGCAAAACCGGCCTCATGGAGGATCAACGGCAACTGTGTCGTTTTACCGCTTCCTGTTGGGCTCTCCACCACTATTACCTGGTTGTCTTTGAGAGCCTCCACAATGCGGTCACGTTCTTTATAGACTGGGAGATCTCGTGGGTTCATTTTTATTCCTTGGTGGGAGCCTGGGCGGTAGGATGTGCAGAACGAATAACCTTGCAGGCGGCTTCAAGGCTGAGTCCGTCAAAGTTCGTTCTGTCGCTTATGCGCCGCAGGTTCAGTACACCTGCCTCGTGCTCGGTCAGCCCGCAAATTGCGACAAACGGTGAGCCCTTTTTTTCTGCAAAGGCGAACTGGGCTTGGATCTTGCGGAACTCCGGGTATACCTCGGCTGATACACCGGCTGCCCGAAACTGATCCGCAAGGCTATGGTAGTGTCCCAGGAGCGACTCGTCCTGGCACACGACTACGACATCTGGCGCGGCAGTGGTCTCCTTCAGTGCGCCAAGTTCCTCAAGTCCTGCAATGAGTCGGTCCAGTCCAATGGAGGCTCCAACTCCCGGTATGTGCTCTTTGGTGTAGATCGATGCCAGGTCGTTGTAACGACCCCCCGAGCAAACCGAACCAATTTCCGGTAGGTCGCGCAGGAAACTCTCATATACAATGCCGGTGTAGTAGTCGAGCCCCCGGGTAATTGAGGGGTCAAGCACAACCGAGTCCTGTATGCCGAGCTCCTCGGCAAAACGGAGCACCTGAGACAGGCGTTCTGTGTTCTCATCCGGCCCGCCAGCAAGTTCGGTAATGCGCTCGAGCACCGCGGCGTTTCCGCCCTCGGCATGG
>SLAA01000082.1 GCA_007127105.1 Spirochaetales bacterium | reverse complement strand
CTCTTCCTGCTCGGACAAGGGTAACGCTGTCAGCGGCACCCTCAGTGTCACCCGAGTATTGAGCTTGTTCACATTCTGCCCGCCGGGGCCGCTTGACCGCGAGTATTGCTCCTCAGAAACCTGCGAGATATGGTCTTGTAACTCATCACGGTTCATATCGCACCTCAGAACCATAAACCCTTGAGGCCCAACCCATTAAGTCAGGCGTGGCATTATTATTTTCGTACCAACTTGTGAAAGTAATGAACTGCACCTATACTAAAGGTAGTTCACCAATAAAAAAGTACATACTATAAATCCTCGTGAACGCTTGGACGCGCGCGGGATGGGGGTGGACTTTGGTCGAGACAATTCTACCGGCAATTCTTGGCCTATCAATACTTCTCCAACTTGCTTCTGCGGTAACGGCTGTATGTCTCAGCGTTCGAACAGGCTTCTACAAGCCCTGGATACTCATTGCAGCTGCCGTGTCACTCATGGCCGTTCGGCGAATCATAAGCTTCATAGACATAATGCAGGGTGGTCACATTCCCGCCTCGGCACTCGGGGCAGAACTCACCGCCTTGCTCATTTCCACTCTCATGCTCGCGGGAATTCTCATGTTTGGACCAGCGCTTCGAATGATTCAACGCCGTAATGAGTTAGAGTTGGAAGCAAAAGACATGATAGTACGCGAAACTCACCATCACGTGAAAAATGACCTGCAACTGCTTCAGAGCATTGTAACACTTCAACGAGGTTTTCAAAACACTGATAGTGATCCTGGATTTCTCAGCGACCTGGAGTCAAGAATTCGTTCAATCTCCCTGCTCCATGAGCATCTTTACAATATCGAGGCCTCGGTCGCCTCAGTACAGTTCTATCTTCAGTCAATTGCCGAGTCGATCTCGACCACCTACAACCACCGAAACGTTGAGATGCACCTCGACCTTCAGGATCATCCCGTAAGCACAAAGAACCTCCTCTACTGTGGACTGCTGACAAACGAGGCTCTCACGAACTGCTATAAACATGCTTTTGGGCAGGGCACGGCAAATCCTCAGATTCATGTGCGGACTCAGCGTGAGAACGGCCAACTACTCCTCCAAGTATCCGACAACGGGTGTGGAATGACTAGGGATGCTATCCAGGACTCCTCAAAGAACTCCTACGGAATGAGTCTGATTCAGTCCTTGGGAGAGTCTTCCGGTTGGAGTGTTGTCATTGACGGCAGTAACGGTACCAGTATTAGCGCCCGACTGCCTCTAGATACTGCTCCGGCTTGAGGACCCTCCGTGTATAGATTAATACCGCTCTTCCTCGGCCGCAGCGGTATCAACACCGGCATCTGCAAAGCCCGCCATATCTCGGGGAATGGATAGGGCGGCGTCCAGAATACTCATAGCAAGTACCGCACCGCTCCCTTCGCCCAGCCGCATATTGAGGTCAAGAATGGGGTCGAGGCCGAGCTCGTCGAGCAAGGGGCGATGTCCGCTCACCTTGCTGCAGTGTCCAGCTATGAAATACTCACCCACCTTGAGGTTGAGCCGGACAGCCGCAAGCGCCGCCGCGGTTACTGGAAAGCCGTCCAACAGACATACACACGGGTGGTCAACAACCGCCGACATCATGCCAGCGATAATGAGCAGTTCAAAGCCACCCACGGAACACATGGCCTGTTCCACCTCGACAAAGGGGCCGAACTCCTCCAGGGCGTGGAGTATAACCCTCCGTTTTTCAGACAGTTGTTCCTCTGAGATTCCTGTGCCGCGGTCTATGCTGTCCGAGCCCATTCCCAACGCCATGACGAGCGCTGCTGCCGCCGTAGTATTGCCTATTCCCATGTCACCAAATGCTATGCAGTCGTAGCCCTCGGCACGTGCCTGATGAAATAACTCGCGGCCGGTCGCGACTCCCTTCCGGAACTGCTCCACGCTCATAGCCGGACTGCCGGTGGACCAGTCATGTGTCCCTGCTCCAAGTGAGGCATTGACGCTGCGGGTGAGCTTTGGGTCACGGGGCAGGGCCAGAACCGCATCAAAAGAGGCAAAGGGTCCTGCCGCCCAGTCAATTCCGGCGTCGACGAGCCAGACATCAGCGCCCGCCTGACGCGCGAGTACCGAGACCGCCGCCCCACCGGTGTAGATGTTCGCCACCATTTGCGACGTAACAGCCTTGGGGTAGAGACTGTGCCGTGCAACACCATGGTCGGCGGCGGCCACGACGACCAGTTTCTTCAGAGGCCCTGGAAGCTCCTGCTGCGTGATACCTGCCACCTTTTCAGCGAGGGACTCCAGTCTACCCAGACTGCCAACCGGTTTCGTACGCCCGTCAAGCCGCGCTCGCATACGCTGCGCCCATGAGTTTTGCGTGCTATTCACATGCTGCATGATCTACTCCTTCGTGTAATTGAGGCCCAACAGGAGCAAACGACAGGCTAAACTCCGCCACTGCACCGTAAGAAATATCTATGGAAAAGAGGTCGGACACTGGGACTCTGCGCAGCAGGTGGTGCAAACAGCGAATGACCCCCGCATGGGTTATGAGCACCGCCATGTTTCTGTCATGAGTAGCGGAAGCCTCCCCCGCTTTTCGGTGAAGGTCACGACACAGATCAGCTACCCGAAAAAGCATGTCCTCCAGGCTCTCGCCATCACCTTTCCGGTCTGGCTCCCCGGTGTCTGTACCACTACCAGCGGGCTCCCCCGCACGAGCAAGCCTCCAGTTTTCCATCCAGTAGCGCAGTCTGGTGGGGTCGATATCGTCCCAGTTCTGCCCTTCCCAGCTCCCGTAATTGAACTCCAGGAGTCGCTCATCTGATTCGGCAGCCTGCCCGGACAAAGCAAAGGCAAGCGCCGGATCCTGGCTCAGATCCGCGGCGAGGCGGCTGCACCGGCTCAACGGACTCGTGAGCACACGTGACACCATGCGGCCTCCCAGCAACTGGATTACGGAGTCGCGAACCTGCGGGTACTCCACTGCGTAGGTAGAGGACAGCGGCAGATCCGAGCGCCCTATGCAACAACCGTCCGGCCGTTCTACAGCGGTATGCCGTATCACAATCACCTGCATTGACATACCTTGCTCACAGAATGAGTGCTGCACCAAGCAGCACAAGCTCGGAGATCTGCTCCGAGGCTCCCAATGTATCGCCGGTATAGCCACCAATGTGCGTGCGAAACACCCATGCACAGAGCGCTGCGGTCGGCAGTACCAAGGCAAGTCGCAGCAGAGCCTCAAATCCGCCTATGCCGAAACACAGCAGCGTCGCGCCAAGAACCGCAAAGATGAAACTCGCCAGACTCAAGTTCTTGGCAATGGGCTTTACCTTACTGGTCTCGTCAAGCCGAACGTACGACAACAACCTCATGACGAAGACCGGCGCAAGGCGTGCTCCTATATGGCTTGTCACGAGCACGGCGAGCCCCTTAGGCATGTCGCCGGACTCGAAAAGGGCAAGGATGAGCACATAGCGTAGCAGCATGGACATAACCAGAGCTATGGCCCCGTAGGTTCCTAGACGACTGTCTTTCATGATTTCTAACTTGCGCTCGGTGTTCCATCCGCCGCCGAAGCCGTCAACGGTGTCGGCCAGGCCATCCTCATGGAAGGCTCCGGTCATGAGCACGGCCGCGAGCATGGACAGCACTACTGCCGCCGGGGTAGGAAGAACGAGTGCAGCTGACCACATTACCGCGGCCGACACTCCCCCAACGAGTACCCCAACAAACGGGAGATATCGAGTTGCCTCCTCAAGCAGGACGCCATCATGCAGGAGTTTGCCCGGAACCGGCACGCGGGTGAAGAAAACCACAGCTGTTAGCAAGACGCGAAGTTCACGCATACCGTAGATTATCAGAAAAGCGGGACTGAGTAAGGTAGTCGTGCATCTTCACCGACTCTTCATATCGGCTCCCTGCCCGCTCCATGCAGCGCGTGTAGTATTCCAGTATCAAAACATTGGGAGGTACGACATGCGTACACACAAACTATTCATTGGGGCCGCCTTAGCGGCATTCGTAACGGTCGGCGCCATGGCGTCCGAAACCACTCCTGTAGGACGTGACATTGCCCGCGACGGAGGATTAAGCTCCCTGCAAGGCCAGATAGTTCGTCAGGATGGAGAGTGGTTCATACAGAGTGGCACCGAGCTTCATCAACTCCACATGGGGCCCTATGGCTATGCCAATGAGGACTTTCTTGCGGGTGCTGGCGATGTCTCCGCTACCGGTTTCTCGGTTCCCGGCCACATGGCGCCTATTCAGGTGAGCGGCAAGGCCGATGCAGTAGAGTTCTGGAACGAAGCCCGCTATCCGCAATGGGCAGGTGAAGGTGAACGTCGCAACCAGGTGGAAGAACGCCTTGGCGCTGCCGGTGAACGCCAGGACGATGCGCGCGCATTGGCATTTGGACGCAGTGAGGAGGTCGAACGCGGTGCGACCGCAGCACGCACCACCCAGACCGGACGCGGCGTAGCAGCGACGCGCAGCGAAGACTTCACCCGCACGAACCGCGCACCTCGCCGCCGATAGTATCAGTTCCAACCGCCGTGTTTTGCCCAACACGGCGGTTTCTTTGCGCTGGCTGTGCAATGCAGCTACCCGACCCTTGACTCTATGCTTGAGGCAGGCTCATCCGCACCGTGGTACCCGGCACCCGAGTCCCATTTTCCAGCGTGCCGGACTTGACCCCACTCTCAATGCTAATACTGCCACCATGCAGGAGTATCACCCGCCGTGCTATGGTCAGACCCAACCCTGAGCCTGCAGAGTTCCGCGCGTATTCGCCACGATACAGCCGATCAAAGAGATGTGGCAGGTCGTGGTCCGGAATGGGTGTTCCTGAATTGATGACAGTAATCGAGACCGAGTCACTGTGGGCGGTCAACTGCACGCATATCTTTCCACCCTGGCCGGTATGCCGCATTGCGTTTGACAGCAGATTGGAAGCAGCACGATACATGAGGTCTTCATCTGCCCTGAACTGCGGCACATCCGAGTCCAACTCAAGTCTCAGCTCCTTCCGCATAACTTCATGGTTGAACCGTTCGCCAAGGCTGTCAAGAAACTGGCGGCTCTCAATTGTGCGGAGCGACACCCTAAGTTCGGGCTCCTCCAGGCGCATGAGCTCCTCCAGATCCTCAACAAGCCCCTCCACTCGCGAGAGTTCGCGGAGGGTGCTGCCGATGCGCTCGGAGTCTGCTCGATACACTCCGTCCAAGACCGCCTCCAGCTGAGCGCGAATGGAGGCCACCGGCGAGCGCAGGTCGTGGGCCAGATCCTGGGACCATTGGGCTCTGATGCGTCGTTCCGCCCGAAGACGGTCAACCAGGCTGTTCGTTGCTCGTGCAATAAGCGCAATCTCGGTGGTACCGATCTCGGGCACTGATTTAGGCACTGCATTGGGCACCTCCAGTCCATCTTCAAGTCCAGTGGACAGCGAGTCGATACCCTCAGCGACCTGCCGCGCTGGCCCTGCCAGCATCCGCGACAATGCAAAGGCGGTAGCCAATGCAACACTGAGAGCGGCGAAACCACCGAGTATAGATGCATGGACAAGCGAGTCCAAAAGCGCCCTGTTTGCCTCATCCTGATGGAACTGTGCCGCTACGGTTGCATAGTATCCAAGAAGCCTGCCTTCGCTGTCGTGGACCGGCACCCTGGCGGTGCCTTCGGTTTCTCTACGGCGACCGGCTCCCCTGTTTGAGGCAATGAGTCGTCCCTCGGTGTCATACACAAATACTGGCACCGCTATCCCGACAAGACGCTCGTCCAGTCCCAGAGCAGTCGGAGACAACTCGGCACCCGACTCGGCCGGTGCCTTGGCCGGTGCCTCGGCCGGTGAATTCTGCACATGTGACTCCAGCACCTCGGTAACCGCATTCTCAACCGAGGCAACGCGCTCGGTACTCCAGACCGAGAGTGACCGGTAGTAGCCCGAAAAAAGCACCGCCGCTGCGGTGCCGTACATAAGAAGAAAGGTGAGCACAAAGGCTGTAAGAATTCGGCCAAAAAGGCTGTTCATGTGGGAACTCCTTATACACTGTGCCCCATAAATCTATATCCAAATCCACGGACGGTCTCAATCCAGGTACCATCGCCAAGTTTCGCCCGCAGGTTCTTAATATGGGTATCTACGGTGCGCTCCGACCCCTCAGCCGAGTAGTCAAGACACGCTCCTAACAGGCGTTCACGGGAAACGACCATGCCTGAGTTCTCGGCTAAGTGTACCAGAATGCGCCACTCGGCGGCGGTCAGCGTAAGTGGCCTGTCGTTCACCGCTACAATGTGCCCGGCCATGTCCAGCAACAGTCGTTCTGGGGGCGTTCCTTCCAGTTGGTAGCTCCGGTGCGAGTCGTGTTGCGCTGTAGTTCCTACCGCACCGCCAGCATGCGCCCGCGACAACACCGCCCGTACCCGCAGCATGAGTTCCTTCATGGAGAACGGCTTTATCACGTAGTCGTCACCCCCAACCTCAAAACCGGTAATACGATCCGACTCGGCCGTACGGGCGGTAAGAAACACAATTGGGGTGGTGAGCGTTCGCCGCAAGCGCCGGGCAAAAAGAAACCCGTCACCGTCGGGCAACATGACGTCCAGAATAATGAGATCCGGTTGTCGCATTCGAGCCGCATCCTCCACACCGGACAGTCTGGAAAACCCAAGTACCGTGTGCTCCTCAATTTCCAGGTAGGACATGATTGTCTCCCGGAGTCCGTCGTTGTCCTCTACCACAAAAACCAGCGCCACAGGTGTCTCCTCAATAAACCGCTCGCACATCCCCAAAATGGGCCGCGAGCTCAGAATCACGCACTCAAACTATCGGCGACCAGCCCGCGCACGCACATACGCAAACAGCGCCTCAAAGTCTTCACCCTGCCGCCGACTGGTATCAATAAGCGGGTTGTAGGGCCCGCCTGCAGCGTAGGCCGCAAGCGAGCCAGCTGGAGGTGCACCGCCCTCGGCAGCTGCCCCTGCACCAGGGGCGGAGCCCGACCCGGCCCCGGCGCGCGCGCCCGACCCGGTACCAGCCGTTGCCGCCAGGCGGCTCTGCTCCGACTCAATCCAGAGCCGGTCCGTGTGCTGCAACTGCCGTGCGTTCAGTATATCGTTTTCTATGCGAGCGGTCATGGAGCGGGCTGCCGCTCCCGTAAGCCGCGAGGTCGTTCGAATTTCTCCCAGGAGGTCAGCAAGCGCTACAGCTTGTTCACGCGACAGCTCCAGGTCAGGACGCTCTTCCAGCATTCGCTGAATGAACCCTATGAGCCGACCGAGGTCGAGCACCTGCTCGGTCTCAACGCGAGCCTTCTGCAATGCCGGGTCTTCTGAGTGACGCTGTGCCGGAAGCTGCAGCGGGAGCATTACTACCAGGGCAACAATGAAACCAAAAATAAAGAAAAACTTACTCATACCGCAACGCCTCTATAGGATCGAGTCGAGATGCTCTCCAGGCGGGATACCCGCCAAAGAACAAGCCAATTAACACAGAGAAGCCAAAGGCCGCCACCACCGAAAAGATGCTCACCTCGGCCGCCGTACGCGCCATGTTCATTGCCACCCAGGAGCCGGTTATCCCCAAGGCAATGCCAATGATACCACCACCTATGGCAAGCACTACCGCCTCGGTAAGAAACTGAGCCGTAATATCACGCGGCCTAGCGCCCAGCGCCATGCGCACCCCAATTTCCCGAGTCCTCTCGGTAACCGAGACAAGCATGATGTTCATAATGCCCACTCCACCTACCACCAGACTGATTCCGGCAATGCTCGCCAGGAGCAAGGTGAATGTGCCCGCAACACCCGCCACGGTCGAGAGAAGGTCCATTTGGTTAGCGATGTAGAAGTCGGCGTACTCCATACTCGGAAGCCTGTGAAGACGCAAGATCTGCTGCTCAATCACCGACTGAACCTCGCGCATTACCTCGCTTGAGGCTGCCTGGATACTGATCATTGCGTAGTTGGAGTCGCCCGAAACTCGGCGCTGAAAGGTCGATATCGGAATGAGCACCGATGAGTCCTGGGCCGCAGAGCCCTTTTCCTCCATCACGCCGAGCACCCGATACGACACACCGTTAATTCTGACACTCTCTCCTACCGGATCACGCCCCGGGTCAAAGAGGTCACGGTAAACCTGGGCGCCAAGCAGCACCACGGCCGACCGCCGTTCCACATCAATCTCGGTGAAAAAGCTGCCGTATATCGGCCGGAAGTTCCGGATCTCGGGGTACTCCGGCCCGGTGCCGACAACACTCGCCGCAATATTGCGGTTCTCAAACTTGAGTTGCACGTTCGCGGTTGAGGCCGGAGCACTGAGTAAAACGAGTTCCGGCGGCAGTGCCCGGATCATGGCGAGATCGTCCTCACTGAGCGTTGGCCTGATGTTGGCGGTGTTGCTCCGCACCAGAGCTGTACCGCGCGGCTCACCGGAGTACACAATGAGCAAGTTTGCTCCAAGTGAGTTAAGACTTGACTCCACCTGAGTCTGGGCGCCGCGTCCCAGAGCAACGAGAATGATTACGGCGGCAACACCAATCATGACACCAAGCGCGGTGAGTGCCGACCGAATGGGTGACCCGGCAATACTCCTCACCGATATGCGAGTATTCTCCCATTGTGTGATACCTCTCATACAACTTCCCCGTCATGCATGCGAATTATTCGTTCGGCGCGGCGCGCCAGCTCCGGTTCATGCGTAACCAACACAATGGTTGATCCTTCACTGTGCAGCGTGTGGAAGAGTTCCATGATCTCCTCGCCCGTTACGCTGTCAAGTGCACCTGTCGGCTCATCCGCCAATAAGACGGCAGGCTTGCTGGCAAGGGCACGAGCAATAGCAACTCTTTGTCGTTGACCGCCCGAGAGCTCATTCGGTTTATGGCGAGCGCGGTCCGGAAGCCCAACCCGTTCCAACATGGCTCGTGCGACCTCGCGCCGCTGTGCACGTGGAACGCCAGCGTAGACCAGCGGCACCTCTACATTCTCGAGGGCTGTGAGTCGAGGCAAGAGGTTGAAGGTTTGGAATACAAACCCAATGGTGGTGTTCCTGACCTCGGCAAGGCGGTCGATTGAGAGTTTCTCCACAGCTTCACCGGCGAGTACATACCGTCCATGTGTCGGGGTGTCCAGGCAGCCGATCAAGTTCATGAGCGTACTCTTACCGGAACCGCTTGGGCCAACAATGGACACAAACTCACCCTTGCCAATACTACTTGTGACGCCCCTTAGTGCGGCTACAACGGTGTCGCCCATTTGATACTCTTTAGTGACGTTGATCAGTTCTATCATTACCGGCCTCCACCACCACCGCCGCCGCCTCCGGAAGATCCTGCAGCCCCGGCGGGTGGAGCGGAACCACCGCTGGATCCAGGCACCGAGATGGGAATGATGCTTGAGTTGGTGTCATGCGCCGCGGGCGCGGGAGCCGCCAGAACGTCTATGCTTGCCGTTCTGTAGGACACAACCCGATCGTCCTCGCCAAGGCCGTCAAGTACAACCACGTGTACACCGTCATTGGCACCTGTTTCCACACGTCGCGACTCAATCTCGTCGTGTTCATTGAGTACATCGATATAGCTACGGTCACGAACCGTTGAAACCGCCGCCGTTGGCACAACCAGGCCGCGGTCCTGCGCTACAATGACCGAAAGATCACCGGTCATTCCCGGCCGCATGAGTTGATCCGGGTTGTCGAACACTGCGGTAACGGTGAATACCGAGATATTGCTCACAATGCGTGCTGCCGGGCTGATAGTCTCAACCCTGCCGACAAACAGCGGGACATCACCGGAGCTGCCTCCAAGTGCGTCCACCCGTGCTTCCGCACGCTGGTTGAAACTAATGCCGCCGATATCGTACTCGTCAATCTCGGCAACCAGCCGCACGCGCGAGGTGTCGGCAAAGGTCAGAATGGTACTGTTACTGCTCACCTGAACCCCGCTCTCGGCCTCGGTAGACAGCACCCGCCCGGTGAACGGAGCTCGAACGATAGTCCCGTCAAGCTCAACTCTAGCTGATTCAAGATTGAGTTGGCTTCTCCGCAGCGATATTTCGGAAACCTGCAGCTGGTGCTCGGCCGTAGCACGCGCATCCTGAACGTTGGCCAGCTGCTCACCAGTAAAGGCACCAGCGGCGAACAGGGCCTCAGCATTCTCCACCGCAGACTGCGCCTTACTCAGAGCGCGTTCAGCTCGTACCAACGACAACTGCGCTTCCTCAAGTTCAAGCTCCGCTCGAGCAAGCTTGGACTCGGCGTCAGTTGCATCAAAACGGATAAGCACCCGGCCTTCCTCAACCTCCGCCCCCTGCTGCGCCACAAAATCCAGTTGTGAGGCAGTTCCGGTGCGGAAAACTCGTTGCCTGTACGGTTCAATTACTGCAGGTGACTCTATTCCTACCCGCACCGCACCCGACTGCACTTCTATGATGCTGTACTCCTTCCTGTCTTCACTGTCGGCGTTATCCGTTATAGCGAACTGTCTCAAGGCGCCCGCGGTAACTGCAGCAACAATGATGACAACCAGTAGTACCGGCACCACAATCTTCTTCTTATTCATTCCATCCTCCAACTTAGGGGTGAACTTAGGATCTGTAACGCATCCGAACTCGGCAAAATCCGCTCCAAGAGCTTCTGATCACGTAACAACTCCGCACGCTCCAGGCCAAGCAGAGCGCGTTCCAGCGCTGCTTCCGCGGCCTGAACATCAACTGGCCGAGTTTGTTGTGCCAACTCTCGCGCACGAACCATGGAAAGGTTGATCTCGGCCCGCTCGACAGCAGCGGCAAAGCTCTGCACCGACTCATTGAGTTTGACAAGCTCCAGCTCCGCCTGGCGCTTGTCCTCGGCCGCTTGCACCTCCGCGTCCGCAAGAGCGACCCGCGCTTGCTCGACCGCCAGTTGAGTGGCGTGGTAGTCGTATCTCTCAACCCGAGATGGCGACAGAGAAAAACTCACCGAGACACTCAAGCTCCAGTCCAAGTCCGACGAACCTGAGCCACCGGAACCTGTTGAACCGCTTGATGTATCATCTCGCAGGACTAGCCCTTCAGGGGTGTAACCGAGTCCAAGAACTCGTGAGACAGGATTGAAGCTTGCACTGGCCGAATGGTCCAGGTAGTCGAGTGAGGCGCGCGCCTGCGTGAAGCTCAGAAACGAAGGCCTCTGCGCAGCCTCACGCTCAGCCTCCTGTAACGCAAAGTAGCGGCTCATCAGTACGGAGTCCGGGGAGTACGCTGCCGGACTGCCTGGTCTGCCATCCAGCAACTCGGTATTTCCGATGTCTTCGGCGCCTTTGGCGTCGTACAGGCGCGGAGGTGCTGCAAAAGACCGTGCCGAGTCCATTTCTATGCCGGTAGCGGTGGAGAGGTTACGCACCGCTTCACGCCATGTAGCTCCGGCAGAGGATAGATCGGACTCGGTATCTGAGAACTCGTTCTCGCTGCGCAAGAAGTCTGAGAACCGCAGATCGCCACGCTCAAAACGCGCCCGGTCACTTTCTAACTGCAACCGAGCCGCCTCAAGCTCAAGCCCACCGACCTCAATTTCTCTTTGGGCAAGGTAGGCAAGTTGGTACAGACGTATGAGCTCCCGGATATCTTTTACCTCTGCCTCGGCCAAGGCTGCCGATGCGGTCTCTAACCTTTCAAGGGCTGAGATCGCACGAGCTCGTTGATCTGCGCTGAGCCCCAGGGGGACGGTAAGGCCAAGACTTGCGGTCACAGTTGCCTTTCTGGGGTCTGTGTCGCCCTCGTCGCCGGACAGCTTGGTGGTTGGCGTGATAGTAAAGCCCGGGTCCGTTCCCATTCCAGCACTCTCGGCTGAAACGCGAGCCGCCTCATAGCGCAGACGGGCAGACTCCACCGTGTTGGAGGTACTGCGGTTGCTCATTATGTAGTCCAGGGTTATGGGCTCTTCAACCGCCTGTGCGGCCATCACGGCACCAACAAGGAACACGGCCGTAAACACGGAAAACGCGGTTCGCCGAACACTGTGCATAGAATGCGCTCCTTTTCACCGGAGCGTTACTCCGGTTCTGATGTCTGGAGTATCGCCTTGTGCAATGGAGCGTTTGGGTAGCCTGTGTGAAGATTAGGTGAAGTTGTAGTATTTCGGCGCGCGGG
>SLAA01000048.1 GCA_007127105.1 Spirochaetales bacterium | reverse complement strand
GCTCGGTGTTCCAGTTGTCCCGAGCGGGATCATAGCCCTGGTACTCGGTACCGTCCGAGACATCGTCAAAGAGATTCTCAACATTATACGTGAGAATGCTTACTTCATTGACCTCGGAGCTCAATCCTACCGGTTCTGCACAACTCCCGAGAACCAGCACCAGAACGACCACAAGCCCCGCCAAAGGAACGCGCCACATCGAACACAGCTTCCGCGCCACTGTCTACCTCCCCACGTCGGAGCCAGCGGGCAAAGAGCTGTTGCTCTTTAGCGCTATGACTCCCTGGTACCTAAGAAAGACAGGATTTGCGTGCGTTCTGCTTCGTGAGTTGTTGAAGTTGGGAAAAATTCCTCACCGCAAAGCAACGCGAAGGTTATTTTGTAGCGTTCAGCCGTTTCGGCAAAGACCTCGGGCGGGATTGCTGGCGGCTCGCCGTCGCCGCTCCAGCCCTGCTGCATGAGCCATTCGCGCAGGTACTCTTTGTCGAGCCGCTGTGTAGGAGACTGCTCGTCTGAGAGCGGCGGCCCGTCTAAGGAAGGCGGCCCGTCTGAGAGCGGCTGCTGCGCCTCACGCGGTTTGAACCGGGACGAGTCGGGGGTGTGAAGTTCGTCAATGAGCATAAGACTGCCGTCGGGGGCAATCCCGAACTCGTACTTGGTGTCCACC
Organism: Spirochaetales bacterium; assembly: GCA_007127105.1. Classification (GTDB taxonomy): domain Bacteria; phylum Spirochaetota; class Spirochaetia; order DSM-27196; family SLAA01; genus SLAA01. The sequence continues at coordinate 2,599 of SLAA01000048.1, read as the reverse complement.
AGAACCAACCCTCGCTCACTTGCAAGCGCCGTCCCACGGGCAAAGAGCTCCAACGCGACCCGCTCCACCTGGCGCCACAGGTCAGGCTCAACCAAGCCCTTCGCTAAGATCTCTGCTGAGCTTATGGGCGCATCATGGAGGCCCTGCTCGGCCTTGGTAGAGGGGGTGAGAATTGGTTGTGGCAAACGCTGATCCTGCCGCAGCCCAGGTGGAAGCTGAATGCCGGAAACAGGCCTGCCAGCCGCGTAGTCACGCCAGGCAGAACCACTGAGGTAGCCACGCACCACAACCTCTACCGGCAGCGGCTGGCAGGCGCGTACCAACATGGTACGACCAGTAATGCTATGGAGGTGATGGTTGGGAACAATGTCCGAGGTGGCCGAAAACCAGTACTCCGAAAGGCGTGAAAGCATTTCACCCTTGAAGGGTACTAGTCCTAGTATGCGGTCAAAGGCCGATATTCGGTCGGTGGTAATTATGAGCAACTCGTTGTCTAAATCGACAACCTGCCGCACCTTGCCGTTTCTCATTGCGTACTGAGCACCAAGTTCGCCTTCGGCAAAGCCGCCGAAGGCGCCCTGGTCACCCGGGTTGGGAGAACCGCTCCTACTCGAACTCGGCACGCCGGCTTACCACGCGTGAGATAAGGCCGTACTCAACTGCTTCCGGCGCGCCCATCCAGAAGTCACGGTCGGTGTCCTTCTCTACCTTCTCTAAAGGTTGGCCGGTTTCATCGGAAATGAGTTTGTTGATCCGAGCGCGGGTTCGCTCAATCTCCCGTGCGTGAATCTCAATGTCGGTTGCCACACCGCGCATGCCAGAAAGAGGCTGGTGAATAAGATAGTGTGAGTTAGGCAGCCCAATCCGGTCTTCTTTGTCCGCGGCAAGCAGGATCAATGCGCCAGCGCTTGCAACCAGACCCATGCCGACCGCATAGATTCGTGGTTTTACAAAGCGCATCATGTCAAAGATCGCGTACCCGGCATCAACATCACCGCCGGGTGAGTCAATGAGCACGCGAATGGGCTCGTCGCCGGAGTCTTCAAGCAGCAGCAGCTGCCTGACCACGCGCTCGGCTAGAGGCTTGTTCACCTCACCCGAGAGCAGTATGGTCCGGGTCTTGAGCATCTTATTCATTAACATTTGACCGGACTCGTCTTTCTGTTCTTGTTCGTCCTGGTCTTCGTCGTCGTCATCGTCTAGTCTGGAGAAAAGGGGAAGTTTACGCCTATTCATGCTGGGTTGCTCCGTGTATGCTGGTAGTTACTCGCTCCACGCAAATATAGCAAGAATTGAGTAAGGATGAAAGGGCGGCATGCAAAAATCAGGTTTTACTGCAATAGTTGGGCGGCCGTCGGCCGGTAAGTCCACATTGCTGAATGCTTTGTGTGAACAGAAGGTCTCAATTGTGTCCGATGTTCCCCAGACGACTCGCAACAAGGTTCGCGGAATTGTGAACAGGGATCAAGGTCAGATCGTTTTCGTGGACACTCCTGGTTACCACCACTCAAGTAAGAAGTTCAATATTCACATGGTCGATCTCGTACGTGGCGCATGTGAGGAGGTGGATGCAGTCCTCTACCTTGTGGACACCACCCGCCCTCCCGGAGAGGAGGAGCGCGACATGCTTGCACTTGTCGCTCAACTCTCGCGACCGGTGATTGTGGCATTAAACAAAATTGACATGAAAACAAGTGCACGCAGCGAGGCGCTTCACTTCATACTTGCCAGCCTCCCCGAGGCAGAGGTGCTGGAGATCTCGGCCGTTACCGGCGAGGGTCTGGAAGAGCTTCTGGACCGGCTCTATCTGGAGATGCCAGAGGGCGAACCGATGTACCCGCAAGACTACTACACGGACCAGGATCCGGTGTTCCGCGTCAGCGAGGTTATCCGTGAGAAAGCCATACACCAGACCAAGGAAGAGCTCCCGCATGCGCTGTATGTTGAGGTTGCCGACATGGAGCAGCGGCAGGAGGGCGACAAAGAAATTCTCTGGATACGCGCCTTCCTCATTGTAGAACGTGACAGCCAGAAAGGCATTGTTGTGGGCCGCGGCGGTGAGAAGATCAAGACAATACGACAGGCAGCCCAGCGCGAGATTGGAAAGCTCTTTCCCTACCGAGTCCACCTTGATCTGCGGGTAAAGGTGCACCCCAAGTGGCGTCACAAAGACGCGCTCTTAGGAAGACTTATTCGCTGAACCGGGTTGGCAGCTCCCGCGATTTCCTTGCCGAACCACTTTATTCGCTGAGCTGCAGCTCGCGAATGCTCCCATCTGCAGCACCCAGATACACCACAGGCTTCATCCCTACAAAAAGGCCGGTCTCTACTACCCCCGGAATGCTGTCAAGGCGCCTTTCAAGCTCGGCCGGGTCGTGGTGCTCCCCAAAGCGGGCATCTATAATGATGTTTCCGTTGTCGGTAATGACGTGTCCCATCTTTCGCACCGCCTCACGGACCGTCGCCTCGGCTCCCATCGCACGCAGAGCCTCAAGCACTACCCGCCGGGCAAGGGGAACAACCTCAAGTGGAAGGGGAAAGCTCATTCCAAGACTCTGCACAAGCTTGCTGTCGTCACCCACTATGACATAGCGCCGTG
>SLAA01000217.1 GCA_007127105.1 Spirochaetales bacterium | reverse complement strand
GCGGGCCGCCCCTCAGGCTTTTGCCACCTAGAAACGGTACGAAGTCCCAAGTGCGTACTGAAAGTCCCACACCAGCGACCTTGACTCATTCCCCTTGTTCCAGACGTGAACCAAGTCCAGGCGGCCAAAGACCTGGAGTGTGCGCCACGGATTCCAGCTCGCTTCCACGCCGGTGCGGAGCCGCTCTTCTACGGTTCCGGACGGAGCCCGGCGGCCAAGATCAAAATCACCGGTGGACTCTATGTCGGTATCAATGCCAATCTCTCCCTGCCGGAGGTGCTCAATATCCAGCCTGACGTCAAAGGCCTCCGGCCGGTGGTACCCAAAGGCGGTGCTGAGCACCACAACATCGCCCCCGTAGGGGTATCCCAGAAACTCACGGTGGGTAGCAAAGCCGTAGCCATGCACAAACTCTCGCCGCAGCACCTTCATATCTACGATATCGCGCTGATACATATAGGTGTCTGAGTAAACGCCCTCGAGCTCATGGTACAGATAACCCCGCCCGTAGGGGTAAACGACCCGGTAGCCACCGAGGTGTGCCATGGCATCCGGCTGCGAGCCACCCTCAAGCGGCGCCTGAGCCTGGTACAGACTGAACTGATACAGCAAGGTCAGACCGGGTAGAACTGCCGCCTCAACCTCGGCGGACGCTATGGCATTGAACATAGAGCGGTTGTTAAGGTTATGAAAAATGTAGAGCGGGTTAAGCACTCCCGGTTCAACGACATTGTTCTGATACATGACGTTTTCGGTTATGGCAAAGGACAGCCGGGGTATGGGTCGGAACTCAACTCGATGTCCCAGAAACATCCGCATTCCCGGAGGCGGCTCCTCACTGTCGGTGGTGAAGTCCGAGTGATGCAGGAACAGGTAGGTGGCCTCCACCTTAAGCCGCTCATGGTATGAAACAAAACGCAGCAGGTCATGGTAGTCAAGGTGGTCGTTGAGCACAAAGTTCCCGCTGCGCCCATGCCCCCACCGCACGCTGTCACGACCAAAGGTAAGGTTCCAACGGTCGCCGCCTGCCGATGCGAAGGCCCGGTACGGGGTCTCAAAAGCCACGTGGTCAAGCAGATGCAGATTCGTGGTGAGGTGCTTGTTGTAGAGCGGCTCACTCGTGGCGCTGTCGGTCTTTTTCTCGTAGGCGTAGCGGTTCTTGCGGTACTCTACATCGGTGTACAGATAGAGCCAGGTGTGGAGTTCCATCTCCAGGGCGAGGGCTGCGGCCGCCGCACGCTCGGTGTACCCATAGACCCAGTCCCGCTCATCTGGGAAGTCGTCCTTGTTGGCGTGGCCGTAGGCCTCAAGAGCCACAGCCAGCGAGATGTCGGCTTGATAGGTCTCGCCACGCACCGTCCGGTAGTTTCGCTCGTCCTCAAGCCGCTGCCGAATGCGCTCGAGCGTGGTGCGTCCGGCCAGGGATAAGGGAGCGGACACGGCGCCTTGGTGCGCCTCAAGACGCGAAAGAACCCGGTTCCATTCGTCTATGCTCCAGGGACGTGAGCCAGAAGGGGGCGCGAGACCGGCCTCGTTGTAGAGCAGGTCGATACTGCGGTACAGCGGGTCCCCTAAAGGAATGATTTTGGCGTGGTTGTCGGGGCCGCCCTCGGTTCCAGCAGCAAGGGCGGGCGGCAGCGCTGCCACGAGTGCTGCCACGAGTGCTGCCACCACCTTGAAATGGGGTCGAAACTTACATTGTCTCACCATCGTCACCTCGGCTGTAGTGTGGTTGAACAACTTGATTCTTGCCCTGAGCCTTGGCCTCATAGAGTGCGGTGTCGGCTTCACGCACCAAAGACTCCCAGTCTTCTGCCGAGCCTGAACTAACGCCTCCACTCACCGTTACACGAAGTCTCTTTCCGCCCGACTCAATAGATTCTGCTGACTCAACCGCCTGCCGACACTTCTCAGCAACCGCAGTTACCTGCTCCAGCGTGGTCTCGGGACAGAGGACAAGGAACTCCTCGCCACCCCAGCGCGCACAAACATCAGATGCACGCAGGTTCTCACGCAAGGTTGCCGCAACCATAACCAGCACCCGGTCTCCTGCTTCATGGCCGTAGGTGTCGTTGACGCGCTTAAAGTCGTCAATGTCAAAGATCGCAATGCCGTAAGGCTGTTTGTTGCGTGTGCTCCGGGCCGACTCCATGACAAGCCGCTCGGACATGTCACGCCTGTTTGAGAGCTCGGTCAACATGTCGGTACGAGCCATGAGCTCCAGCCGCAGCGTGGTATCGCGCAGCTGCGATTGATAGACGTCGCTAATAGCCATGATCTTGGAAAGCTGCGAGTGCAGCTTCCTGTACTGCCTGGCCAGCGTTTTGGCGTCTTGGTCCGCCGAGCCCTCAAGCCGTGTGAGAATTTCCTGCATCTTGCCTTCAAGCTCGCCGGAGCTTACCGGTGGTCGACGTCGAGGTGCTCCAAACTCGTTCAGGTTCACCGACCTCACCAACTCGTGGTACTTGTCGCTAATCTCCAGGACCTTGTTGAAACGCTCCGAGATGCGAATGTAGTCCGAGGCCAGATGCAGGAACTCATTGACTGATATCTGTGAGCTGGAGCCCTTTGGCTCCTTAGCAAGCTCCTGAACTCGGAGTTTAAGGGCTGCAAGGTCTGGGGCATCACTCACCTGTAGGCCTCTCCCGGTTCCAGCGGAACAATGTCAAAAGGAATTTCCAGGTCTTCCTTAAACTCCTCGGCCAGATCCAGTGCGCGCTCGTTGCCAGCATCGTAGTACCAGCGAACACGAACCTGCGTCCCCTCCTGCGCCTGCTCGCTCAGGAGGTCAAGAATGTCGAGCATACATTTGGTGCTGCTTGAGTTCATATATCGAATATGGACCTGAAAAATGAGTTTATCAAGCTTTGGCAGCTGCTCACGCAGCCAGCTGAAGACTGGTGCAAAGAACTCAAAGGAGTTCTCGGGATAGGACTCTCCGGTGATTGAAAGCACATTGTCGTTGGCCAGGTACTCTACCCGCGGACTGGATTTTGTGGCCTCTATGGAAAGCATTGTTATTCTCCCGCTACCTTTACTTCTAGTGTGAAAAACCCAAACCGTTCATCCTCACCATTGCTCTCGCTGTCAAAGCGATACTCCATAGGCTTGGTCGCGCGCCGGGCCATATCTATGAGGCCGACTCCGGCGCCGGTTGCATCTGGTGGCGCCGCTTTGCGCAACTGTTGCTTGTACAGCTTACGGAGCCCGGCTTGGTCCAGCTCTGAAATCTCGTCCAGATGCCTTCGGAGGGCCGGAATATCCTCGGTGAG
>SLAA01000087.1 GCA_007127105.1 Spirochaetales bacterium | reverse complement strand
CGTACCCCAGCGGTTGGCAGCGTACTGGGCAGTATCGCGCTCCTATCGCTTGCCTACAGTGCTATTCTGAGCTACCTGCCGCTCCTGGCCGAGAGTGTTGGGCATTCTGCGGGCCTGTACTTCATGGTGTTTGGAAGCGTGGGCCTGGTAGCTAATGTGGTTGCTGGTGGACTCTCAGACCGCTGGGGCAGAGCAAATGTTGCAGCGCCTGTTGCGTTTGCGCTGCCGGTAGCGGTGGTGTTGCTCTCGTTCGACGGACATCCGCTGTCGGTGTTCATGGCGAGTGCGGCACTTGGTGGGATTGGGTTCTCGGCAGGACTCGCGGTTGCGGTTGCCTGGCTTGTAGACCTGGTTTCTGTGCAGCTGAAGGCCACGGCCCTTGCACTACAAGAAAGCACTATAGATACTTTCTTAGCGATAGGTGCTCTACTCTTTGGCGCATCGGTTCAACAGCTGGGCTTGGGGAGCTCGTTTCTCTATTTTGGGATGAGTCTTGTAGCTTTGACCCTTGTTTTTGCGTACCGTAGTTTTCGGGAATAATACTCTAGGAGAATGAAAGAGTCGTGAGTAACAGAAAGACACATGCACAACAGGGCGGAAGGTTGGCGGAAGAGTCGGCACGCGTTCGCTCGAAATACTTTGAACTGGTCGAACTTAAGTACCGCACCTACGACGGGCTGTTTATGACCCTGCCTTACCCAGATCTTCAGACCGCTGGCATGTTGCTTCCGGTGTTTGAGAGCTTCTGCGGGGAGCGCCTTGCGAAGGGCGAAAGCCCGGAGCAGATCCTGGAGAGCTTCTTCGAGATTCACACTGGCTCAAAGGAGTTCTCCAGCATTGTGGATCAACTCTTCCAGTTTGTTCGTACCGCCGAACGGCAGATTGTGCTTTTTGACGCGATAGAGGACGCTGCGTTTACTCGTGTTCATGACCTTGATGGACCGGGAACACTCAAGGCCGTTCTTGATCGAGTCAGCTCGGAACACCTTGAGGAACGCTTTCTCGCAAAACTCAACAACTACCGCGTACGGGTGGTGCTTACCGCGCATCCGACCCAGTTTTATCCTGATGCGGTTCTCTCGATCATTGACGATTTAGCCGCTGCGGTAGGGGCAGATGATCTCGGGCGCATCTATGAGATTCTCCTTCAGATGGGTGCGACACGCTTTCGTAATCCGCGCAAGCCTACCCCTTTGGACGAGGCCCGTAGTTTGCTGTGGTACCTTGAGCATGTATTTTACGAAGTAACGGCCGATATACACCTGCGCCTGCTCAGCCCGGTGTGCAGCGACCCGCTCGAGCGCTTGGCGTACGTCCCTCGTCTTGAGTTTGGCTTCTGGCCCGGTGGCGACCGAGACGGCAACCCTTTTGTGACCTCCAACCTGACCGAGCGTACCGGGGAACTGCTTAGGAATACGCTGCTAGGCCTCTATCTTCGTGAGCTCCGACGACTTCAACGCAAACTCACCTTCAGTGGTATTAGCGAGCGTATTACCCGGGTTGCCCGCAAGCTTGAGCACACCATAGAGGAGTCTATTCGTCTGCGTGGTAACACGAGTCATGGGAGTGACTTGGATCGCATTCCGGCCCTCGGAGAGATTCTCGAAACCGAGGCCGAACTACGACCCATTGAGAGCGACAGGTTGACCGACGCCGGCGAGATAGATACCGACCTTCCCTATGCTTCACCGCACGAGCTGGCAAGTGATCTGCGAGGAATTCTTGAGGATGTACTGACACGGTACAACGGTCTCTACGCCGAGGATATTGAACGCTTGCTCATTAAGATCACCGCCTTTGGGTTCCACTTTGCCTCAATGGACCTGCGGCAGGAGAGCAGTGTGCATAGCGAGTTGGTGGGCCAGATTTTGGGAATCTTAGGCGTCGCCGCGTCAGGGCATTCGGCGACGGCACCGCGCTCCTACATCGAGGCAGATGAATCAGAACGTATGACAATGCTCCACCGAGGCCTTTCCAGCCTCCCTTGGGAGGCTGATCTTGTTGAGGCTGTGCCGGAGGGCCTTGGCCGCGACACCCTGCGCTCATTCCGGGTTGCCGCTACCATTCAGAGGCTCAACGGTGAAGAAGGTCTGCATCGATACATTATTAGCCACACGGAAGCGGCGTCACATCTGCTCGAGGTGCTCTTCCTTGCTCAATGTGTCGCCACAAGCGGTGGAGATGCCCGCAGCGGGTATGCAGCGCCCAGGCTCGACATCGTCCCGCTCTTTGAGAGCATTGCGGACTTGCGTAACGCAACCGAGACTATGGAGCTGCTCTATAAAGACCCAGCCTATAGCGAACATCTTACGCTGCGCGGGGGCAAGCAGTATGTCATGGTCGGCTTTTCGGACGGTACCAAGGACGGCGGATACGTAAGCGCGAACTGGGGCATCTACAGGGCAAAGCAGGAGCTTAGTGCGCAAGCGCGCCGGAACAATGTCTCAATTGTGTTCTTTGACGGAAGGGGCGGCCCTCCGGCACGTGGTGGCGGCAACACGCACCTGTACTACAGAGCGATGGGCCCCGAGGTAGAGAACAGCGAAATTCAGCTCACGATACAGGGACAGACAGTGAGCTCCAACTTTGGAACGCGCGACGCTGCGCAGTTCAATCTTGAGCAGTTGGTCAGTGCCGGGCTGCAAAACTCGCTGTTTGAGGATGAGTCGCGCGAGCTGCGGCCGGAAGACTCTGAGCTCATGGACCGCCTGGCGGAGCTTTCGTACCAAGCCTACATGGACTTAAGACGGCATCCGGCTTTCATCCCGTATCTTGAACAAATGACACCACTCAGTTACTACGGCAAAACCAATATCGGTAGTAGGCCGGATCGCCGTGTGAAGTCTGGCAAGCTCAATCTGGATACCCTGAGGGCCATACCGTTTGTGGGGGCATGGAGCCAGATGAAGCAGAACGTACCCGGTTTCTTTGGCTTTGGCAGCGCCCTGCAACAGCTGATTGAAGAGGGGCTGCTGGATCAGCTTTCTGAGCTCTATGAGCGTTCCCTGTTTTTCCGTACCATGGTTGAGAACGCCCTGCAGAGTCTGAGTAAGACGCGCTTCTCGCTTACCTCCTTCATGGCCGATGACCCGCAGTTTGGCGAGTTCTGGCGGATGCTCGACACCGAAGCCCGGCGCACGCTGGACAGCTTTGAGGCTGTTTCGGGACACCGGGAGCCGGAGGATCGCATATCACGGGCGTCAATTCGCATTCGCGAGCAAATGGTGCTGCCGGTTGTGGTGATTCAGCAGTACGCCCTGGCCAAGCTCCGCGCGGG
>SLAA01000141.1 GCA_007127105.1 Spirochaetales bacterium | reverse complement strand
CTCGCAGTGGTATGAAAAGCCTTGCATACGGCGACATCGACCTCCAGCGTGACCGAAGCTTCTTCTGGCGAGGCAATAACCGACTGCGTCCCGACATCATCCCAAACACGGCCGGTAACACAGGGCGAATTTCGCTTGGCCGCTACCTGCATCCTTCATTACGCAGCCAGTTCGACGGAGCACTCGCCTTTGACTTCAACGGGATTGACACCGACGTGAGCTTTCTCTACCGGGTAACGGCGGCAGGACTGCAGCTCACCCATGTTCCGGAGTCTCAACTCGACGGAGTCACGGTGAACGCAGTGCCGGAGCTGCCCCTGGTTATCTTCTTTGCCTTTGGCGACAGCCCACCGCCGCTGGAGATGGACGAGTCAAATGAAGTCACGCGTGAGGACGAGAGGAGCGGCTCGGATAGTTCCGCGGAGGACGATTCCCCGGAGTGAGCCTTGTACAACTGAGCAGGCTGAGTCACGGATTCGGCGACAGAACACTCCTGAAAGATGCTTCGTTCTCCCTGGCTGCCGGGGATCGCGTTGCACTTGTCGGGCCTAACGGAAGCGGCAAGACCACCCTCATGCGACTCATTGCTGGCCACATGGAGGCCGACTCCGGGCAGGTTGTGACACCGCGCAGGTTACGCGTCGCATACCTCCCACAAACAGGGGTTGCTCATGCTGGCAGGAGTCTCTACGCAGAGGCAGACTCGGCCTTTGCAGAAGGCCATGCGCTCGCAGATGCACATGCCGAAGTCACTGCACGTCTAGAACAGCTTTCCTCGGCTAACGACCGCGAACTGCAGACCGAGTTGTCTCGGCTCCATGAGGTACAGGAGCAGATTGAGTCCTCTGGTTACTACGACCGCGAGGAACGCATTCATAGAGTGCTGCAGGGTCTCGGCTTTCGTGAAGACCAGTTCGGGTCTGACTGCTCCACCTTCTCCGGCGGAAAACAAATGCGAATAGCCCTGGCTGGCATTCTGCTGAGAGAACCGGATGTACTGCTTCTGGACGAACCCACAAACTACCTTGACCTTGAGACTCGTGACTGGCTGCTGGAATACCTGCTGTCCTACCGTGGTGGGGTGCTCCTTGTTTCGCATGACCGCTTCTTCCTGGATTCCTGGGCAACCGAGGTGGTTGAGCTTTTTGCGGCCGGACTCAAGCGCTACAAGGGAAACTATACGCGATACGAACAGCGTCGCGCTGAGGACCTCCAACAGTTAATGGCTGACTATGAGCGGCAACAAGACCAGATCCGCAAACTCGAGAGCTTTATCACGCGTTTTCGCTACAACGCCTCAAAGGCCAAGTTGGTTCAGAGTCGCGTTAAGGAACTGGAACGTATTACGCCTATAGAACTCCCGGAGGGCTTCCGACCTATTAAGCTCAGGCTCCCGGCACCGCCTCGCAGTGGGAGCCCGGTAGTAGAGCTCAGCAGCATTAGCCGCAGTTACCAGGGTGAAAACGGCGCGGAGCTGAAGGTGCTGGAGCACCTGAACACTGAGTTCGAGCGTGGTGAGAAGGTCGCTCTGGTGGGGCCAAACGGAGCTGGCAAGTCTACCCTTATGCGCATACTTGCCCAACGCGACCAGGGCTATACTGGAGCTCTCAGCTGGGGCAAGGATGTACGCATTGGGTTTTTCTCTGAAGACCTCCTGGAAGAGCTGCCAGCTGAGGCCAGCGTTCTCAGCATCATTGAGGAAGCGGCACCCACCGCAGTTCAGCCTGCCGTACGTGACCTCCTGGGGGCCTTTCTCTTCAAGGGGGACGACATCCTTAAACCCTTTGGGGTGCTTAGCGGGGGCGAACGCACGCGTCTCGCAATGCTCCGTATGTTACTCCGGCCTATTAATTTTCTCGTACTTGACGAACCGACCAACCATCTGGATCTCGTTTCCAAGGATGTCCTCCTCCAGGCGCTTCGGGACTACAGCGGTACAGTCGTGTTTGTGTCGCATGACCGGCACTTTCTTGAGAGCCTCGCTGGTCGTGTGGTCGCGCTGGAACCTCGGCCTAATCGCGCGGCTGAGGTCAGAAACTATCCCGGCCCCTACTCCTACTACCAGCGTCGGTGCGAGGCGGAGTTGCGCGATGCTGCTGGAATGCCTCGCGCAACCCCCTCCTCCACCTCACCCTCCCCCTCGGTCGCGACGGAACTCGGGGCCTCTGCCGGAGAGTATCAGCGTCAGAAGGCTCAGAAGGCCGAACTGCGAAGGCTCGAGCGCACTGCTGAGGCGAGTCTCACAGGGCTTGATCAACTGGAGGGCGAACGCGAGAAGCTTGAGTCACGGCTATCGGAGCCGGAGGTCTATACCGACGGTGAGGCGGTCAAAGAAATCCGCGCAGCTATGCAGCGCAATGAAGCGCAACAGATACAACTTACCGAGCAATGGGAACAGGCCGAGCATGCCGCTGGAGAGTTGCGCAAAGAGTTAGGGTTATAAGCTACTCTATGGGGTAGTCGCACAAGCTTCCTCATCTGTATAGTGCAGAGGTTATGCAGATAGCTTCATGGAACGTTAACGGCATTCGTGCCTGTGCAAAAAAGGGCTTCTTCGACTGGCTAAGCCAGACAAGTCCAGACATTGTGTGCCTTCAGGAGACCCGTGCCGAACCCACACAGCTCGGCGACCAGGAGCTGCATCCCCCGGGGTATCTCTCCTACTGGCAGAGCGCCGAGAAGAAGGGCTATAGCGGCGTTGCCTTGTACAGCAAGCACGAACCCACCGCTGTTCGGACACTCGGCCACCCTGAGTTCGACAGCGAAGGTCGGGTGCTTTTTCTGGAGTTTGACTCATTGGTGGTCGGAAGTGCCTACTTTCCCAACAGCCAGGACGGTGGAAAACGCCTCGAATACAAACTCAAGTTCTGTGACACGCTCAAGTCCGAGCTTGAGCGCACGGTTGCATCCGGCAAGGACGTGATTCTTGCTGGTGACTACAACATCGCCCATCAGCCTATTGACCTGGCCCGACCCGCCGAGAACGAGAATAGTGCAGGTTACCTGCCGGAGGAACGAGCCTGGATGAGCTCCTTTCTCAGTTCCGGGTACATCGACACCTTTAGACATTTTGACCCATCACCCGGTCGTTATACCTGGTGGAGCTACCGCGGTGGCGCGAGGACTCGCAATGTTGGATGGAGAATTGACTACCACTGTGTCAACGAACGACTCCGCAGTAGACTGCAGTCGGTACATATTCAGGCAGACATACACGGCTCGGATCACTGCCCCATTCTCCTGAATGTAAAGACGTAGGAGCCGACAGGTACCTGTATGAACAGTGACGAAGAACAGTTTATTCCATTATTCCCTCTGCCGCTGGTTCTCTTTCCCTACATGCCACTTCCCCTGCATGTCTTTGAGCCGCGGTATCGTGAAATGATTCATAGCTGCATAGACGAGAAGAAGCCCTTTGGACTCATTCGGGCCGGAGCCAACGGTACATCATGGGCCGGATGCTTAGCAGAGGTGCGGACCGTACTCCAACGCTTTGATGACGGACGCTTTGATATTCTGAGTTTTGGACTCCAACGCTTCTCCGTGATCAACTTTGACACGAGCAAGGACTATCTGCAGGCGGCTGTGCGCCCGTTTCGTGACGCACAGCAGTCTGAGGTCGAACTCGCATCGGAACTCCGGGACACCGCAATAGAACTCTTTTTGGAGTTTGCGCAACTCAATGGCAGAAAGGTGTCGAGGAAGAACCTGAAAAAGATGCCGGATGAGGAACTCTCGTTCATGATGTGCCACGGTGAGCTTTTCTCACTTGCCGAGAAGCAGGAGTTACTTGAGCTACGCGACACCCGCCTTCGGCTGAATCGCTGTGCGACCAGACTCTCGGACGGGATTGACCAACGCGTGAAGCTGTCTCGGGTTGAAGAACACCTCAAAGGGCCGAGCCTGGCAGAGCTCCAGAAGCTCCTTAACTAATCTCCCGAACTATCCTTGAAACGGAGAGACCGGGAGTTAATGCAGTAACGCAGACCTGTAGGCTGTGGACCGTCAGAAAACACATGACCAAGGTGTGCGTCACAACAGGCACAGAGCACCTCGGTACGCCTCATGCCGTGTCCATAGTCGGTACGTTCCTCCACTGCGTCCTTGTGACTCGGTTGATAGTAACTAGGCCAACCGCTACCTGAATCATATTTATGTTCCGAGCGAAACAGCTCCTCACCGCAACAAGCACACACATACACACCAGGTCGGGTGTTATGGTAGTACTCCCCACTGAATGCAGGTTCGGTTGCGCCTTTGCGGGTAATCTGAAAGGTCTCGAAATCGAGCTCCTCGGCCCACTCACGGTCACTCTTCTGCAGCTTTGACATTCGATATACTCCTTGCATTCCCGGAAAAGCTACTGAGTCCCGTCCTTTACGGCAAGGTTTTCCGCAACCCACTGACGAATTCATCCTGAGTTGTTATATTATGGTGGTAAGGACGGCAACATGAAGAACTACCGGAAAAAGATCGGAGCACTTCGCGACGAGAGTGCGGAGTTGCAACGAGAGCTACAGGATGTATTCTCAGCGCTTGGCACCAAGCTGCGGGAGAGCTATCCTGAACTCTGTGAAGAAGACAATGCTCAGGACGTGTGTCGTGAGTATGAAGAGGCTGGCGAGCGACTCACATTAGCGCAAGAAAGCAAGGCTCGGATTGCGACAATTCAGAGTCGGATTGAGGCCATTCGTCAGGAAATCTCCGACGGAAGCACCGAGAGAAAACACCTCCAACAGGAAGCCGTGGCGGTATTTCCTGGCATTGGGCGCCGGGCTTTTGAGATCTTCCATGACAACACCTATCTTGAAGCCGACTATGCGGAACGTTTCAGTGAGATCTCAGCTGCCCAGAACGAGGTTGACCGACTCCAGGCTGAGCTCGATGAGCAAGAGGCAATTCTTGAGTCCAAACCTTTTCTGGACCGTATCGTTACTCGTGGCCGGGTGGTACTGCTCAAGAACAGGGTCTCCAGCCGTAGCGAAGCCATGGAGAAACAGTATCGCAAGCTCGGCGAGAGCATTGTTGGTTCCGATTTTATTCGAGAGGTCAATGACGAAGAACTCAACAGAGTAGCAGAGCCGTATTTTGCTGCAGAGCGTCGAATCTCGGATATTGCCGACCGGGCCGAACAACTGGACAAGGAACGCAACGAGCTTGAGTCGGAGTTGTCACAGCTGTGTGAAGGGCGCCGCCCTGGCAAAGCAAGCTCCGAACTTGATGATCAGATTCGTCAACTACGTGATACCCAGTATAACGCCCTTGCTCAGTTCGCGCGCATAGTCCGGGCCCAGCTGAACGACGATGCGCGGGAGACTGTGAAACACCATCTCGAGCAGATAGCTTCGTTAGAAAGCAACCTCAGCGACAAACAGGCTAAGATTCAGCGTCTTGAAGCCGCGATTGAGGTCGAACGGCTGCAGTCGGAGATTGACCAGGTGAACAACGATATTGGACTGCGTGAACGCGAAATTGAGGCCGCAGAAAAACGAAAGGACGAACTCTTTGAGAGGCGAACCCAGCTTGAGCAGGATCGCACCACGCAGGAAGAAAGACGCGGAGATCCTGAAGAACTCTAAGCTTTGAACCGCCGGGGCCGTCAGCGACGGGTTATATGCAGCTGAAACTCAACTGCGCCGAGCCCTCGCATGACCGGCTCCAGGCGTATTCCATAGACGTTACCGGCATTCAGCTCCGCCGTGACTCGCGGATCTACACGGTACCCCACGTTTCGAGCCATCTCCCGACCCTGCTCGTCTAGCAGAATGATGATAAGCTCCTCACCGTCACGGCCCGCCGCCTGGATCTCGTAACTACCAGTGCGGTCAGGAGCAAACTCTGTCTGAATCCCGTCCTCGTCAATGATGGCGGAATGGCTGCCAAGCTCCACCCGCCCCGGCAAGAATGCTGGCTCGACGAGGTCTGCCTCATCTTCGAGGCTGGCGGCGTTGTAACTGAGCACACCTTCAGCGGCATATGCCACAATAAGCCCTTTATCGCGAGGAAAAAGCGCCCGCACCGCACTGCTGCCGCCAGCCGCCTCCCACAGGACCGTGCCGCCCGGCAGCTCTACTGCGTACAGTCTTCCTGTGTCGGTTCCTATGTATACCACCGACTCCACCACCGCTGCTGTGGTAGGTTCACCCGACAACTCCCGTGAGAAACGAGAACCCAAGGTCTCGGCGTCAAGCAGGTGCAGATATCCGTAGAGATCCAGCACCACAGGACCAAAGTCACTGAGAAGGATCTGGTGAACCGCGCCAAGCCCCTCCACCCGACCAAGCTCCTCAGGCTCACGACCCACCTCACCGGCATGGAGATCATAGACCGCAAAGCCAGTCCCACCCACATACAGAAGTCCGTCTCGCAAGACGGCGCTGTTTGGCAGATCTGGCCCATACTGCACCATCATATCCAGGGGGCTAAGGCCGTCGCGGAGAAAAGCCCGGAGCTCGCCCTCGTTCGACACAGTCACGACGATACTGTCATCTGCAAGAAAACGCTTTGGCGCAGCCGCGGAGCGCACGCGCCCCCGGGGGCCACCATCTAACACCGGAAGCTTCTCGATCAATCCAGACTCGGCGGCAACAAGCAGTTCCTGGCCAAGAAGTAGTGGTGTGCGGTAGGCAGCGGATCCAAGCCGTGTCTGCTCCATGACGTCACCGTTCCGCGTCGCTATCCGAAACACCACTCCATCAATGGTAGCCACCCAGACTTCATCCTCTCCAAGCACCGGCGGCGCGTGTACCGGACTGTCTAAGACTCGTGTCCAAAGCAGCTGGCCGGACTCAATATCCACCGCCGACAACGCTGGCTCTGAGCTCACAAGGTAGAGAATACCATCCTTTACGAGTATGGACTCGGGAGTCGATGTCTCAGTCCACAGCGCTTGCCCTTCGCCCAGGCCGCTCCTCACCGCGTTGAGTCCCGGGAAAGAGCCGGAAAAGCCCGCATCTCCATGCGCATATACGGCAGGCGGTTGCTCGGCTGCCTGCTCAATCTCAGTTTCTTCAACCGGGACTACCTCGTTTTCGGTTTCCCCTGCACCGCAGCCCATGACCAGCACAACAACAAGCGCAGCCGTGAGCGCAGATAGCGAGGATAGTGACCAAAGGCGCGAAAGAGGTCGGGTAATTGCATAGGTGTTCATGGTCTCTCTCCCGCTGTGTTGTCGGCAGCTGTGTCGGCAGCTGTGTCGTCGGTCGCTCGCTGGCCGCTGCGTTTGTGCTCTGCCGCTGCACGCAAATGCCGCCGCTCACCCAGGGTATCCTGCTCAAGCTCCTGGAGAATCCCACGCACAGCGCGCAGGTTCTGTTCCGGTAATCTCGCGGGATGCAGTTGCCTGAAGGCCGCACCCAGATATAACTCGGGCGGCATGTTCCAGCGCAGCAATGGCCGTTCAATATGGCGACTCGCGCCGCGCAGAATGCTGTCATTGAGTTCAGGTGTCAAGTGCTCTACAGCAGCTGTTCCGGTGAGGGCGGCCAGCAGTCGGAACTCGGGCGCAAGCTCCGCCGCAAAGCGCTCCTCAAGACTAAAAGTTGCAGCCTCAGGGCCAGGAACTCTCACCACGTACTGACCGTGCAGACGCCCCCAGAGTTCGCGCCTGTACTCGTGTTCAGGCAGCTCAAGCTTCTCGCGTAGCTCATGACTCAGTTCGTAACTCAGCTCATAGAAAACGCTATAGTACAGCTCGGCCGCAATCTCATGTGGTAGAATCTGCCGCCGCGCGCCTTCAGGCTGTGCGCCGTCACCCCGCGCGCCATCACCGGCCGCTACCCCACTCAGCACGACCATTCTTCTGTAAGGGATCACAGACTCGGACAGGCGCCCCGCACCCAGAGTTGGCCGCAAGACCTCGACTCGAGGCCTGGTGAACCCGGCTTGGCTTAGATCGGCCTCGGCAATGGCCTGGTCAACGCGCTCGTACAGCTCATTCAGTCCTGTAGTGAAAGCCTGTAGAACCGGTGATGCTGGGTGGGTGGCCGGGTCGGCGACCGGGTGGGCGGCCGGGTGGGCGGCCGCCACGGCCCTCCGCAGATCCGGGGACGCCAACACCACCACCGCTGCTTCCAACGGTGAAGACTGCTCCAACAGATCCTCCATGATGAGGTCAAGGTCACGCTCGTCGCTCTGTGGAACGGCCATGTCGGCCGACCTGCGCGCCGCATACACCTTTGTCACGGCCGCAACCGCCCGGTAGCGGTCAGGCGATACATCAATGGAGCGGGCAAACTCCAGGCGCTGAAGCTGTGACTGCTGCTCGTATAACACCGCCAGCCGTTCAAAGCTCAACTCTAGTAATGGGTCGATGTCGGATCCAGCGGCAGGGCTCTCAGGAACAAGAACACGCCTTGCCGCCGCCGGATCCAGGAGAACGCGCAGCGCCGCTACCACGTCCTCGGAAGGCCGTGTGGGGTGCGCGCCGCTTGCCGCATTGATGTGTGGAAGAGCCACACGAGCAGCCTCTCGCAGAGCGATCATGCTGTCAAAGCGAACGCCATTCCGGTCCCCCACACCTTCAGAAATGATACTCCGCAGATCGTCAAGCAGTTCCGTAACTCGCTCGGGATCCGGGCCCGGTTCAGCTCGCTGTTCAGCGGCCAAAGCAAAATAGGCAGACCGCAACTCGGCGGCGTGTGCGGCGTGTGCGGTGTCGGCACCGTCGCGGGCGTGCAGTGCCCAAGGTACCGTTAGCACCACAAACAGTGCAATGGCTATCCGCCTCAGAACCTGAGTTGAATGTTGTCTTTGTGGAGTTATGCTCTTCATGTTCACAAGAGTGTAGCGCAAAGCCGGGCCAATCGCAAAGCGTAGCAATTTTGCCAAATGCCAAGTTGTGATACAGTAAGCCAATGAGCGACTCCTTATTCTCGGCCAAGGCGGACGGGGCCGATCAACCTTTGGCAGCACGCATGCGCCCACGCACACTGAACGAGTTTGTTGGGCAGGATCACATTCTGGGCCCAGGACGTCTTCTGCGTCGGGCAGTCAGCGCCGACCGTGTATCTTCACTTATTCTCTCCGGCCCGCCGGGCACCGGAAAAACAACCATTGCGGAAATCATAGCAGGTGCGACTCGTGGGCGCTTTGTTGCACTGAACGCAGTGCTCTCCGGCATAAAAGAGTTGCGACTCGAAATTGAACAGGCATCCGAGGCCAAGAACCTCTATGGGCGTCGCACCATTCTCTTTGTGGACGAGGTACATCGTTGGAACAAGGCGCAGCAGGACGCTCTCTTGCCGTGGGTTGAAAGCGGCACCGTCATATTGGTCGGTGCCACCACCGAGAACCCCTACTTTGAGGTCAACAGTGCCTTGGTTTCCCGCAGCCGGGTATTCACCCTTAAAAAGCTCAGTAATGACGATCTCTACGCTATAGCAAATGCCGCACTCAAAGACACCAAACGGGGTTACGGGGCCTACCAGGTCGATATCGACCCTAAGGCCTTGGATCACCTGGTGCAGGTTGCCGACGGCGATGCACGAACTCTGCTTGGAGCTATTGAACTGGCGGTCGAAACCACCCCTGAGTCCTTCCCGCCGCCGGAGAACGAACGCATTCACATTACCATGGATGTGGCAGAGGACAGCATTCAGCGCAAAGCTCTTTTGTACGACAAAGAAGGCGACTACCATTTCGACAGCATTAGCGCCTTCATAAAGTCCCTCCGGGGCTCCGACCCAGACGCCGCCCTCTACTGGATGGCCCGAATGATTGCCGCCGGAGAAGACCCCCGATTTCTCCTGCGACGAATGCTTATTGCCGCCTCCGAGGATATTGGGTTGGCTGACCCGCAGGCACTGGTAGTGGTGTCTGCCGCCGCTGCCGCC
Source organism: Spirochaetales bacterium (assembly GCA_007127105.1). Lineage (GTDB taxonomy): Bacteria > Spirochaetota > Spirochaetia > DSM-27196 > SLAA01 > SLAA01. Next base: position 2,321 of record SLAA01000141.1, on the reverse strand, counting down.
TATGACCGGGTGGGCATGCCGGAGGGGCAGTTTCATCTGGCGCAGGCGGCACTCTACCTGGCAACCGCACCCAAGTCCAACTCAACCATGGGGTACTTTGACGCCCGCGCCACGGTTGAGAAAGAGGCCGAGGCCGAGGTCCCCCGCCACCTGCGCGACCCAAACCGTGACGGAAAGCACTTAGGACACGGTGAGGGCTACCTGTATCCGCATGCCTACCGTGATCACTGGGTCGCGCAGGCCTACCTGCCCGGCCGCCTGAGCGGACGTGTCTTCTATCAGCCAGCCGACACCGGCCGCGAGGCCGAGATCCGGCGCGAGGTACACAGACGCCGAGAGTTACAGCTCTCGGCAGCTGCGGAGGAGGAGGACGAGATTCTCAGCACCTCACCCCGCAACTCGCGCCGCGACGAGTGGCTCAGGCGAGCCGAGGGACAACGCTCCCAACTGCACGCCGAGATTCGTGACACTGTGTTTGACTGGGCCTCGCCCGCTCGGCATGCGCGCGTACTCGTGCTTGGCCGCGGTATGGAGCTGTTTCTTTTCGAGGCGGCGCGACGCTGCGCAGAAGGCCTGGTCATTGGCCTGTGTGACGACAGCGCCCGCGCAGACGCGCTCATAGCGCTCAAGGACAAGCATCTGGGCGACGACCCAGCCGAGGCCCTGCGAATAGAACCGCTGCACGCGGACTCGCGGGAGCGGCTGTTCAGCTATAGCGAGGACGCCGGTTACGAGCTCATCATGATGCGGGACGGAGGGCTGCATGCCGCTGACCGTCTTGCCTTTTTCACGAACCTGCGCGGACTCCTCTCGCCGGGCGGACGCCTCATTGGCGCCGAACGCGTCGCCGACGAGGTGCCCAGACTCTCTGCCCTCCTTGACAGTCTATCCACGGCAGACCAGGTCGATACCGGACTCATTGAGCGGCTGCAGGCGGCCGAGTCACCGCTGTACTCTGGCGACCACCATGCTGCCTACGGCTGGACAAGCGAAGCAGTGCACCGGGTTCTCACAGCAGCTGGCTTCTCCATCCAGGCAACGACGACCCTGAGCCGGGATGAACGGCGTCACATCTCAAGCTCGGACATCGCAAAGTGGATGCCAGAGAACCCGGCCGATGCAACCGACAGGAGCTACGCGGCTGCCCTGCTAAGCGGAGCCCAGGCGCTGACCGAGGACGAGTACCGACGCACTGCCGTTCTCATGCAGAAACATCTTGGCAACACCGAGCACAACTGGCCTCTCCACTACTGCCTCTTCCGTGTTGAGCCGACATCGAGCTAGTTCTCCGACTGATAGTTCTCCGACTGCTTGTTCTTCGTGCGCGAGGGACGGCGTGGGCGTGCGCGCCTGATGAGCTCAAAGGCGGCAGGAGTTGTACGTGGGTAGGCCCGGTAAGCGGTCGAACGACGCACGCGCAGCTCCGGAGCCAGCCGCAGTCGCACCGCAACAAGAAGTAAATACAGGCCCAGAACCGCCGCCATAAAGAGGAAGAGCCCTGCTGGTCCAACGGCAGCCATACTCATACCCGCTAACACTGGACCCAGCGCACTGCCAATACCATAGTACAGGAGTATAGCCCCCGCTGCTTGTATCATGTGCTCCGGGGCCAGCTGATCATTAATGAGTGCGATACAGAGCGAGTACAACGGCATGCCAAAGCCACCAAAGAAGAACATTAAAATGAACAAAGTCGGCCCCGCCACCCGTGTGAGCGCCATGACGAGTGCAGTCCCAAAGGCCACGGCAACACTCAAGAATATTGCGCGCCTGCGATCCTTGCGGTCCGAGATAAGGCCAAGAGGCCATTGCATGACAATGGTTCCAAGGGCTACCAACATCATGAGTAAGCCCACCCGACCATCCGCCAGCCCCAGAAGCTGCCCGTAACGCGGGCCTAAACTCCAGGTGGCGCCGGTAATGACCCCGGCAACCATGGTTCCAATCCCGGCCAGAGGAGCGTTCTTGAGGGTTTTGATAAGCCGCGGGGGTCTATACTCACCAACTGCGTCGCCACTCACCTGCATGAGGGCAACCGGAACCAGGCAGAACGAGATCAACACCGTGGTTACCCCAAAGAGCTCAAAACTGGCAGGTGAGAACACCGCGAGCAAGGGTTGTCCCGCGCCCATAGATCCAAGGTACATCATGCTATAGATGCTGAGCACACGCCCGCGATTGTAGCTCGTGCTCGAGGCGTTGAGCCAGCTCTCCACCACCACCAGCATCACCGCAAGACACAGGCCGGTGGTGAAACGAAACAGAATCCATGCAAAGGGATTAATCCAGAGTACATGGGCAATGGAGGAGATCGAAGCCAT
>SLAA01000151.1 GCA_007127105.1 Spirochaetales bacterium | reverse complement strand
GGATATCAAGCTTGGCCCGAACGGCCTCAGCCACCGCCAGGTCACCGCAAACCAATGGCACACAGTGCTCCCAGAGGTTCTCAAGCACAAAACTCTTCAGGGTAATCTCCGGCCCAATTCCGGCCGGATCCCCCATGCTAATTGCAATTAACGGATAGGTACTGCTCATTCTATTACTCCTTCAAAAACCATACGAGCGTCAGGTCCTCAGCGAAGGCGGAGTCGCATGGCAAGATTGCCGGAGATCAACCCGGCCGCGTCTGGCGGTGCGGCCGCGTCTGGCGGTGCTGCATTCTGGGATGCAGGTGCCGTTTCTCGTGAGTCAAGCGCCGTCGCTCCAGAACCAAGCGGTACTTCCTCAAACCCAAACCGTTTATAATATACCGGAAGATCCTGTCCTGCGGCTTTGTCTGCTGTCGCCGGTGGGGGCCCGACCTCGGTGTCAAGCCGGATTTCGGTAATGCCTGCGCTCCGGCACCGATGAATGAGGAACGAGAGCAAGCGAGTTCCGGTGCCTCGGCCACGATCACGAACGGCGAGAGTGTCAAGGTAAAGCCCTTCTCCGGACTCGAGCCGGTACACCAACATGATTGCGGCCGGGCCGGAAGCGTCCTCAAGAAGCAGTCCTTCAAATCCTTGTTTACCCGCTCGCTCCATCATGTCCTCAGTCGAGTATCGAAGCTCCGGACTGAATGCACTCGCCTCCAGTAGCTCAAGAGCGTCTTGCAGCTCGCTCGTCCAGGCAGCGATATGGCGAAGAACTTCGTCTCCCTTGGTAAGCGAGTCCTCTCCCGGGCTAAGAAGGTGGCCGGTTGTGCTGTGCAGGGTCTCGCCTACCGCACGGCTCACCGAGTTGCACATTGGGTCAGCCTCACTCATGATGCCTCACTCATGATGCCTCGGTCGCGAGGCGCGGCTCCAGGCGGCCTGGAGCAGTCGCTCAACAAGCTGACTGTAACTGAGGCCCGCCCGAAGCGCCATGATAATAAAGAATGAGTAGTCCCGGCTTTCCGTGTCATAGTCCATTCCCGGCAACGGGTTTACCTCAAGAAAGTATGGCACCCCATCACTGCCAATTCTATAGTCAAGGCGAGCGAAGTCTCGAATACCAAGTGCGCGGCATGCGGCAAGGGATGACAACTCCATTCTTTTCACCACGGCCGCGTCGAGTGGGGCCGGGCAAAGATAGTGGCTAAGGTCATCCAGGGTGCTCTTGGCCCGTTGCCCAAAGACGTTGCCTACCTCCTCGGGGAGCTGCGAGAAGTCAACCTCGAGCATCGGAAGCACCTCTAAGGAACCCTCCTCGGTACCAAGCACGCCTACGCTGACTTCACGCCCTGGGATAAACGACTCCACCAAGATGGCCTCACGGTAGGCACCTAACATGGATCGGGCCTTCGCCTGGAGGCCCGACACGTCGTGGACTACGTTGTCCTCGTTGATACCTATTGAGGAGCCTTCTGCGTTTGGTTTGAGAATGACCGGAAAGCCCGGAGCGGACTGCATAAGATCTGCGTTCGCTAGATCATCTTCGGTTTCAATCAGCATTGACTGTGGTGTGGGAACACCCGCCACGCGGACATGGCGTTTCGTCCACTCTTTGTTCAGGCAGAGCGCCAAGGTGAGAACGCCGGAACCCACGTAGGGGATACCTAACATTTCCAGCATCGCAGGAATGTGAGACTCCCGGCTCTCTCCTCGAACACCCTCACTCCGGTTGAAAACCAGGTCCGGTTTGAGAGCTTGAACGCGACCCAATGCCGCTTCATCGCCTTCAATGAAGTAATACTCGTGTCCTGCCGCCTCTATTCCCTCGCGGATTGCGTCCACGGTGTGCGGGGGATCATACTCAGCATGAACCTCTGAATCATCCTGGCGGGTATTAAGAACGAGCGCAATTCTCATAGGTGTGCTCCTCATTCGGGCGAATGAACCTGTCCAGCTCCTCCCGGTAAATGGTCGATGTCGCGGCCCGCAGCACCAACGGCGTTGATGTGGGCGGGTACAGTGTGCAGAACCGGGTGCGCAGTTCCGGTTCGCGGTGTTCGGCTTCCTTGTACAGGGGACTCGCCGCAAACCCCAGAACGAGGTCTTCTCTGCTTCCTCGTTGCGCTGCACAGAAGAAGGCAAAGAGCTGCTCGTCGCGCGCCAGCGCTGTGCGGGCATAGGGGAACGCCGAGTTTCCGCCAAGTAGCGGATAGAGCTCCCGCTTGTCCTCGGTCAGCATGGAGTTGCGAAGGCCAATTGCAGCTGGCTCAATTCCCGATGCAACGCAGAGCAGGTACATTTTGGCGCAGATCGTGCAGTCGTGACACCACCTTAGCTCGCCGTTCTGTTCAGGGTCATGTTGGTACTCCACAAAGCAGCTCATCTGGTACGCCGCGTAGTGCGGATAACGGTGCGCCAAGAACCGCTGCACCAGCATGTCCATGAGTGGTTCAATCAGACTTCCTGTCCGCACATAGCCGTTCGTGATCAAGGAGGTCATCTGGTCTATGTGAAGCGTCCAGTCGTGAGTCTGATCATAACAGGGATATATCCGGGTGCGTCCGTTCTCGTCCAAGTAGCTCGACCCTGCACTTTGTTCATTCCCGAAAAGGATAAGCGACGCTCCAGTGGCCCATGCAAAAGGCAACATAAGCAATGCGTACTCGGTACTTTGCAGCCCCCAACCGTATTCGGTATCGCGGAGCGCTCCCGTGTCGTGTTCCACAGTGAAGAGTTCGTGACCGAACTCCTCTTGAAACTCGCGGGCGACAGAAAGCTTGTGCCGTTCCTCATTGGCGAAACCCGGTTCCACAACATACACCATAACCGGACGCAAGCCCAGTTCCTCCGCCACAGCAAAGCTCAAGAGCGAGTCCTTGCCAAACGACATTGGGACAATTGCGCCAGCGGTTGCGGTTTTCCCCGGAGGTACGGCGGACTGAGTGCTTCTCATCTCACCACCGGCAAACGAGTACTCATGTGAGAGGAATCGCGCTGTCTCCTTGTCTGCCGACTGACCCAGCATGTCGGTACAGGAGGGAATGTCTCGGATGAAGTTCTGGAAAAACCACGGCTCCAGCATGGGCCGCCGGGTGTCATAGATGAGTCCCGTGAGACCCGGAACCACCATTGGCAAGTGCATGGTCATGGCGTACACAAGGTTGTCCAGCAGAAATAGCCGCACCGTCTCCGGTGTCTGCTTCCAGACATCGTCCGGATAACCGACGCTATATGTCCGGCCCTGGTACAGAACCGAGAACCCACAATCCGTGAGTCTGGCGGACACTCGGTGGGACACTC
>SLAA01000240.1 GCA_007127105.1 Spirochaetales bacterium | reverse complement strand
ATAGGCTGCACTCACCATCCAGACCAGTGCCAACAGAAAAAGTCGGCAGGCCACACGGCGGACACCGTTCCTTAGAAACACTCGTCTATTACCTATTCTCATTGGCATATAATCCCTCTCTCCAATACTCGGCACGGATCGTCCCAAGATGAACCAACCTTGACAAAGGGTATCGCGCAAGCTACAGTACATCTCGGCAAAGAGATACATATTCGTTGAACAGGTAGCAACCATGTTTTCACTATGCACCTTGGTTTCGAATCCAGGACGCGGTGATTGCCACGGCGGAGACCCTTAGGGGCTAGCCCCCACTTCTTTCCATAATGGTTAGGTACACGGTTCACGGGCGCGGCTCAGTAGCCCAATTGGGGCGCCACGCATGATCTTTAGGCTAGAGAACGGTATATTTCTGTCAGGACGTCGGCCCCGGCCCATGGCGTTATGATGGTTGTGAGCAAGCACGTGGGGTTTTCGGAATCTCCTCGCAGCGCTCCAACCACCAGTAGGCGGCCCGAATTCAGCGCCCGAATTCAGAGGGTGCTCGCGCTACTACGAGCCAATAGTTTTGGGTTTATGAGTGGGCCGACAAGATTGCAAGGGAGAAAAGGTATGAGCAACAACACACGCACGCCAGCCATAGACGAGGCTGCATTACAGCAACACATTGAGGACATCCTCCGGCGTATTGAGGAAGAAGAGGATCCGCAGGAGCTCAATGCGTACCGACGTCTGTTTAAGAAGCACGTGCCCTTATTTCGACGTGGCTATTTTGCTGGCTTTATTATTAAGCATGGTCTCCTGCAGGACGAGAACAGAGACGGCCGCCCCCGGCCCAAGCGGGCTCGAAAAGAGGCCATCCGCAAGGATGAGTCCCGAAATGAAGACAAGAAACGATCAAATCCCCGCGAGACTGCACCGAGTCCACACACTGAAGCGGACGCAGCCTATCAGGACGACGCTTCCGAGACGAGTGACAGCGGCCTCACGAGTGTTTTTGTTGGTGTAGGCAAAAACCGCAGGGTGTACCCAAAGGACCTTATTCAGCTCTTTTCTGAGATTGAGAATATTGAGACCGCAGACATCGGGCAGATCAAGATTCTGGACAACTACTCTTTTGTTGAGGTCAACCCGGAAAAGGCGCAAGCTGCAATTGAGCACCTGAACGGCAGCGAGTACCGAGGGCGCAAAGTCACCGTGAATTTTGCCCGCCGGAAAGACTAAGCTCCTGCCGAACTGAGCTCCGACTGGGTTTAGTCGGAGTTCCCAACTGTCCGCAGACCGGTCTACGGAATGAAGTAACTCATGACTGCCAATGCAATCACAACGTTGAGGAGCAGTCCTGTAACGAGGCAGCCCAAGGATAGCAACTCGAACAAAGCAGCCACCCGACCAGCGTGGCGGGCATGTTGGGCATCAACTGAGCTACCATCCTCCAGAATCTCAAGGTCCCTTCGCGCACGACGGTATCGACCCTCTTTCCACAGATGACGATATACAAAAAACAGAGCCACTCCCGGCGGAGCCAACGGAAGTACCGGCAGGAGAGCGCCGACGCTCGCCAGCACGGCTGAGAAAGTGTCAAGTGGCGGCCGAATTGCCAGATACGCCAAAACGGTGAGTGTAAGTATGCCTCCGGCCAAGGACAATGGAGTGAGCTGATTCCAATACTCATTGCGCTGCCTCCCGCACCATATCGCCCGCCGAACTACCGTCTCGTCAGGGCCGTCATACATTACGACCAACAGAGGATCGCCACGCCCAGCAAGAAAGACTGCCCGCCCAGCCCTTCTTACGACGGTGCCAGCAACAAAGATCTTGCTACCCTCGGTCAGTGATGTCATGCGGTGCCATCGCAAAACCGAGGGCGTGCGGTCAGGCAGTTGCCCTCCAGCTCCGTCCACTGTCACACCAAAGTCCTTGGTTGGTAACATGTACAGCCGCACCTCACGCATCTCCACCGCCACAGACAGAGTACCGTTGCGTAACCAAATGATATCGTCGTCCTCAATGGCTTCTAACGCACCAAAGAACTGATATGATCCTATAGTCTGCTCTCTGCTCCCCTCCTGCTCGCGCACGCCCTTATAACTCAGGACAGGAAAGCTGGCGCGCGTCAGCACCTGCCTGCGAAACACACGCCATTGCTTTCTTACCGCAAATGCTCCAATGCCCGGGATCACCAAATAAAAAAGCGTGCCAAATAGGAGGATTAGTAGTGGTAATGAGACAGGGTTCACTTGTTTCTCTCCAATTAAATTATTATCTTGTGCCAATCATGGTAGAGCGAATTATTGTCGGGCCGATGTATGCAAACACCTATATCGTCTCCACCGGAAAGAAAGAGTGTATCATTGTGGATCCAGGTGCCGACCCGGAGCATATCTGTAGCCGCCTGGAAACCCTTAACATGATACCACAGGCTATCGTGCTTACACATGGTCACCTCGACCATATGGGGGCGGCGAGGGCCATACAAGAACACTATCGGGAACGCGGGACAATTATTCCGGTAGGAGTGAATCCGGCCGACAGCCGGTATTTTTCTGAAAGCTCCTCTCGAGTTCACGAGTTGGCATTTGAGACGCTGGGGGAAATGGGTGGCGTGCTTTTTGAAGAGCTCTATACAGCGCCACCGGACATTGACTTTGCGCTTGAAGACGGGCAAGCCATTCTTGACTCCGATCTTATAGTCATGACTACTCCAGGGCATACCCCGGGCAGCGTCTGCATTTACAGTGAGCAACGTGCCGCCTTGTTCTCCGGAGACACACTCATTTTCACCGGAATTGGCAAGACCGACCTGTCGGACGGTGATGAAGAGGCACTGTTGAACAGTATTCGAACTCGACTCTACACCCTTCCAGCCGATACACGCCTGTTCCCCGGACATGGCCCATTCTCAAACATTGAGCGAGAAATGCAAAACAACACACTTGCAGAGGCACAGCGAACATTTTAGGGCTTCAGTTTAAGGCTTCAAGGCAGTATGGGGAGTTAGACCAGCAGGCTGACCGCCATGCCGGACTCAACAAGTCCGTTTGTGTATCCAGCAGCCTCGAGTCGAGTAAGAGTGGAGCTGAGTTCTTGTTTGTAGCGGTCAATGAGAGCCTCAACCGCCTCGGGTGACATTCCCTCGTCGTGACGCTGGTACTCGGCCTTTCCTTGCATTCGAACCAGACGATCTATGAGGGTATCAAGAACTCTCAGACGGGACAACGAGAAGCCCATTGTCTCTCCGTCGGTAGGTACGCCCTGAACATGGCGGAATCGAGCATACACTGCGCTTCCACTGACCGGCAGAGAGATTCTCCCGTCGGCGTAGCGTGCCCGCAGCAACTCCTGCACGGGAACAGTAGAACGTGTTGGCTGAATTCCCGAATCCAACATCCCCGATATCCTCCACTTTATGTATCGGAAGATAAGGGGGAAGCTTAAGCATGTTACATGTGCGTATTTCTTTGGCGCCGATGCTTAGCGGGTACGCCGTTCCTCTGCCGTCTTACAATCAATACACATGAGCGCATAAGGAATTGCTTCAAGTCGTTCAATGGGGATCTTCTTCCCACACTTCATGCATTGTCCGTAGTGATTCATCTCAATACGAGCCAACGCCGACTCAATGAGTCGCAGACGTTTCATTTCCTGTGCGCCGATGGCTTCAATAGTTTTCATGTCGATATCATCAGATGCAATATCGACCAAGTCCTTGCCATCCATACCCGCGACAATTTCCTGGAACTCTTCGTTCTCGGACTGCAGGTTATCAAAGATATCTTGCTTGAGCTGCAAGAGCGAGGCTTTCATTCTTTCGACAAACGCTTTTTCCATTCCGAGCTCCTACCGTAATTTGGAACAACATGTGCGCGATGAACGTACATATATGCCTAATCACACACCCATTGTCAAGTAGTAACCCACGAGAAATGAACACAATTACCAATGCTGAGTAAAATGATGTTGTGACTGTTGTAGGCTTATGCTGCTTTTTTCATTACCCCGAGAATACCGGACCGAGCGGGCGAAGGGAGTCGAACCCTCGTCACGAGCTTGGGAAGCTCGGGTAATGCCGTTATACGACGCCCGCTCGCTCCGGTCTTGGTTGACGACAGTGGTTAAGGTATCACAGAAACCCGTGTTTGTCCTGACGATTATCTTGTTCCTGACACATTTTGCGTCGTAGGGGCTGAACCCCTATGGCCGCAGTTAGTCCAGATCAACAGGCTCCGCGACTGAACGAGTGAGCTCGGTTGCGTACCGTGACAACACGAGTGTTGAGCCTATCTCCTCAAGATACGGCACCGTCACCGTCCCGCCTGGATGTAGCATAGTTGTCAAACGCCGACGCTCGCCCGTAGGTGATATGACATCCAGGTTCAGCTCGACCGAGACCGGATAGCGCGGTAGCTCATGCCGGAATATGCCAAAGACGAGGCCGTCAGGTACATTCTGTGGTGGTACCAGTTCGAACACCAGGGCCTCACCGGCCTCAAGCTCGGAACCTGCTGTTGGTTGCTGTCGCTGAACAACGCCCGGGGTGCGCCCGGGAGCGGGATCTATGAGCCGGAACTCAAAGGGTACCCCCACCCTTCCAATGCGCTGTAGCGCTTCTGTGTACTGGAGGCCCACGTACGAGCTCGCCCGTATGGGTTCATCACGCGCTCCCCGACTGACTATAAGATTAAGATCCGTAGGGCCGCTCAGATCAACACCAGGCGCAGGATCCTGCTCCACAATTGTTCCAGGGTCTGACTGATGGAAAACGTAGGTGACATTAGCTATTCGGAGCAAGGCATCAAAGGTAGCGAACAGCGCCTGCAACTCATCACGCACTTCTTCTACAGGTCGCCCAACAAAGTCGTCAACCCGGTCTACAATAGCGCCCTGACTTACAACCAACTGCACGCGTTGCCCAGCCTTCACTACCGATCCCGCAGCCGGGCTTTGATCAAGAATGGAACCTCGAGTAGCGGGGTCAGAGTCAAAGCGAGCTTCGATCAGTGGATAAAGCTCACGTCGTTGTAACTCAACGAGGGCGTCCACAAGCTCCTGTCCTCTTACCTCCGGTACCAGCGTATCCTCGGCACCTCGTAAGGACATGAGAAAGGTAATGGCTCCCGCAACAAAGGTTATGAGAATGATTCCAATGAAGGAGTACATGAGTATCTTAAAGTACTTGATGTCCTGTTGGTCCGTGCGGTTCGGCATCATACTTTTGAAAGTTTCGGTAATGCGATTCACCTAATTGTTCCTCCGAGAACGCTTCCAAGAAAGTTGGGGGTTCCGTTAAGAAATGTGGCCCAGTCAAGCGCCTTACGACCAGGAAGTTGAAGACGCCGGAGTGCGAGCACACCGTCCCCAGTTTGTACCAGAATTCCATGTCGGTTGTCCACTCCGAGCACCTGCCCTGGCTGAGCGCTCGCCATGGTTTCACTATGATCAAGCTCCGTTGGGACAGCGGTCTCGTGAAGCTTCAGCTCCTTGCCGTCAAAGGTAGTAAAGGCCCCGGGCCAGGGGTGGAAGGCCCGGACTACGCGGTCCAGCTCAAGCGCTGACCTGTCCCAGTTCAGAAGACCGTCCTGCTTCCTGACGAGACCACAATAACTTGCCCGATCATGCTCCTGGGCCTCAGCCTGCTGATTGCCAGCCTCAATAGCGTTCAGGGTCTGGACGAGCAGCTCGGCACCAATCTCTGCTGCGCGTTCGGTTAGTGAGGCAGAGGTCTCGGTTCCATCGAGGGGAATCTCACGGCGTGCCAGTATATCGCCAGCATCCATCTCAAGGGCCAAGCGCTGGATGCTCACTCCGGTAACGGAATCTCCGGCAAGGAGAGCCGCCGCAATTGGTGAGGGGCCACGATATTTCGGTAGCAGAGAGGGATGAAGATTCACACCGCCACGAGGAAAGAGAGCAAGAAACTTGGGGCCAAAAATCTTACCGTATGCCACACAGACCAGAAGCTCTGCGTCTAACTGAGCAACCTCGTCGCGCGCCGAGTCGTTCAGTTTCTCAAAACGGAGCACCTTGAGTCCAAGCTCAGCCGCACATTCGGCCACGGGTGAAGCCTCCATTCGCCGTCCGCGACCCACCGGCCTATCCGGTGCAGTAAGGACTGCTGCAACTTCATGGGCCTGGGCAACTGCGCGTAAGGAAGGAAGAGCAATCTCCGGGGTACCGGCAAAGAGGATCTTCACCGGGTAGAGTCCTCTGGTTTGCGGTACTTCTGCAGTAGCTTTTCTCGCTTCCGATCACTGAGGTGATCCAGAAAAAGCACGCCGTTCAAATGATCAAGCTCATGAAGAATGACCCGGGCCAGCATGCCATCCGCGTTGAGTGTAAAGGGGCGTCCATTCTCGTTCCAGGCCTGTACCTGTATTTCGCTTGGACGTTTCACGTCCGCGTAAAGCCCGGGTATGCTCAGGCAGCCTTCTTCGTACACCCCGGTTTCGTGGGACGTGCCGACGATACTTGGGTTGATAAACACATAAACAGGGTCGTTGTCCACCTGCACCACAAAGAACCGTTCAAGTATGCCAACCTGAGGTGCAGCAAGGCCAATACCCCGTGCATGACGCATAAGAAACACCATGCGGTCTATAGTTGCCCGCAGAGAGTCGCCCATGTCCTTGACCGTCGCCGCTGGCTGGCGCAGCACCTCATCCGGGTAGTATACAATTTCTATATCGTCCAAAGTGCCAAGATCGGAGGGTGGAATGGCTATGTCCGGTGTTTGGTTTGTGCTCTTCTTTTCCATTACAGTACTCTCCTAACACTACCCGGAAAGTGTAGCCGGGGTCAATGTTGAGCAGAGCACAGCTTAGAGCAGAGCGCTCGGATCTACATCAATCTCAAGATGCAGGCCTCGGGGCGACTCAAAGCGGGACAAGAACCGGCTCAGGAGCCCTTGCACCCGGTCAAAACTCCCACAGCGAATGAGCAGTTGCACCCGAAGGTTTCCCGAGATTACTGCCAGGGGGCAGTCTGCCGGGCCAAGAAGCTCTCCGACACCTTGCTCCTGCAGGGGCCCTCGCAAAGAGGTTGCAACCGACTCCGCAGTAGCCCGGACCAGCTCCGGTTTCTTACCACGTACAACTATGCGAATCAGCCGAGAAAAGGGCGGGAAGCCCAGAAGGCGGCGCGTTTCCAGCTCCGAACGGTAGAACGCCTCTCGGTTTCCCTCCACCGCCAGTCTGACGGCAGCGTGCTCCGGTCTGAAACTCTGCACCAGCACTCGGCCGTCCGGGACAAAGCGCCCGGCGCGCCCTGCAACCTGTACAATCAGGCCAAAGCAGCGTTCTGCCGCGCGGAAGTCTGGCATCTGCAAGCCGGTGTCGGCCATCACTATCCCAACCAGTCGCACCCCCGGGAAGTTAAGCCCCTTTGCCACCATCTGGGTACCAAGAAGGATGTCGAGCTCACCTTTGCGAAATGCGGTGATAGTCGTCTCCAGACTCCCCTTAACACGCACCGAGTCACTGTCGAGCCTTCCAATACGCAGATCAGGAAAATGGGCGGATAGCTCCTCCTCAACACGTTCGGTTCCAAAGCCGGAGTAGCCAAGATCAAGTGATCCGCAGTCGGGGCACACCTGTATCGGTTGAGTCTTGTAGCCACAGTAGTGACACACCATACGGCCAGCCTGTTTGTGGTAGGTCAAGTTCACCGAGCAGCTGCGGCACTTCATTTCGTAACCACAGCTGCGACAGTGGAAAAAGTAAGAAAAGCCTCGGCGGTTAAGAAAGAGAATGCTCTGTTTTCCGGCCGAGTGTGTCGCCCTGATCTCCTCAACCAGCTGCTTGGAAAGAGCCTTGTCACTCCCTTTCAGAGGAACAAGGTCGATGTCGGGAAGTTTGCCGCCAGCTACCCGGCCCCGCAGTTCAAGCCGCTGAATTCTCCCCTGCTCCATAAGATACCAGGCCTCGACCGAAGGGGTCGCACTTCCCATAAGCAGATACGCACCCGCCCGCGCGCACCTCTTCATTGCCACCTGTCGCGCGTGATAGCGGGGCGCGGAGCTACTCTTGTATCCCGACTCGTGCTCCTCATCCAGCACAATTAGGCCAAGATCCTGCAGCGGCGCAAACACCGCGCTCCTAGCGCCTATGACGACCCGGGCCTCTCCACTTCGAATTCGGTTCCACTCGCCCAGTCGCTGTGATGGTGTCAGACGGGAGTGGAGCACGGCACAAGGCACCGAGAGCCGTGCGCGCAGGGTGTCCACCACTTGATGAGTCAATGCAATCTCTGGCACCAGATAGATGACACTCTGTCCCCGAGCAAGCACAAACTCAGCCACTCGCAGAAACACCTCTGTTTTCCCGGACCCAGTAATCCCGTCAAGATAGTAGAGTCCGGGTGATCCTGTCGTGACGGCCTCGAGCGCCTTGGCCTGGTCGGCTGAAAGCTGGTCCGGCACCACATGGTAGGCCTCCTCGTCCGGACCAAGCCCTGGTGCCTCACGCTCACTACGCCCGGTCGGCGTCATAGCGCTCAGTGCCTCGCCGAGACTGCAGTGGTACATCTCGGATACCCATATGGCAAGCTCCAGAAAGGTGTCGTCAAACAAGGGGGTGGCATCTATCACGCGCTCAATGTCGCGCAGCTGCTTGAGGCCGACCGGCGCTGCGGATGGAAACCCAACGACAAAGCCCGGAAGCTTGCGGCGGCCAAAAGGCGCCATGACACGGCTGCCAAGCTCGGGAGTAGGCATATGGTCCGACATCGTGTAGGTAAACCGTGAGTTCAGGGGAAGATTAAAGACAAGTTCTATGTAGCGGCTCACCGGCACAGGCTCATCGGTCCAGAATGGAACGGAGCAGCTTCAAGTCCTCCCAAACCGGCCGACGCCAGTCGGGGTTGCGCAACACTCCACTTGGGTGATAGGTGGCGACCATGGGAAGTCCGTAACAGCGGTGCTCGCGCCCACGAAGCTTCCCTATACCCAACTCAGAGCTGGTCAGAAACTGCGCTGCAACTCGACCAGCAGCAAGAATGACGCGCGGGCGCACCAGCTCAATCTGGCGCTCAAGATAGGGGCGGCAGGCCTGAATCTCGGCAGGCTCCGGGTCACGATTGCCGGGAGGTCTACACTTCACCACATTGGTAATGTACACGTTAGCTTCTCGTGACAGTTCTATGGCCCGGAGCCAGTCGTCAAGGTATCTGCCCGCCGGACCAACAAAGGGCGCACCCAGGCGGTCTTCCTCGGCCCCGGGGCCCTCCCCTATAACCATAACCAGCGGATCAAGCACCCCAACACCGGGGACGGCCTGGGTACGCCCACCGCTCAGGGGACAGAGGCTGCAGGCCAATATCTCCTGCTCAAGCAGGCGGCGGGCCTCGCTGCGGTCGCCGACAACTGCGGTGTGAGCCGCCACGAACGGCTCTGGCGACTGCTGAGCCGCCTGCTCAGGCACGGACTCGCGCTGCTGCCGATACGGCCCGCGCACAAAGTCCTCAGCAAGAAGCGTGAGCTCATGAAACGCACCTGCAAACTCATGACTCATGTTCATACCGCACCCTGTGTAAGAAAAGGCCCCGAGCCGGAGCAGACTCCAGGCTCAGAGGACGTACACCGCTCCGCAAGATTTCTCCAAACAAATCACTGTGCTCCTGATGCATAGTCACAATTGAACCTACCAATGAACGTACCATTCGCCACAAGAAGCCGGTCGCCACAATACGAAACACCACGAACCTGCCTTCGGGATAAAAGCCAGCCGAGATAACCCGCCTGACGGTACTCTTGACTTCGGCCGTTCGCACCGCAAAACCGGCATAGTCATGCTCACCAACCACCATCCCGGCCAAGCGGTTCATTCTACGCAGATCCAGGCTCTGGGACAGCCCCCACGCATAGCGATCGTAACATGGATCAGCAAGCGTGGCAGGGAGAATATAGTATCGATATTCACGCGAAAGGGCATCATAGCGGGCATGGAAATCTTCCGAAACTTCAGCACAAGCGGTCACGCGAACATCTCGCGGCAGCAATGAATTAATGGCAGCTGGATACCTCTGCAGTGGAATGGAGTGTATACGCGAACGAAAGCCAGCACGTTGTCCCACCGCATGCACCCCGGTATCGGTGCGGCCAGCCGGGATAACGGTGGTGCGAACTCCATGCCGCTTACTCAGGGCCTGTTCCAGTACACCTTGAACCGTACGTCCAGATGCCTGCACCTGCCAACCGCTAAATTCGGTACCGTCATAAGATAAAGTCAACAATAGGTTGCGTTCATGCATCAGGATTCTCAGGGTCGGTATCGGTGGACCCCAGCTCCTTGGCAATCTGCTCATACACGTCACGTGCGTTGTCCAGAATGGCAGCGGGTTTGTCTTTAGAGGCCCTGCCCATGCCAAAGATCCTGGCAATGGTGCGCTTTGCCCGATTCAATGCAACTTTGCGTTTTTCCGGATCCGTGCTTGGCCCGTATCTGTACTCCAACATACCCGTTACGTAGAGCACACCGTCATAGCCGTAGTTCTTGTCAAGATCCGGCCCCAAGTGACCGCCCGAGGACAGCTTTTCCTTGCCGGTCTGCTCCAACTCAATTGCATGAGCGTAGAAGAATCTGGCCTTTCTATAGAATACGCGTGCCAGATAGTCATAGTTGTCATTAGGGTGTTTCTTGTGCATGTCGTTGGCAACCCATGCAGCCCGCAAACAGCACAAGCCCTTCTTAAAGGTCGGCGAGACATCTTTGTGGGCATGTTCATAACACAGGGTGGCCAGGTAGTAGGAGGCCAGTCCTTCTTTGAGTTGTCGGGGTGAGGTGAAGTCGAGTGGCGGGAGAATTCTCTCCACCTGCTCTCTACGCTCGTCATATTTCTCATTAAGCACCTCGGCTGCCTCGGGCTTAATGGTAGCAAAGTCCGGCGCGAAGGCAGCATAGTAACAATGAGGACACACAACCACAGGATAGATCAGCGGGTGAATTGCTCCATATTTCTGGGAGGGTTCATATGTGCGTCGCAGCTCATGGGTGAGCTTGCCAGCAATAAGCCTCCCGCGCCCTGTGCGCATTTCTTCACGGAAGAACTCTTTGTCGCATACCGGACAACTCGTTGCGTTCTTTTGAAAAAACGTGATACTTGACTCGCCGTCCATCGACTTTTCTCCTTAGGCAGTCCCTTCACAAAACATAGCAGTCACTCACCTCGAGTCTCAATCACCACCATGGCCAAGGCGTGCTCCCGCTCATGACTCATAGACAGGTGCACACGCCACGCGCCGGATCTTCGCAACGCTTCGGCGGCTGTGCCATGCAGAAACATCTCCGGCTTACCGTGTTTATCATTCTGTACCTGTATGTCTTTAAGACGAATGCCACGCATCCCTGTACCCAGGGCCTTGCCGTAGGCCTCCTTGGCAGCAAAGCGTGCAGCCAAAGACAATACAGCCGAGTCACCACGCGAGCGAATATCGGCGAGCTCGGCCGGGAAGAAGTAACGGTTGAGAATTTCGGGCTTGTCCAGCCACACCTGCATCCGAGCAACTTCAACTACATCGATGCCAATTCCATGAATCACTTAGCCTTACTCCGTTACGCTCAGCTCAATAGTCATTGGCTCATAGCGCAGCACCAGAAACCCGGCGGGGAGCACCGGCCTGGTCGAAAGCTCGTAGGTGCCGGGAGAATCAATGCCGGACGCGTCCACAATCAGTTGCATGTCGGAGGGAGAGAGCCCATCCAGCTCCTGCCCGCCACCTTGGAGGCGAATGAAACCCGTCTCTGGCGCCGACTCAATTTGCAGTTCCGGCGCGAGGTTCAAAATCACCACCTCTACCTGGTCAAAGGTCGTGAGTACTACAGACTCTTCAATTGATGCACGAAACTCAACAATCTCACCTCCCGGAATGCTCACCAGGGGGCTCGGCCGCGAAAGGCGCACCTGCATTACAAAGGACTCGGTCCGGCCTGCAACATTGATTTCCTCGGTTTGAATAGATTCCAAACCCGCAACGCGCTCGCGAGGGCCTGTCACTGTCACCTGAGTGGGGTTTATTACGTAGCTCCCCAGCTGGTATCCTGGTGGCGGATATCCGGAAAGATTTGGGACGACATCGACCGCACGGGTAATCTGCTCACCAAGGCGCACCGTAACGTGCATAGGATCAATTCCTATTTCAAGCGGATCAACTCCGATTGCAGCGCCAAGCTTTTGAACCTGCACAGGAACACGAAACGCACCCTCGGATGACTGGCCACTCAAGTCGGCAAACACATCAAGGTCCTGTTCAGAAATGCGGAAAATCTCATCTCCCTCACCCCGAAGCGTCAACCGCACACGGTCGGCGAATGGCGTGGCGGGGACATAGCCACTTGGCAGTTCAAGTCTCAAGGGTACACTTAGGTCACGGCTTTCTAGACGAGAGTAGTTATGGAAAAGCACCAGCACGACCGCAGCCGCAATTGACAATACCTTCGCAGGCCAGTTCTTGCGAGCACGAGAGAGTAACACGCTAATCTTCAAAGGCGGTCACCTCCTCCTGCTGCAAATCACTTATGCCCGCGATATTCAGAAGATCCATTAAACGCGCACGCACTTCGTCAGTACCAAGGTCGTAGTAGAGGTTGCCATCATAGGCGAGAGAAACCGCCCCAGTTTCCTCGGAGACCACCAGCACTACCGCGTCGGACTCCTCAACCAGGCCCAAGGCTGCTCTGTGCCGTGTTCCAAAGCTTCTTCGAATATCCACTTGGTCTGAAAGAGGGAGCAAGCAACCAGCTGCCACCATTTTGCTGCCCTCAATAATGACCGCACCGTCATGAAGGGCGGTATCATAGCCGAAGATCGACAGCAAGAGTTGGCTCGATATATCCGCGTCGAGCCGTGTACCGGTCTCAATAACCCCCTTCTGGCCAACCTGACGAACAAATGCCATGAGCGCACCCCTCTTGCGAATTGAAAGCACCTCGGCGGCGTGTACTACGGCATCCAGTTGATTGGTCTTGGAGGTCTCGGTGAACTGTAACCAACGCCCCTGTCCAATACGCGTGAAGATCTTCCTCAGCTCAGGCTGGAAAATAATTGCAATTCCTATGACAAGGCTTGGAGCAACAATATTGAGCAACCACAAAAGCGTACGAAGATCAAAGACGTAGGCGGTGGCATAGGTCAGGCCGACGAACACTCCACCTCGCACAAGCTGCACGGCGCGAGTCTGCACCAGGATCTGATATCCCTTGTAAAACAGAAACGCGAGTAACAAAATATCGAGCGCCGGCAGCACATAACCGCGCAGCAGCCAAATGTCGGTAAACCAGTTCACCTATCGCTCTCCCCCGGGGAGGACAAAAACAGTCCTACTCTTAGAGCATCGACAGTTTCTGCAACGTCATGAACTCTCAATATCTCCGCTCCATGGGTAGCCGCGAACAGAGAAACAGCCAAGCCGCCAGCCAGTCTTGCTTCTACGGGTCGCACGTTTCCGTCTTCGTCCGCCAACAGGGCGCCAAGAAAAGATTTTCGTGAGTGTCCAATGAGAATAGGAAAACCAGAGGCTCGGAGCCGTGGAATGCCCCTGAGAACCGCAATATTATCTTCCAGTCGTTTGGCAAATCCAATGCCGGGATCAAGGATAATGCTGTTCTTCGGTACGCCAGCTTTGCAGGCAACCTCAACCGCGGCTTCTAACTCCTTCAGCACCTCACCCACGGGATCCACATAGAACGGCGAAACCTGCATAGTCGCAGGGGTGCCGCGCATATGCATAAGGACCAGCGCCGCCCCATGTTCGGCTGCAATGTCGGCCTTCTCCGGGTCTTCCTGAAGTGCTGAGATGTCGTTAATGATGTCTGCCCCGGCAAGCAGGGCACGGTGTGCTACCTCAGACTTACGGGTGTCCACCGAGATTGGGATGTCAGAAAATGTGCGGACTTCATTAAGTACCGGAAGCACCCGATCAAGTTCAGTGCTCAGTGAGACCGGGGCACTACCAGGACGGCTCGATTCGCCACCTATATCCAGGATGTCGGCGCCGGAGCTAATCATTTCACGCGCCTGCCTCACCGCGGCCGCGCAGGACTCAGCCCGCCCCCCAGGGTAAAACGAGTCTGGCGTACAATTGAGTATCCCCATTACCAGGGGAGTGTTTCCAATGGAAAGGGTCCTCATGCGAGGTAGTGGAATAATAGTCATACGAACCTGCTGGCAGGCTAAACACCGGATCTGGTGAACGGTAGCGGACTGAAAGCGGCTGCCCACCAATGTGGTGTGACAGCCTTATCTTTCATGGATGTGGGCCACTAAGAACCCTACACGCCCGTTATCGAGCCTTCTTCTTGTGACGGTTCTTTCTGAGTTTTTTCTTACGCTTGTGAGTTGCTATCTTTTTACGCTTACGCTTACGTCCACACGGCACTCTTAATCTACTCCTTAGGCAACAGGTGAAAGATGAGCGCTCAGTATGCTTATTAGGCCGTCCACTGTCAAGGCCTGTCCGAGCTCGAAAATAATGAGCTTGCGACTCTCAGTAAGGACTGATCATCGTCGGCGTGAATGCCTATTGCCTCTTCTATGCTACGGAAAAACAACATTTGTCGTTTTGCGTAGTGTCGGCTATTCCGCTGAATGAGGCGGACGAGCTCCTTTACGGCCGGATTCTCAGAAGCACCGGCACCTTGGAGAGACTCGAGGGTCAAAACACCTTCCTCAAGTGCGTCGAAAAACTCTTTGTATCCGATACTGCGGATGCCTGCGTGTTGCGCATGGTAACCGGCCCGAGCCAGTCCCAAGATTTCCTCGGCAAGACCTGCCTGAAGCATGGACTCCACCCTGGCATTAATGCGGGCATACAGATTGGGCCGCGGGCGGTTCAGGTTCACGGCGACTACCCGCAGACCGGGGCGCATGGTATCGGGTACCTGATAACTCGACCGCGGGCGACCGGAACTGTAGTAGACCTCAAGGGCCCGTACAAGACGATAGTGGTCGGCTTCCTTGATCTTGGCTGCAGAAACGGGATCTACTTCTTCAAGTTCTCGCCGTAAGGACTCTGCCCCGGCTCGCACTAGCCGCTCTTCTAGACGCCGACGGTGCTCCGGATCGGAAGGCGGAGCTTCCGGAAGTCCGTACAGCAGCGCCCGGATGTAGAACCCCGTTCCCCCGGACACAATGGGAATCTTTCCACGGGCTGCTATTTCGGGAAGCAGCTGTTCAGTGTGCCTGACGAAACTACCGGCGTCGTACGCTTCATGCAGGCTGAGTATATCTATCAAATGATGTGGTAACTCACGCTGTACCGCAGGGGACGGCTTGGCGGTCCCAATATTGAGCTGCTTGTACACCTGCATTGAGTCCGCACTAATCACCTCGGCCCGTCCGGCAAAAGCCTTGAGTAAGATCTCGGTCTTGCCGGTCCCGGTAGGCCCAAAAACGCAGAGAAAGGGTGGTAAGGCCGCCGGTTCTAATGCTGGGGCCGGTGTTGGATTGGGCACGCCGCTCATGCGGCTTCCTTAGTCCTCGATCTGGAACTGAACTTTCTTGGTAAGCACCTGGCGTATGGCGGTAGACACCACTTTGCCTTCATTTACGTCCAGTTCGTCGTCGCCGGTTACGGTAATTTGGAACGCTCGACGTATAGCTGCCGATGTGGTCTCGTATACGTTTCCGTGGTGGTTTTCTAGTTCTCGCAAAGGAATGATCATATTGGGTTTCTCCTGCGCATGCGGACGACACTTGTCGCTTGAAGGCTTATGATAACGATTCCTGCGCTGCTGGTAAAGCCCCTGGACAGGGGCGGGAATTATGTATATAAATACAAACCGCTCTGGTCGTCTATCTGGAAATAATCCCCTACTCGGAGGTGACTCACGTGTTAGCAGCAACCCTTACTATAGCCTTAATTGGCATGCTGGTGGTGTTTGTTTTCCTTGGCTTGCTGGTGCTTACGCTTACCGGAGTAAGCTTTGCCTCTCAGGTTTTGTTTCCTTCACACTACGCCCCGGGTATGGGTGAACCGGAGATTGCGCTGGCGGTCGCGCTGGCACACGCTCAGAGCAGACGCATACATACAGACACAAAGGAAAGCACACCATGAAAAAACTCGTCAAGTTCATGAACACCGGATTCAGAGACGGCTTTCAGTCGGTATTCGGAGCACGGGTGTTCACCGAGGATTTCTTACCCGCGGTCGAGGCGGCACGCAACGCCGGCATTATGCATCATGAAATTGGAGGCGGAGCTCGCTTTCAGTCTCTGTACTTCTATTGCAACGAAGATGCGTTCGCCATGCATGACTCGGTTCGAGCAGCTGCCGGACCGGAGGCTAACCTCCAGACACTTGCTCGTGGCATAAATGTGGTAGGCCTCGACTCGCAACCGCGAGACATTATCAAACTGCATGCTGAGCTCTTTAAGAAACACAGCATTACAACGATCCGCAATTTTGACGCACTCAACGATGTAGAGAACCTGGTCTATAGTGGCCGCTGCATTAACGAGGCAGGCCTGAAGCACGAGGTATGTGTCACACTCATGGAGTTACCACCTGACGTCGAGGGGGCGCACACTGCGGAGTTCTATCTCCAGATGCTCAGGCAGATCCTCGACGCTGAAATTCCATTCGACTCAGTGTGCTTTAAGGACGCCTCCGGTACCTCGGTACCCAGCAAGGTGTATGACACCATCAAGGGCGCTCGTGAGATGCTCGGCAAGGATGTGCACATTTCGTTTCACACCCACGAAACTGCGGGGGTAAGTATTTCCCAGTACATGGCAGCACTTGACGCCGGCGTAGATCAGATAGACCTGTCAATGGCGCCGGTTTCTGGCGGCACCTGCCAACCAGACATCGTCACCATGTGGCACGCACTGCGCGGCACCAAGTATGATCTCGGTATAGATATTCAGAAAGTGATCGAGGCCGAGGAAGTTTTTCGCGAGTGCATGAGCGAGTACTTTGTGCCCCCCGAGGCAATTGCGGTTGAACCGGTCATTCCCTTTAGTCCAATGCCGGGTGGCGCACTTACTGCAAACACACAGATGCTGCGGGACAATAACCTCCTGCACCGCTTTGACGAGGTTATTCGCAACATGGGAGAGGTCATTAGCCGTGGCGGTTTTGGAACCTCGGTGACTCCGGTTTCGCAGTTCTATTTCCAGCAGGCCTTCAACAACGTCATGCTTGGCCCATGGAAACGCATTGCAGAGGGCTACGGCAAGATGGTGCTCGGGTACTACGGGAAGACTCCGGTTCCACCTGATCCCGAGGTTGTGAGGCTTGCAACTGAACAGCTGGGGCTTGAAGCGACCACCGAGAGTCCTCTTGATATAAACGAACGCGACCCCAAAAAGGGTATGGAGGCGGCGCGCGCCTCCCTCATAGATACAGACATTCCCGTTTCCGACGAGAATGTTTTCATTGCTGCAACCTGTAAAGAAAAAGGGATTGCCTTTCTGGCAGGAAAGGGCCGGCTCGGCGTGCGTAAGAATGGCTCCGAAGGCTCGACACCCCGCGAGTCCGGCGGTGCGCATGGTGACCGTGTGCCGGTCGGCAATCATTCCGGCCGCTACAGCGTAACCATTGACAGCCACCGCTACGAAATTGACCTCAAGGGCCAGACCGCGCTGGTGAATGGTAAGGAGTACCAGGTAGCTATACAGGCTGGCGCTCCTGGGCCGGCTGGGTCGCACCCGGTTGCTGGCGGACACAGCCCGGCTGGCGATCTTCCACCGGATACGACCGCAGCCGAGCGCACCGACGGAGCAGATGAGTTCAAGGCTGTCTTAGATCTCAAGGCGCCCATGTCCGGACTTGTTTTGCGAATGTCGGTCGCGCCGGGAGCCTCGGTCAACAAAGGCGACGAGATCATTGTACTGGAGGCCATGAAGATGGAGACTCCGGTTGAGTCACCGGTGCGAGGCATCGTGACCGATGTATTTGTAGAAACCGGGGATCAGGTTGCCGCCGACTCGGTCCTGTTACGAATCACGCATTAGGCAACCGGAGTAACCGCATGTTTGTACAGACGCTACACGAAGTATGGCTCGCTACCGGAATTGCCGCTATGGATATTGGCAGCCTGTTCATGATCGCGGTGTCCAGCCTTCTCATTTATCTGGCTATCCGCAAAGAGTTTGAACCACTGCTTCTTATTCCCATTGGTTTTGGTGGAATTCTTGCAAATGTTCCGATTGCGGGCATTGCTACAGCTACGCGAGAGATCATTGATCCGCTGACGCTCGAGATCACAACCGAGTTTGGTGGCTTCCTGGGTCAGATCTACGGCTTTGGAATTGCCTCCGGCCTTTTCCCGGTGCTTATCTTTGTTGGAATCGGTTCAATGACCGACTTTGGCCCACTCATTGCCAACCCCAAAACCGCGCTCCTTGGAGCAGCCGCCCAGTTTGGTATCTTTTCTACCGTTATTGGTACAGCCATACTTACCGAGTTTTTCGGTTTTGGATTCACCCTTGCCGATGCAGGGGCAATTGCAATCATTGGCGGTGCCGACGGTCCAACCGCCATTTTCATAGCCTCACAACTGTCACCTCGACTTCTGGGTGCGGTTGCCGTTGCCGCCTATACCTACATGGCGCTGGTTCCTATCATTCAACCCCCAATAGTCCGCCTGCTCACCACCAAGGCTGAACGTGGAATACGCATGAAGCAACTGCGACAGGTTTCTCGCCTTGAGCGCATTCTCTTCCCCTTAGCGGCACTCGCCTTGTGTGTTTTGCTCTTGCCGACCGCGGCTCCGCTGATAGGGGCACTCATGTTCGGTAATCTACTACGCGAGAGTGGCGTCACCGAACGCTTAGCGCGGGCAGCTGGCAACGAGATGATAAACATTGTGACTATACTCCTGGGTCTTGCAGTGGGCTCAAAACTTGGTGCCGACGAGTTTCTCCGTCCCGAGACCCTTGGGATCGTGCTCCTTGGCCTGGTTGCTTTTGCTATAGGGACTGCGGCGGGAGTATTGCTGGCAAAAGTTCTGAACATGCTGCCGGGCAACAAGATTAACCCACTCATCGGCGCGGCCGGTGTGTCGGCCGTTCCTATGGCGGCGCGCGTAGCCGCGCGTCTTGGACGTGATGAGGATCACGGGAACTATCTCATTATGCATGCGATGGGCCCGAATGTGGCGGGTGTACTGGGTTCGGCCGTTGCCGCTGGTGTGCTGCTGGCAATTATTCCCATCCTGGGATAGACAAGTTCCGGGGCAGACCCGCGACCTTCCCGGCTCGCCCTACAGTTTAGCGCCACTCACCTCTGCTATGATCAGATCGGCAACCTGGTGCTGGTTGTGGTGTTCAGTATTGATGATAAGATCAACGAAGCCAAACTCGTTGTTGTCAATATTGTAGAGTCGCATGTAACGTTCACGATCCTTGCGGTCGCGGTCCAGGGTCTTTTGCAGAACCTCGTCGAAGGCGCCCCCCTCACGTTCCTGAATACGACGCGCGCGCTCCTCCAGGGAGGCCGTCAAATACACCTTGAGGGTTGCGCTGTGAAGCAACCAGACCGCCAAACGCGACCCAAGTACACAGGGTTGCTCCATGGCCAGTTCAATTTGCCGGCGGTCAAGATATCGATCCCAACTGGAGTCTTCCTCTGCAAGTCGGCACACTTCTTCAAACGGGATTCCTCTCTCGTCGGCAATACTATGAAAGGTGTAGTTAACAAGACGCAGTCCAAGACTCTCGGCAACAATGCGGCTCACGGTCGAGTTGCCACAGCCGCTCTTGCCGGACACTGCAATCCGCAGCTCTCCGTCTGCCTTACTCGACATTTCGCAACTGCTCCCGCATGTTCTCAATAGCGTCCTTGATCTCTATAACGGCCTCGGCAATTTCATACAGAAAACTCTTTGACCCAATGGTATTGATCTCTCTATTGAGTTCCTGGCAGAGGAAGTCCAGTTTCTTGCCCATAGGGCCACCCTCGGCTACCATAGAGCGGAATCCGCCAAAATGAGCTCTCATTCGGACGATCTCTTCATTAATGGAGTGCTTGACTAACTGCACCGCGGTTTCTGCGTACACGCGGCCTTCATCTACCCCGTCACCGAGCATCTCGGTAAAACGAAGCATAAGCTGATCCCGAATACGCTGCTGCAGCCGCGGTGCCTGCTCCTCAATTACACCAAGATGGCGCTCAATGCGTTCAAGCTGCGTGAAGATATCGAGCTGCGTCTTCTCCCCTTCCCGCTCGGCCTGTTCAAGAAAGCTCTGCAATGCCCGCTCTAAAGCCTCCATGACCGCAGGTTTGTACATTTCCGGGTCGCGCTTCTTCTCAACGCTGAAGAGACCCTCGAATCCTAAAAGATGCTCAACCCTCAGCTCTGCGGTAATTCCGGCAAGCCCGGCCAAACGTTGGAGCGCGGTGACGTACTTTTCTGCATTGACCGCGTCGACATCGACCTCAATCTCACTTTGCAGCTCTCTCACACGAACAGTAAGGTCTACGCGCCCCCGAGAGACTTTGTCCGAGACAACTCCCCGTAACTCCGCCTCAAGCGGTGCCAGAAAAGACGGCAGATTACAGGCAACGTCAAGATATCTGTTGTTCACCGACTTGATTTCCAGACTCACCGAGAAGCGTTCATTCATTCCTTCGTCAATGGCGTAGGCCGTCATGCTTCGCATCAGGAGCTCCTCACCTGCCAAACTCAGGCAAGTCTAACAGCGTGTCAATAATGCGCCAGTTATCACCGGCACCAAGGGTTACGAATAAATCACCGGGCTGCAGGGTTGTACGCAGGTATGGCACCGCGTCGAGCGGTTCCTCAAAATACTGAACCGCAGAGTGCTGAGCCGACACGGCGCGAAACAGCGCATAGCCGTCAACGGACCCACCGTACTGCTCACGAGCCGACGCATAAATTTTATGGAGGATAACGAGGTCGGCAGCCGAAAAACAGCGAGCAAAGTCCTGCAACAGCGCTTCGGTCCGGCTAAAGGTATGGGACATGAAGTCAACCACAAGGCGACGGCCGGGATAGAAGTCCCGCAGGCCCTCCAGGGTTCCGGAAATTGCGGTTGGGTGATGACCGTAGTCGTCCATGAACAGCACTCCCCGGTACTCCCCACGGAGCTCGGCGCGACGCTTGGTGCCGCGAAATCCGGCCAATGCGGAGGTTGCCGCATCTGCACTCAGCGCCGCCAACCCAACCGCACGGCTCAGTTCATCTACCGCCGCAAGTGCCGCTGCCGCATTGAGCTGATTGTGACGCCCCGGAACCGGTAGCTCAAAGGGTTCTGCGACACCCTCGAGCCGAAACACCTGCCTTCCTTCCTCGTAGGATATCTCATGAATGCGAAATCCGCCCTCGGCGGTGTGCCCGTAGGGGATGCGTTTCACATCCGGCCGCCTGGAGGCCACGGCTGCGGCTACCTCGCAAGCTCCTGCATTGTCTGCACAGTAGATGAGACTCCCACCCTGAGTAATGCGCTCGGAGTATTCTAGAAAGGCGTTGCGAATGTCGTCGTAGTCACGGTAGTAGTCAAGGTGATCTGCCTCTACCCCGGTGAGCACCAGCACCGTGGGAGTAAAAGAGAGAAAGTGTCGCCGGTACTCACAGGTTTCGGCAACGAGGAAACGGTCACCCCCGGTATACACCTGCCGCCCGCCAAAGCCAAGTGATGCACTTCCAACAAGTACGTTGCCGGGCAACTTGCCCATGCGAATGAGCTCACCTACCATAGCTGTGGTGGTGGTCTTTCCGTGAACACCGGACACCCCAACCGAAGGCACACGACGGGAGAGCTCACCTAAGGCTTCCGGATAGGTGAGCATAGGCAGTCCTCGCTCGGACGCAGCAAGGAGTTCTGGGTGCATCACCGGGTCGTACGCAGCCGAGTAGACCACCAAGTCACACTGTGACGGAAGATTTGCCTTGTCAAAGCCTTCAAAGAAGGGAATGCCAAGTTCCTTGAGGATGGCGTCGGTGTAGAAAGTTTCCTGCGTATCTGAGCCTTGAGGCAAGGCACCCATATGCTTAAAGAGTTCTGCAAGTGCCGTCATGCCGGAACCCTTGATTCCAACCATGAACACTCGTAGCCCAACCAAGCTTGCGGGTAGAAGGTTCCGGGACATTTTCCCATAGTAGGAAAAAACCGTTGTTGATGCAACGGCAAGAAGAGTTTTATCCAACAGCTCGTCTTATCCACCAGCTTGCCGACGCAGGTGCTCGTAACTGTCGTCAAGGTATTCCCTGGTAAGGAGCCGGTCGGCATCCAGAACCAGCAGCAGTTCGTTCTCAAGCTTTGCTATGGAGGTGACGGCAATGTGTTGATCACCACTATTGCCTAGAGCGGGGCGCTTCTCAATGGCGGAAGGCGATATATCCACCACTCCATGAACCGCGTCGAGCACTGCCCCCAACGAAACCAACTCCTCACCAAGGCACACCTGAAGCACCACCAAGCGCGTGTCGGTAGTGGTGACAGCTGCCTCAAACCCGAACCGTCGGCGCACACAGAGCACCGGTACAATGCGGCCCCGGAGGTTTATTATTCCCAGAAGGTAGCTGGGCGTGCGAGGAACAGGCGTAATGCCGTAGGCCTCAATGACCTCCTCTACCCGAACTACCTCAACCGCATACTTTTCCTCGGCGACCGAGAACACCAGATATTTCTCGGTATCGGCACTCATTTCTTCACCTCATCACGCGTGACCTTCACCAGTCGATCTACATCCAGCATAAGCGCTGGCTTGCCGTCACCCAGAATAATGGCCCCGGAAATACCTTCTACGCGTTCATAGATTTTGCCGAGACTTTTAATGACCGACTGGTACTTGTCCAGCAAGGCATCTACGACCAGCCCGATCTTTTTTTCCTCTATGGCCACAACAACCAGCTGCGGATGCTCGGCGGCTGCACCTTCAACACCAAAGTACCTCCGCAGATCAAGGAAGGGGACAATTTCGCCACGGAAATCTATCATGTCACCGCCGTTGCCAGCCGTGCGAACATCCTTGAGGTCAAGACACTCAACGATATAGGACAGATTGATAAGATACAGCGAGTCGCCAATTCGTGAGAGCAGTCCGTCGACAATTGCAAGTGTGAGTGGAATGCGAATTGAGAGCGTTGTTCCGACATCCTTCTCGGTTTGAATACGGATACTCCCACCAATTGCCTCTATATTGCGCCGAACTACATCCATACCCACACCGCGACCTGACACGTTAGTGGCTTCTTCGTTGGTCGAAAACCCCGGGGCAAAAATGAGTTGCAGGATGTCCTGTTCCGAGTACCGGTCCGATGAATCAATGACACCGCGTTCAATACCCTTTTGGCGGATGCGCTCAACATCCATTCCGGCTCCGTCGTCCACAACCTGAATCACCACGCTGGCACCCGAATAGTACGCCGAGAGCCTTAATGTGCCTGTGGGAGGCTTACCCTTTTTTGTTCGAACCTCGGGGGATTCAATTCCGTGATCTATGCTGTTGCGGATTATGTGCAGCAGTGGGTCTTTCAGTGAGTCAATGACATTTTTATCAAGTTCGGTCTCGGTGCCCTCCAGCTTGAGCTGCACCTGCTTTGACAAATCCTCGGAGAGATCACGAACAAGCCGCCTGTAACCGGAGAAGAGGATTTCCACCGGCACCATGTGGAGCTCAATTGAGAGATCCCGCACCTGCCGGATAAGCCCTTCCATTTGCTCAGCTGCAGCCCGAAAGTCCTGGTCATTCTTTCGTTCAGCAACCATTGCAATGCCTGCATGCATCGTTACAAACTCACCTACCAGGTTCACGAGCTCGTCAAGCTTCTCAACCTTCACCTTGATTGTTGTACTGGTTTCCACCGTCCGTCGGTTTTCGCGAATATCCCGGACGTAGTTCTGCTCCTGGAGCGCGCTATTGATCTGCTCCTCGCTCACAAAACCCTTTTTGACCAGCAGCTCGCCTATGTAACTCTTGGAACTCACGGCCGACTCAAGGTCCTTGGGGTTTATCTCGCCTCGGTCAACAAGAATCTCACCAAGCCGTTTGTATCCCGACTCACCAATTAAGGGATCTGCTTCATCTATGACATCGATCTTTATCTCGGCACTGCCTTCTACAAAAATAAAGACGTCACGAACTGCGTTTTCACCCTGATCTGTAGTGAGCAGGATTACCCACCTCAAGTAACAGTACTCAGGCTCAATCTCTTTGAGGTCGGGAATAGCTTCGCAGTACCCAATCTTGAGTATGGTTCCAAGCTCAGCAAGCTCATTGAGAATGAGAAGCGGATTTGCGCCGGTGAGAAAGGAGTCGGCAGCCGGAGTGAACTCAATGCGATAGGTACATTCCCCCTCCGACTCATGCTCACTATCCTTGGGCGCTTCCGAGTTCTGCTTTCCGGCAACCCCTCCGGAGACCGCAGATGTCTCTGCATCCAGGTATTCCTCAAATGCCACAGAGAGCAGTCGTGACCGTTCGGCGACCTCGGTGTCCAGGGTTCCACTTTCGGTCGCGGTGAGCAAAAGGGATATATGGTCTCGAGCCTGCAGAGAGAGATCTATCAATTCTCTGCTTACCGGCAACTTCCCGTCACGCACACGCACGAACACTGCCTCTACGATATGGGTGAAACCCACCAAGTCGTCGAGGTCAAACATGTTGCCGGAACCTTTGATTGTGTGGAGGGCGCGAAAAGCGCCGTCTATTGAGTCGTGGTCTGCAGGATCCTCTTCAAGCTGCATGAGATGCTGCTCAAGCTGCTCCAAAAGCTCACGAGCCTCCTCACGAAAGGTTTCGAGAGGACTTCCGAGTTCATTCATTGAGCGATATCTCCAGCGAGGCAGACAGGCGCGGTAAGACCGGAAAACTCCAGAATGCGGTCAATGCGCTCTGCGGCCGCCCCCGGCACGACCCGCACAGTCTTTTTGCTCTTCTCGGCATAGCGGCAGACCGCAAACAGCAGCTGCAGCCCGGCGGCATCTATCCCGGTCACCTTGTCAAGCGAAACAACCAACTCTTCCACCTCATCACAGGCAGTCAAAAGGGCTGCATGCAGATCGCTCACGGTGGCAAAGGACATCTCACCTTCTATGTCTAGTTGAGCAGGCTTTTTTGTCGTGTCAAATTCCGTACGCATCATGGCTTTTCCGTTAGGTGATTCTCATCCCTTTTGTGATGGCTGCCTAGAATCCAAGCGGATCGGCTACCTTCTTTATGGTTTGTAGAAGAGTATCCTTGTCGAATGGCTTGGTAATCCACCCGGTCGCGCCAGCGCTTTTTCCTTCCTGTTTTTTCTCGTTCTCGGACTCGGTGGTTACCATAAGAATAGGCACCGACTTATTAACCGTCCCGGTGCGCACGGCCTTAATGAACTCGATGCCGTTCATGTTCGGCATGTTGTAGTCGGTGATAATGACCTTGATGTCGGCGCTCATTTTGTCGAGTCCGTCCTTGCCGTCCACCGCTTGCACTACCTCGTAACCAGCGCCGCTGAGAATCATGTTCGTCATTTGTCGCATTGACACCGAGTCGTCGACGATTAGTATTTTGTCTGCCATAGGGACTCCTTAAGTGACTGTAAAGGGTAAGGTTATGGTGAATCGGACAAAACTCTCCGGAGAGCTTCCGGTGTAGTCTATTCCATTTACCGCTTTGATCCAGCTGTTCTGGTTACGCAAAAGCTTCCGCGCAACGTAAAGACCCGTACCATCGCTCCACTCCTCCTCTTCTAGGTATACCGGAAAGGACTCAATAGTGTAGAACAAGTCAAAGACCAACTCTGAGTAGTCATAGGGAACACCACGAATTGGGGAGCCGTCACGAGCCTTTGCACTGATCTCTTTGGGCGTATTACGAATAGTGAAGTCAAGGTTGTTCCCCTTCTCCGTGGTGTTCAGCTCAAAGTTGGTCAGAATTCGTGAGCCTTCAGGTGAGTACTTCACGGCATTGATGAGCAGTTCCCGTAGAATTCTTGGAAAGTACTCGGGATCAACTGAGACCTTGCCTACTGGCAAATGCTTGGAAGGCGGGGAAACAACAATGTCCCGTGGGTATTTCGAGGCAAGTTTACCGGCCTCGGTCTTAAGCAATCCGTTCATCTCCTTCACAAAGCGCGCTATATCATAATCCTCCGGATGGAGAACCAGATCGTCAAGTTGGCTAATGAAGGTGATGTAGTCAAAAATGCTCTTCTGACTTTCGGCAGAGCTCAGAATCATATCAACAAGGTCTTTGGAGATCCGGAAGCTCTTTTCGTCAAGCTCCTTGAGATCTGACTTCAGCAGCTCAAGCCAAAGAAAACCCCCAGACTGATTTATGGTGCGCGACAGCAGCGCAATCATCTGCTCGGTCTGCGTAATATCCTTGCTCGCGTAGAGCGCACGCCAGTTCACCAGCTTCTGATGTTCCAGATCAAGCAGAGCCTTCTCTTTCTCGGCCTCCTCAATCATGCGCAGGTTCTCGCGTTCCTTCAGGTTCTTGTTAACCCGGAAAACCAGTTCCTCCGCCACAATCGGTTTCACAATGTGGTCGTCCGCGCCTGACTTTACAAGCTCAATTGCAATCTTCACGTCGGTGTTCGAGGTCAGAAATACAAAGGGCGTTACATCATCATGTTTGCGAACCTTCTTCAGTAACTCATCACCATTGATTTCTGGCATGAAGTAATCTGAGAGGATGAGATCGTAGGCTTCAGGCTCGTACTGCTCCCACGCTTCTGCTGAAGACGAGAACGTCTCTACCTCAAAACCACTCTCTGACAATACTTTTTTAACGATGGCCAGGCTAATCTCGTCATCGTCAATAACGAGGATTCTCTTCATCTACAAGGGCTCCTTGATTTACGTGAGTATACCATGCAGTCAAACTTATGCAAAGAAACCCAGAGCCTCAAGCAGCACCATGGTACCACAAACCGCTGCCGTTTCACTTCTGAGTATACGCGGTCCCAGGCCACGAAAGGTAAAGTGCGACTCCTGCAAGCGCCGACGTTCTCTCTCTGTCCATCCACGTTCCGAGCCAAAGGCCGCAACAAAGCCAGCAAGGTCAGGAGCAGGGTCGATGTCGGAACGGCCGCCCGAGTCGGAAGCAGGGTCGATGTCCGGGTCGATATCCGAGTTGGCGGGCGGTAGATCAAAGGCGTACCGCTTATGTGTATTCTGCGGCGGCAGCAGCTCGCAGGCCTCACCCAGAAATCGGGCACGATCAACCCGTGGCAGTCGCGTGCACCCCGCCTGAGCGGCCCCCTCAATAAGAAAGGCGCGGTAGGCATCCTGTTGCCAGAGATTACTGAGAAAATACGACTTCTCTCCCAACTCGGTGTGGGTGACAATAATGTGGCCCACACCGATGGTCGTAAGATCGCGAAGCACTCGCTGTAGCACAATGGGCCGAGTGTGACCCAGGACTACCGTGACGGGAAAAAGCTGTGGGGGTGTCTCGTTGAGCGTCTCCAGCTCCAGGACAATGTGCGTCTGCGTTAACTCACGCAGCACCGCAGTGCCAGCGAGGCCGTCTACAATGCCAACGCGGACCCGGTCACCCACAACTGCATTGAGCACCTTAAGAATATGACGCCCACGCGGGTCACTCCGAGACAGAGGCTGCTCAAGTTCACCAGCCTCAAACAGCACCCGGTTCATTGGGATCCACCTGCTTTTGTACCACATGGCGTTTGATCTTGCGGGTGGTGGTGGTCTCCATTGGCTCCCAGAGTACGGTGCTGCGGCGAATACGCTGATAGGGCTGGAGTCCCTTATTAACCTGTGAGACAATCTCGCGGATGCGAGTCTCGGCCGCCTCTTTGTCTGTTGTGCCGTCCTTGGTTTCAAAGAAGCTCGTCTCGGGGTGAATGAAGGCTTCAATATCCTCGGTGTGTTCTTCAGGATCGCTTAGGTATCCGGCAACCATGACCTGCGCCACCTCATCAAAGAGATCAAAATGACTTTCAAGCTCCTCGGGGTACACGTTTTTGCCAGCGCTAGTAACAATGAGTGATTTCTTTCGTCCGGTTAGATACAGATAGTTTTCATTATCAAGGTAACCGACATCACCGGTATGCAGGAAACCATCTTTGTCTATGGTCTCGGCGGTGGCCTCTGGATTGTTATAGTAGCCCTGCATGACCATGGGGCCACGTACTACGATCTCACCCCGTCCTCGTTCATCGGGATTAATGATCTTCATCTCAACTTCCGGCAAGACCTTCCCGACCGAACTCTCTTTGTAGTGGTCCACCGGGTTCAGTGTCAGAATGGGAGCTGTTTCGG
Source organism: Spirochaetales bacterium (assembly GCA_007127105.1). Lineage (GTDB taxonomy): Bacteria > Spirochaetota > Spirochaetia > DSM-27196 > SLAA01 > SLAA01. The sequence goes on along the minus strand of SLAA01000240.1, from coordinate 5,123 downwards.
TAAGACCGTAACCCTGCACGAAATCTATACCTAACTGGTTAAAACGGCGAAAGGTCTCGGACGGTAAGGGGCCACCGCCGGAAATACAGATGCGAATGCTGTCAAGCGAGGCCTTGGCAAGAATTCCCTTGAAGAGCCGCTTGCCCGGGTTCATGCCGGTAGCCTTTTTTACTATGCCGCTGCTTATCATAAGAAAGCGGATGATGCCGTAGACAACAGGTCCCTTCTCACGCACGCCACGCATGATTCCCTTCAACAGTCGGTTAAACAGGGTTGGAACCCCAAGAAACATGGTGACCTGAGCGGTCTTGAGATCCGACAGGATTTGCTGCACTACCAGTTTCTTGGCAAACACCACCTCGGCCCCAACCGAGATCGCCTCGATAAATACCGCGAGCATGGTGTACGAATGGTGTATAGGAAGCAGCGCGTAGAATACATCGGTATGCAGCACCTGCAGCAGAGACTGCGCAAGCAGGCAGTCACTCACGAAGTTCTCATGAGTGAGCGTAACACCCTTGGCTGCTCCGGTTGTACCTGAGGTGAACATGATCGCTGCAATATCTCCCGCAGCCGGAAAGCCGTCCTCAAAGCCCATACTTGGGTCCTTCAGTGCCGTTGCGCTGGAGTCGGAACGCACCAGGTCAAGAATGTAGTCCGGGTCACCTTCAGCAAGCGCAATGGTGTTCGTTCCAAGTGAAGCAAAGGTCTTGAGCTTCTCGTGGTCAACAAACGCCGTTTTTGCTTCCGATATCGACACAAGATTCTTGATCTCTGCATCGGTCAGCTGGAAATCAAGTGGTACCACTACAGCGCGTCGAGCAAGCACCGCCAGGTACGCAAGTGCCCATTCCGGTGAGTTCTTGCCGGTCACCACGACCCGGTCGCCAGGCATTACACCGCGTTTGGCCAACTCAAGGGCTGTTTTGTAGACCACATCAAAAGCCTGTGCATAGGTGAAGCGCAGCTCCTTGGGGTCATAGCAGCTAAATGCGTTCCGGTTAGGATAGCGGGAGGCGCTAATAGCAAACAGGTGTGGTAGACTTGGCCACCGCTCGGTTAACACCAGCGAACCGGCGGACTCGTCGCGGTACGCGTCAAGAAAGCTCCATGGTAGCTCGTTCTTCATTTTCATCTCCTGAGGTCTTTGTTAGGAACCGATCTCACCGCTGGAGGCGCGGCTCTGACCAGCAGTGCCTTGCCCGGCAATAAAGCGAGAAATTCGGTCAAGCGATATATGTGGCACACCCATGAGTTGCTGGAGCAGTAGCCCATCCATGGTTGCAAGCATGACCTGTGACATGGTCTCGAACTCGCGGTCGTCTGAGAATATTTTCCGCAATCCGTCCTCAATCATCTGTCTCCAGCGCTCGTACTCCTGAATGAAACGTTCGCGTATTGAGTCGTTGCCACGGAGTGCCTCCTCAATCAGGTACACCCGAATTTGCCCGCGCTTTTTCGAGCGAATCATGGTACGAAAAACCATACGGATCACATCTTCCCGCGGCATGCCTTTTCCACTCTGTTCCAGCCAGCTCAGGATTTTTCCGCCAACATAGGCCATATGCCGTTCGGTAACATCAAAAATGAGATCACCTTTCGATGAGTAGTAGTAGTAGAGCGTGCCCTTGCTGATTCCAACTTCTTTGGCAATGTCGGCAAGACTGGTATTGGCAACTCCGCGCTCAATTATGAGTTTTGCGGCGGCCTGTATTATACGCTCACGATTCGCGCCGGTGCGGGAACGTTGAAACTCCATAGGTCTCCTCTGTCTGCTTCCGGACGCTTACCGGACGCTGGGTACTTCATCCGCCGCAACGCTGCCTGGAACTACGAACATGAAACTACGCTGCTCGGCCGGGCGAACGGCCGACCTAAGGACTTGAGGGTATCATAAACCCGGCATACTGAGCTGTCAATCGGTCGCCGACCGCCTGAGCGACGTGAGGCGCGCATCGCCGACTGCCTGAGCTATGCGGGCGGCAGGGTCGCCGAGGTGTGAGGATGAGTACGGAATAGAGCAACTCTCCATGTGACGCCAGCGTGAGTATGAACGGGGACGGGCTCTCTGGAAATCGGGCCCTTGTTCGTGTTTGAGTTCGTGCTTGCGGCCCCTTGTATAAGCAGCACTTTTGGCGGTGGAATTACCGCAAACGTAGTAGGTAGTGCTAACACTTTTCTATTAAGACACACTGTAGGCAAAATGCTATCACTTTGCTGGCATTTTGCCCCTATACGGCGATCCGAGGAAAAATACATCTACCCAGATGAGGACAGATTGACCCCGCGCTGGGGCTCGGGGTCTCCAGGGAGTGGAGATAGACCGGGAGCGAACCGTGCTTGACGCGGAAGGAGCGGCGATCTACCATGGCGCAATGCCGATATCTGCCTTGCTGGAGAACCCGGGAACTCTGACATTAGCCGCGCTGGTGGTGGCGCTTGTGCTTCTCTACCTCATTTCAATGTTTGTGTTGCTGCGTCGGTTTCGTAGGGCCGGGGAAGGCACGACAGGGGCAGGCGCTGCTGGGGCAGGCGCGACAGGGGCAGGCACCGCCGACCTTGGAGCAACCTTGACTAAGATCGGCGAGGAACTCGGTCGCCTGGAGCACCTTGCAGGCGATGTTGAGCACCTGCGCAGCGTCTTTCTTAGCCCTCGGCGACGTGGTATTGTCGGCGAACTCATGCTGGAGCAGCTGCTCTCCGACTGGTTGCCACGATCGGCCTACAGTCTGCAACATAGCTTTCGGGACGGCTCGCGAGTTGACGCGGTGGTTCGCCTGGGTGAGTACCTGGTTGCCATTGACGCCAAGTTCCCCTTGGAGAGCCTGGGAGAAGCAGGCGCCTCCGGAGACCTCGGCAAACTTCGGGCCGCAGCAACCAAGGCCTTGCGGCCACAGATTGAGTCCATTGCCCAGAAGTACATTCGCACCGAGGAGGGAACCCTGCCCTTTGCCCTCATGTATCTGCCATCCGAGCATTTGTACTACGAGGTCTTTGTAACCGAGGATGGGCCGCTGTGGCGATTTGCCTTGGAGCATGGGGTGGTACCGGTTGGGCCAAACGCCTTATTGCTGTACCTGCAGACGGTTGCCTACGGCTTGCGGGGCTTTGCCTTCTCGGAGCAAGGACGCACCCTGTCCTCCGCGTTGAGCCGCCTTTCGCAGGACGTAGGCGCACTGGGCCGCGAGCTGCAGCTGGCCGAAAAACACTTCCAGAACTTTGAGAGCAGCTTTCGCAACGTAGGTGAAGGATACCGGCGCGTTGCCGGTGACGCTACTCGCCTCGACGGTGGAGTGAAAAGGAACCACGTCCCAAGGAACGAAACGAACGGGGAGTTTGAACATGGAGCCGAGTAGTTCACAAAGCTCGGGGAGCAAAGTCGCGGAGGCCCTTGTTCAGATTAGCGCGGAGTTGCGAGACAAGCTCGACGAACTCCGCTTCAGTCCGCCAACGGAGTACGTCTACAACCCCTTGCACTACGCCTGGAATGCGCACACCGAGTACCTCAAACGCTATGCGACCGCCGAGAAGCGAGTGGTTTTTCTGGGAATGAACCCCGGACCGTGGGGAATGGCGCAAACCGGAATTCCCTTTGGTGAGGTATCGTTTGCCCGCGACTGGATCCAGAGCCCGACGCCAGCTGGCAGGCCAGGATGCGAACACCCTAAGCGTCCAGTACTGGGTTTTGAATGCGGTCGCAGCGAGCCAAGCGGCAAACGGCTCTGGGGGCTCATGCAGCAACGCTTTGGCTCTGCCGAGCAGTTCTTTGCTGAACATTTCGTTCTTAACTACTGCCCTTTGCTGTTCCTTGAAGCAAGCGGCCGAAACCGTACGCCCGACAAACTTCCCAAGACCGAGACTCTACCGCTGAGCAGCGCCTGCGACAACGCTCTCGGGGCAATGCTTGGGGTGCTTCGCCCCCAGTACCTTGTCGGCATAGGCCGCTATGCTGAGGCCGCCCTCCAACGTGTGGTGAGCGCTCGGCCAGACCTGCTTGGTCTGGAAGCCCGCATAAGCGGCATTCTCCACCCCAGCCCAGCCAATCCGCGCGCAAACGCAGGCTGGGATGCAGCCGCCGTTGCCGGGCTGAAGCAGGCTGGCGTCTGGTAGAAGGGGCTGGTAGCTGGAAGCCTGCACACTCAATTAAAATGCCTGAGGCGCAGCAGAAGCGGCAGGTGGTCAGAGTAGCCTGTCCTCCGCTCGGTGTCCCAACGCAACGGCGTCCCACGATTGGTGAGAGCAAAGCTTGGGGCAACCACCGAAAAACTCTCGTACTCCAGTCCACGCCCGTTGTCAAAGTTCGGGCCTAACAGAACATGGTCAATTGTTTCCCAGGAACCTTGGTAGCTGTAGCTTCCAAGCTGGCCGCCTTCCTTCCACGGTGAGTACAAGACTAGCTTGGGGCCTAAGGTACCCGGCTGGCTCAGATCACCGGTCAGGAAAATTCCGCTCTCACGAAAGTCAGGTGGGTAGTCGTCCGAGAGACGAATAAGAGCTGTCTGGTACACCCCATCGACTCGGCGGTACTCATCGTAACTCAAATTCAAGTCGCCCATGACCACAATGTTCAGGTCTGGCTCTCCATGCAGCAGCTCGCGTATGCGACGTGCCAGAAGCGTTGCGCTTTCTATGCGTTCGGGCTCGGTGTGGGGCCCGCCTCCACCAAACTTGCTCTTCCAGTGATTCACAAACACCACCAGGGGTGTTCCCCCTATGTCGAGCCGCACCTCCAGAATGCTGCGGCGAGGCCCCCTGTCCGGTACCGATACCATGTGCGAGCGCACCGAGCTAACTGGGAATCTACTGACCACGGCAACATGAAAGGCTGAGTTCGGCGAGGGTGCCATGACCATTTCGGTATACCCGAGTCGGGACAGATGCGACTCCACAAGTCGAGTGAGGGCATGCGAGTTCTCAATCTCCTGTAGGCCGAGTATGTCTGGGCCACCTGGAAGGGAGGCCTCAATCACCGCTGCAATGTTCTCTAGTTTCCGTTCAAAAAGCTCGGTGTTCCAGTTGTCCCGAGCGGGATCATAGCCCTGGTACTCGGTACCGTCCGAGACATCGTCAAAGAGATTCTCAACATTATACGTGAGAATGCTTACTTCATTGACCTCGGAGCT